>JABZLM010000020.1 GCA_015256775.1 Solobacterium sp. | reverse complement strand
ACTACCTACGGCTGGACTTTCACCAGTTAGGTTTGTGACATGCCCGTCACACATTAAAAGTTCTCACTTTGTGAGAACCCCTTAATATAGATTTAGTTCAGCTTCCTGCTTATCCCAGATAGCGTAATCCGCTTCTCCACGATGGTCAGGAATATGATACTTCTCTTTTAAAATCTTACCAAAATAAGCATTAACCTTCTTTGAACCATTCATATTCAAATGATCTCCACGGTCCAAAGTATCTGTTGTCCAATCGAGGGCGAGCACGTTATCTAATTTATTTAAATCATAATACGTAACATCATACTGATTGCATAACTCCTGAATCGTATCATGTCTTGCGTCACTCCAGTTCTTTGGAGAAGGGACACTTACCACAATAAGTTCAACGTTATTTTCCTTACACAGATCTGCAATCTTTTCAAAGTATTCTAGTGTTTCCGGATAGAGTGTCGTATCACGCTTGTTGGTCTTCATATACTGATCAGAGCCACGATATGGACGAATTCTCACACGCGCATAGTAGCCTTTACATTGATCCGCATATGCGTTTTCCTTGGTTGCGCCAAGTAAATTAACACTAAGATTGATTGTCTTATAGATATTGTGATGATGCAGTACAGGGAATAACTGTTCTGCCCACATCAACACGGAATCATCCTGGTTATAAACCGCATTCTTGCGGAATAAAGTGTTGGCTTCTAACGCCAATAGTTTTGGTTTCTGATGTTTCAATACGTCTTCTAGAACGGTGTAGCAGTCATTTAAACGTTGTGCACTACCACCTAGATTATAGGAAGCGATACCCTGTTCTTTCCAATACTGGAAAGGAGAGAATGTATTACTGGCCTCACTGTCACCCGTAAATAGAACATCCAGTGTATTCTCTTTTTCTTGGCTTACTGCATTAATTTTTCGATTTACCAACTGAATGTCATATACATTTTCATATCCTTTTGGTGTTACAAGATATGAAGTAACCATCAGTAAACATATCAAAACCAATAGAAACGCAACTGGTTTCAATGCTTTCTTCATACATACTCCTTACTGTTTAAAAAATAAGATACAACTTATTCAGCTTGTAATCTTTGTACCATCGCAAGTAACGCAGCGGCACTGTTAAAGTTTGCTGGTACGATGTCAGATGCTGGAATCTGAATGTCATAATGATCATTCAAAGCACTGATGATTGATAAAATATCAAATGAATCTAATACAGCATCATCAATCAATGTTGTGCAGTTTTCAAAATCCGCATCATCTTTAATATCGTTTAAAATCTCTAATAGTTCTTCCATGTTTTTTCTCCTTTTGACGCTAGAATCCAGCGTACATCATTTTGATAATATCATATCCCGGTCCATATGCACCGAAGAATATAATATAGAATATCACAAGATACAAAATACTCCATCGTATAACGAGTGGTTTTGTTTCAAATACTTTACGAATTGGATAACCAATTTCTTTTAAGACATCCACAATCACCACAATCACAAACGCAACCCCAACGGTGATGTAATCCCACGCATCCATGCCAAGATATGGAATGGTTGACCAAGCATCCGCCCAATCAAAGCGTGTAAACAGGGATTGAATCATCGTGATAATCTGTGCTCCAGAAGAAGCCGCAAATACCATCTCACCAAAACATACGATAATCATTAACTTTATAAAACGGAAGATACGATAGCCAAATCCGTTTTGGTTGATATGGAACTTCTTACAGAAGTTCTCGGTTGGTTTCTCCATAAATAATTCTGCGAATATCAAGATGAAGTAGTAAATGCCATACAGAATATAATTCCATTGTGGACCGTGCCACAAACCATTTGATATCCACACACAGAATAACGCAATCGCAGGTCCAATATATTTTGCGACGGTCTTACCCAGATGCTTTTTACACCACTTCGTCAGCTTCATCACTGGCTTTGAAAGGGATACTGGATAGAAGATATAGTCTCTAAAGAATGTACCTAATGTTATATGCCAGCGATGCCAGAAATCCGAAGCACCTTTGGCAAAGAATGGCTGTGTAAAGTTCTCTGGTAATACGATACCAAAGATTCTTGCACTACCAATCGCAATATCAATTGATCCTGAAAAGTCCATATACAACTGAATCGTACAGAAGATTGCGACAACTAGTACAAGCCCACCAGATGAATCATGTGAGGCAAAGATGGAAGATACGACAGGTGCCAAATGATCCGCAATCGCAACCTTCTTAAACATACCCCAAAGAATACGCTCAAATCCAATAATCATATTCTCCTGTTCAATCGGCTTTCCTTCTGTTAAAGTTTCCCCAATTTCAGAGAAACGCGCAATAGGACCTTCCACCAGCGTTGGAAAGAATGTCGCAAACAACAATAACTTTGCATAACATTGTACCGGTTCAATCTTTCCACTATTGATATCCGCAAGATAAGAAACAAGTTGTAATGTATAATAACTAATTCCAATTGGAACCAAAATCTTTAACGGTGTAAATGATTGCTGGAACACCGCAAAGATACCTGTCGCAAAAAAGTTTGTATACTTGAGGGCTAATAACACCGCAAGGTTTAACAAAATTCCAGCTGTTAAAATACGACTCTTCTTTTTCTTAAATACTTTTTTATCTACACCTTCCGGTGCCTTTTTCATCTCACCTAATTTCTTACCGATGAAAAAGGTAATGAGTGTTGTAACCAAACAATATACTACCAACCACTGTGACCAGACCCCGAAGAAGATAAGATTTGCCAATAACAACACAATCCATCGATACTTCTGTTTTACAATCTGGTATAACAACATCGTAATCGGCAGAAATATAACTAAATAACCTAAAGCGTTATACGATAAATTCATAAGTTAATATCTTTCCATTCCTACAGAATAACATTCAATATTATAAAGTAGTTTTACAAAATTACACTATTTTCTACTGAAAAATTATTAATTTTTTGCATATTTTCACATATTTCCCACTGTCATCACATATTTTGAATTATTTTATAAAAAAAGGGCTATAATATATATAGAGTTAGTCATTGCTAACCAGGAGGTAAGATAATGAATCAACAACAACTAGAAAGAATGCATTCAGATTTAGGATTTATTGCTGCCTTGGACCAATCTGGTGGATCAACACCAAAAGCTTTACTCGCATATGGATTAGACCAAACAGCTTATGCAAATGACGAGGAGATGTTCGACTGTGTACATCAAATGCGCACACGTATCATCAAGACACCATCCTTCAACAAAGACGGTATCTTAGCCGCAATTCTATTCGAGAATACGATGGATCGTACAATTGATGGCAAATATACCGCTGACTATTTATGGCAAGAGAAAGGAATCGTTCCAATCTTAAAGATTGACAAAGGCTTGGCTGAAGAAAAGAACCACGTCAAACTGATGAAGCCAATTCCAAATCTTGCGGAAACACTTAAACATGCCGTTGAAGATCGCCATATCTTTGGAACGAAAGAACGTTCTGTTATCTACGACTACGATGAACAAGGTATTCGTGATATCATCGCTCAACAGTTTGATATTGCTCTACAAGTATGGCATGCTGGTGCAGTCGCAATCATTGAACCAGAAGTCGATATTCATAACCCACATAAGGCAGAATCTGAAGCCTTTATGTTAGAAGTCATCAAGGAACATCTAGCAAAACTAGGTTCAGATGTAAAAGTGATGTTTAAGTTAACAATTCCAACTGTGAATAACTTATATGCGGATTTAATGAAAGATCCACATGTAGTACGTGTTGTTGCTCTATCAGGTGGATACTCACAAGATGAAGCTTGTCACCTACTATCACTCAACCACGGTATGATTGCGTCCTTCTCACGTGCCTTTGCACAAGATTTACGCTATCAACAGACAGACGAAGAATTTGACGCAACTGTAAAAGCAGCCATCGCCAAAATCTACGCAGCTTCTATTGCATAGTCATCCATTCTATCAGAAACAAAAAGAACTATGGCACAGTTTTGTGTAATAGTTCTTTTTTCATATATGCATGTATAAACTATTTAATCAGTTCTATATAACTGCCGTATCCTTCCGCTTCCATCTTCTCAATTGGAATAAAGCGCAAGGAAGAACTGTTGATACAGTAACGTAAGCCGCCCTTATCACGCGGTCCATCATCAAAGACATGACCTAAATGACTATCCGCATAACGACTACGCACTTCCGTACGAACCAGACCAAACTGTAAATCAATCTTCTCAGTAATCACATCTGGAAGAATTGGCTTAGAGAATGCTGGCCATCCACACCCAGACTGAAACTTATCCGTGGATAAAAATAATGGTTCTCCTGAAACAATATCCACATAGATGCCCTTCTGAAATAAATCATCATACTCATTTTGATACGGACGTTCCGTCTTTGCATTCTGTGTTACTTCATACTGTAACGCAGTTAACTTCTCTTTCAACTCTTCTTTTGAAGGTTTGTTATATTCCGTTTCTAATATATTTTTTCTAATTTTTTCGTTCATAGGATTACCTATCACTTTCTAACTAATTTTTTGTATAATGAAAATACGAGGTATGATATGGAACTGATTACAGAACTCATGGATCAAGCACAAATCGAGCGTTCCCTAACACGTATCGCTCATGAGATTATCGAACGAGATAGTTCATCTCCAAATGTATGTTTAGTCGGCATCAAGCGTCGCGGTATTCCACTCGCACAAAAGCTAGCTGAAAATATAAAAAAATATACAAGTGTAGAACTTCCTGTTGGGGAAGTGGACATCTCTTTATATCGCGATGATTTAACGGAACTAAGCGAAACCCCAAAAACAACCAACATCATTTTGCCCGAGAATATTCAAGATTATGTTGTAATCCTAGTAGATGATGTTATTTACACTGGCAGAACGATTCGTGCAGCGATTGATGCAGTATTCTCGCATGGTCGTCCAAAGGCAATCCAACTTGCGGTACTAATTGACCGCGGTCATCGTGAATTACCAATTCGACCAGACTTCGTAGGCAAAAATGTACCTACCTCTCGTGATGAACTCATTGATGTTTCCATCGATGGTATCGATGATGAAACAGTTGTAAGACTCTATAAACTATAAAACATCGGCGAACCGATGTTTTCTTTTCGTTATAACGCCGCAATTGCAGACTTGATCTTAGCGTGGTCTTCTTCCGTTCCCTGAACATCAACCTTAGCGATTAATACACCACCAAAGTCCTTTACAATCTTATCCCCAGCCAAAGCAAATGTATCCGCATGACGAGCCATAGAACCAGTCGCCACAACACCCTTTAGGCCAGCCTTATTGTTTTCTAGGAAGCTTTCAACTACACCTGGAACTTCACCATAGCCATCCGTATATGTGAAGAGCACATAGTCTCCCTCAACCTTTTCACTACCATCAACGATTAACATCGCATCTGAATAACCTAACTTCTGTCTTACTAATTCATCTGTATTTCCCATTCTTGTCACAAAAACGATTTTCATTTTATATTTCTCCTTCTGTAAGTTATCACTAACTGATGTCTATAACGTACCATCACTCATGAATCTTTGCAAAATATATGCTCATGCCTTCTGGAGAACGATAACTTGTTTTGTACAAATATGATATTGTTTTACAAATGCCTCTACATCCTTAAAATAGTTTGACAAATAATTTGTATAATCCGATTGATAATATGCGCACTGGCTAACTAGCTTAATATTTTGATTCCCATTAAGAATAAACTGTTTGATGGATGATTGATCAACCAAATAGGATTCATTACTTTCTCGTAAGATAGACTGTTTACCCCAAGTTACGTGTAATAAGATGTTGTATAAATCATCTACACTTGCTTGCATTATATTTTTCTCCACAACAACTTCAGATAAAAAAACCGCATGTTCAGAAAGTTCCTTGATCCACTGTTTCACTTCGTCTATCTTTGTTGGAATCACTTCAACTCTAGCAAGGGTTTTATCTTCTGGTGCACACCAATCACGAATAATTAACTTTCCATGCTCACTCAAATGAGAAAGTACTACATTCATCGTACTAGCTGCTTCATTACGAGAAAGATACGAAAGTAATTCATGAAATACGCTCGACATAAAGATAATATCAAACTTTATATCAGTACTCTTCAAAAAAGTAAGGTCGATACAACGAATCCCTTTTTCCTCTAGTAATATCTGTACTTGTCTTGAATTATCTAATGCATAATAATCCGCTTCAAAATATTGTACATACTCATAAACATCTTTACTTGGTCCTGAGCCAAAGTCCAATACACGCATTCCCTTTTTAACTTGCCCATCCAAAGCACGCAACTTATCACTCATCGTTGAACGCATGCGTGCATAGTATGATTGTTCATTATGCATGTACTGATTTTCCTAACTCTAATTTATCTAAAACTGGACGAAGTACACGCATCATTGTCGGAATGATAATACCTGCCACTATCATCTCCAAAATACCATTACTTGTAATGACAGTAATAATCACGGTCGATACCGCTAAGCCTGTTACACTAGCGTAAACTTGCCCAAAGAATAACCAAATTAATCCCATGACCATCAGTGTATGCAATAATGTCATACCAATCGCAATCAATGATTCTACAACAAAGTTATTCTTCTTCGCTTTCTTAAATGCGTTATACAACAAACCAGAAAGATACCCAAGTAGAATACGTGGCGCAAACGCAATGAGTAAGCTCCAGAAATTGCCATGAATATCACCAACGGAATAGAATGGTGAAAAGCAAAAACTCGTTATCGTTGGCGCAAAGGTCGCCTTTAAAAAACTAGTCATTCCAAAGACAAATCCTAAGATTGCGCCTTCTGTTGGCCCAAGCAAGATACCCGCAAAGATAACAGGTATATGCATTGTCGTAATGGAAATTGCACCTAAACTAAGATAACCAATTGGTGTCATGGCCATGATGAGCTCAATCGCAATAAACATACTGAGAATCGTCATTTTTTGAATTCTTGTTTTATTACCCATTTGAATGCCTTTCTATATCTTATACTCCACCCATTTCCCTTGATGGAAACGAATTCGTAATAATGTAAACCTTGTCAACTGATCTGATAATACACCTAACCAAATACCCACTAAACCGAGCGAGAATACAGAGGTCAATACCCAAGTTAAAATTGGTCGGATAATTGTGACACTGATCAATGCCACAACCAATGTATATTTTACATCACCGGCACCTCTTAAGCACCCACCATAAATAATTTGTGATATCTGAAATAGTACGATAACTGCCACAAAGCGAGCAATCATAACACCCATTTCAATTACGGATTCATCCGCAAAGAAGAACTGATTTAGTGTTCTTCCACCAACGAATAAGACCATCGCAAATATAACCGATATCACCACACCAATTAACTGACATGCATGTCCATAGGTCTTTGCTAAGTCTGGTTTCTGTTGTCCAAGACTCTTTCCAATTAACGATACAGCCGCTACTTGCATACCATCCCCAAACGCAAAGCCCAACGACAAGATATTCATACCAACCTGATATGCCGCAAACTGGTCAGTGCCTAGTCTTGCCGCAAGTACAGCAGTCGTCATAAAACCCACACGCATAGCCCAGTTTTCAAACAGAATATTCGCACCCAACTTTTGAATCGCATTAAATGCTTCAAAATCTGGTTTAATCTTCTCCTCAAGAATATAGGGAATCGAAACATAACTATCTTTTTTAAATAATGATTGGATACTCATACCACACGCAAATACAGTACCTAGTACCGTCGCAAACGCCGCACCAAATAGCCCCCATTTTGGAAAGCCAAAGTTACCACCAATCAATAGATAGTTAAAGATGATATTCACGATGGAGGATGTAACATTTGTGACCATCGCAATCTTTGTGTTACCTGCACCACGTTGTGCAGCGTTAATCACCAGTGATAATACATTGAATATCATTCCGATCTGTATCACCTTAAAATAAATTACTGCACCCTCATGTGTATCCGCATTAGAACCACATATCACAATTAACGGATCAGCAAAAATCACTGTTATAACAGTTAACGCAATACATAACAGTATAACGACCGCTACCGATGTCACTAATACCTGATTTGCGTTTCGTCGATTATTCTGTCCAAGTCTTCGTGCAACTAAGGCAGATACTGCGACGTTAATCGCAAAGAAGAAACTAAGACTGAGAAACTTCGGTTGTAGAATCAACCCTGTAGCTGCTACCGCATATGTGCCCATAGAGGAAACCATAAGTGTATCGATAATACCCGCAAGAGACACAAAAACACTTTCCAGCACAGCTGGCCATGCCATACGTATCGCTTCTGCATACTGTTCCCTGGCGATATTCTTCAACATTTCTCATCCCCCATTGACTTGAAACCTCACTCCAGATGAAGTGAGGTTTTGAATTATGCGTTTAATTTCTTTTCGATATCTTCAATATCGTTCTTTAACTTCTCTAAGAAAGCTTTCTTTTCTTCAACTTGACGTTGAATACTACGAATTCTCTCATAGTCACTTGTTTCATATTCCTGTTCTTGAAGTCTATTGATTTCTTCTCTTACGACTGGAAGTTGTGACTTCTTATAGTCGAAGGCTTCCTGCAGACGCTTTTGACTATCTTCACGCTTACCATTCCAGAATACTTCTTTTGCCTGTGTAAATGTTTCCCACAATGCGTCATTCTGTTCACTACCAGAATATCCAGCAGCACGCCATTCCATATCAAGTGCCTTCATACGATCTGTCTTCTCACGACCATAATCCTTTGTAGCAGCGATTGTCTTCGCTTCTTCAATTAAGGCATTCTTGATACGGATACTTTCCTTCTGCTTTTCATCACGCTCTGTGAAGAACGCTGTTCTTTCATCATAGAAGCCCTGACGAGATGCGTTAAACGCATTCCAAAGTTCATCATCCTTATCACGACCTGCACTACCAATTGCCTTCCATGCGTCCATGAGACTATTCATCTTTTCAGATGTCTCACGGAAGTTATCAGTCTTCTTTGCTAGTTCTTTTGCCTGCTTGATTAAATCAAGTTTCTTCTCTTCATTTTCAGAATGTACTTGTGTTAGATTATCAAAATAGTTACGACGCTTATCATTGAATTGGTTACGATAGCCCTTAAACTGTTCCCATAAGGAATCATCTTCTACACCTGCATTACCAAGTGTTTCCCATTCATCCTGCAGGTTTCTAAATTCTGCCTGTGTTTCTTTCCAGTTTGTAGAATCTGCTAAACTAGCAGCCTTTTCAATTAACTTCTTCTTTTCTTCTGCATTTGCGCTTTGACGCTGGCTTCTAGCATTGAACTTTTCCAAAGTCTTGCCAAACCAAATTGCATACTCTTCATCCTTTGGAGTATTCCAGTTTTCGATTGTTTCAAATTGCTTACGAATTTCTTCGAACTCTTCTACTGTAGAAATATTCTCTGCTTGGCGGCATAATTCCTGCTTTTTACGAAGATCATTTTCCATATCTTCAAGTGCAGTATCATTATGAGAAGTACCGTATTCTACGCCACCTCCTAAATATGCAGGCTTTTGCCAAGAGAACATTCTGTATTCTCCATTTGTTTCGATACCAAACCATCTACCATGGCCATCATTTTGGTCCTCTTTTGGTAATACAAAATTACCATTTTCGTCTTTTGCACCGTATAGAACTTCCACTACCTTACCATCAAAAGTCTTATGTGCTTTAAAGCTGACCTTTGCTAATTTCTCATCAAATCCTTCTAACGTTTTCCAATTCATTGTAATTCCTCCTGTTTGTCGTGTAATACGAAAATCTCTATTAAATATTATACATGATAATTAAAGTGTTTGATGTTCGCGTTTTACATGTTCGTAAACAATTTTCGCGATATCCTCAACATTTTCTTTCTTACCATTGCGCATCCACACAGTATAGATGTTAAATAACGCACCCGAATAATAATATAAGTGATATCTACGCAACTCATCTTCACCCTGTTCAAATACGTAACTGTCGATATAGTAATTTAATCCATCCTGTAAGATTGAAGATAAATTTGATTGATCCAAACACTCAATAAAGCGTTCATAATTACAGAAATATAAAAATCCTGCAAGAATCATCTCATACGATCGTACTTTTAAATCCTTTGCACGTTGTACGCGAACGAATTCATCCACAATCATCTTCATATAATCACTGAATATTTCGCGCTTACTACTATAGTTTCGATAATACGTCATACGCGATACACCTGCCATACGGCAGATCTCCGTTACCGTAATATCATCGTATGCTTTGGTTTCCATCAAACGTATTAGTGCCTCACTAATACATTGACGATTAAATGCATTTTGTTGTTCCTGTTGCATAAATTCTCCTGATAGTTGTATTTTAACATATTTCGATATCTTCCTACTATGTCCAATCCCCATCATGCACCAACAAAAAGAATATTGAAACCAAACGATTTCAATATTCTCTCATTTATTTATAACCAAGAACCATGTTTCTTGATATAGAACTTCTTCACGATTTCAATCGTAGTACTATAGAGCGCCAAGATAATAATCAAATATACAAAGTATTCAAATGGCATTTCTGTAAATACAGTATTCTTCAGATTATCAAATAAATATGGAATTGAAATACCTACAAAGATACCAAACGCAGATGCTAGAGCTAGTCTAGAATCACACTTTGAATCAATGATAGGACGCTTTGATGTACGGATAAACTGTACAATCAAAATCTGAGAAATCAGACCTTCAATAAACCAACCAGTCTGGAAGTAATTCTGCATAGCGAGTGTATTGTATCCTAAGATAAACCACAATACCAAGAACGTCAGTACATCAAATACAGATGAGAAACCACCCATGACATTCATGAATGACACAAGCGAAGCACTATTCCACTTATGCGGTGTCTGTAGGAACTCATCATCGACGTTATCCCATGGAATCGCAATCTGTGTAAAGTCGTAAATCAAATTCTGAATCAAAATCTGTAGTGGTAACATCGGTAAGAATGGTAAGAAGATCGACGCAATGAGTACCGAGAAAACATTACCAAAGTTACTGGATAATGCCATCTTCATATACTTCAAGATATTTCCATATATACGTCTACCTTCATAAATACCATTGAGAATGACCGTCAAACTCTTCTCCAGCAGGATAATATCCGCACTGGCTTTAGCAACATCAGTTCCATTATCAACCGAGATACCAACATCCGCATCATGTAGACTAGGTGCATCATTTACACCATCACCCATATAGCCAACTACATGACCATTATTGCGTAACGCATCCACAACACGTTTCTTTTGCATTGGCGATAAGCGTGCAAAGATATCATTCTTCTCCACAACAGAAGATAATTCCGCATCACTCATATTTTCTAAATCAGAACCTGTAACAGCACTCTGATCGCCAACCTTCATACCAACAAGCTTGCATACATGTTCAACAACGACAGGCGCATCACCAGAGATAACCTTTACATGTACACCAGCATCATACAAACCACGAATCGCTTCTTTTGCGTCTGGTTTTGGTGGATCGAGGAAGGCAATAATACCCAAGAATGTCATATTTGTTTCATCTTCCGCATGGAAGACGGTTGTATCACCTACATTTTTCTTCTTTGCGGCAACACCAATGACATGCATACCTTCTTTATTTAATTCTTCCGCAAGAGCGTTGATTTTCGCAAGATCTTCTTCGTGAATATCCATGTATTCTTTCTTCACGCGAATACGACTACAACACTCTAATACAGACTCCAAAGCACCCTTTGTAATAAGTACCTCATCCTGTGGCATTGGAAGGATTTCTTCAACATTTCCACCCATGTGTTCACCACCAGGATTAGAAATCAAAACACTCATTCTACGACGTTCAAAGTCATATGGAATCTCATCAGACTTCACATAACCACCAGCGTATTTATGTGCATCATTCTCGTCTCCATACGCTAAGATTGCACGGTCAATCAGATTCTTAACTCCCGTAGAGTAGTATGCATTCATCCATGCATAATTCAATACTAAATGTGAATCCTCACCATTTACATCAAGATACTTCTGCAACACAACATGGTCCATCGTTAGTGTACCGGTCTTATCGGTACATAGAACATCAATGGCACCTAAATTCTGAATTGCAGACATATTCTTAACAATTGTCTTCTTCTTCGCTAGGAATTTAGCACCCTTGGCAAGTGTTCCATTTACAATCATCGGTAACATACCCGGTGTAATACCTACCGCAACAGAGATAGAGAATAAGAAAGCCTCTAACCAATTCTTCTTCACCAAACCATTAATCAATAACACGAAGATCACTACTACAACCATGTAAGTAATTAAGATTCTCGTAATCTTCGCTAAACTCTTATCAAAATCTGTCTCTTTCTTCTTTGTATGAATTGTAGAAGAAATCTTACCTAGATAAGAACTCTTACCGGTACGTACTACAACACCAACACCCGTACCGGAATTCACAGTGGAACCGCCCAAACAGATGTTGTTTAATTCTGCCGCATTGACAGTTCTATCATCAACACCTTTATATTTCTCCACAGGAATAGATTCCCCTGTAAAGGCAGAAACAGAAACGAATAAGTCCTTACTTTCAAGAAGATATAAGTCACCACTGACAATATCTCCAGACCCAATCAATTGAATATCACCAGGAACCACTTCTTCCACCGGTACTTCTCGAACTTCTGTACCATCTTCTGTTGGAACCTGAATTCTAACCGTATCATGCTCCATCTCTTTTAACTTCTGCATATCACGGTAAGAACCATAGTCTTGGAAGAAACGAATTACTGCACTCATACATGCTAGTGCAAGAATAATTGTTCCAGATAAGATATCCGACTCCACAACAAAAGTCACAATCGCTAATACAAGTAAAACGATAATAAACGCATCCGCAAAACTATGTACAAGGAAATACGCCCAACTATGTTTCTGCATCGCAGACAAATCATTATAGCCGTACTTCTCTAATCTCTCTTCTCTTTCTTCATCGCTAATACCATTTCGTGTACAAGCTAATTCCTGTAGAAGACTAGATTCCTCTGTTTTCGCAATCTGTTGAAACTCTTGTTCAACACCAGTCGATTTAGGTGTAGGGCCTAACTTCTTCTCATTATTTAGAATCATATCTCCACCTCCTTTTTCATTTACACAACAATCTTAGTCACTTTCACACTGTACGTCAATGAATAATCCATCAAAAAAGCCACAACAAAGTTGTGATAAATAACAGCTATTTTAATGACTCTAAATACCGGTTGGCATCTAAACGAGAACGGAAGATATGAATATCCTTTCTCTTATATTTTGAAAGAAGATTTAAAACTTCCGGTCTATCTTCCTTCTCATAATTTTTGACAAATTCAATCAAATCTTCATCAACTTCATCTTCTACCCATGGCATATCAGTACGAACCTTACCAACGCGTCCATAAATGCCTTGTATACACACATCCACTGGATAATCCAAGAAGAATACAGTATCACATGCTTGCATACGCATTTCCATAGAAGAACCATAGTTACCATCAATGATCCATGTATCTTTTTGAATCAGTTCTTTAACACGTTTCAAGAATACCGTCTTTTCTACCGTTGTTTTATCCGTATTCCAATTTAACTGATCCAAGTGAAAAAGTGGAATTCCAGTACATGCATGCAGATGTCTTGCAAATGTACTTTTACCACTACCGCAACATCCAATTACAATTACTTTCTTCATCTTACCTACTCATCTTTATCCTTATAATAACATAATAGGTCAATTGGACCATAAACTGCATGATTCAATCCCTTATGTTCCTTCCCCTCATACACAAAGCCTAGCTTTTCAATTAATTTTAGAGAGGCTTTGTTGTAAGGAAAACAAGATACACTAAACATCTGTACTAAATTATGCTCAAAGTAATAATCTATCACAGCCTGTACTGCTTCATATGTATATCCTTTTCTTCGATAGTTTGGATTCATCACAAAACCTAACTCATAAGAAGAAACTGCTCTATCATCATCTTGAAGGTTAATCATTCCTATCATCTTTTGATTATCCTTCAAGATGATACTGAATCTTTGTTGCCGACATAGAATTTCCATTAAAGCTAGATACTGCTTATCTTGCGACTTACTTGCATGATAACCACCATCATCTAAACTGGTCTGCTCATCCGACATGATTTCAAATAAATCATCTTTATCAGAGAATTCAAACTGGCGAAGAATTAAACGTTCCGTTTCAATCCTCTCCATATTATTTCCCTTTCGTACTTTCATAGCCCGTTTCAAAGCTGAATACACCAGTATTAATTTTAAAGTTTACGTTGAATTTACGTTGGCTTGTGCCTTCTTTATTTTCTCTTTCCATCAGCGCCTTGCCACGTGAGGTAATCCTAGCATTTGGCAGTTCTTTCTCCAGTTGACGTACATCAAAAGAAGAAACCATCGCATTTTCAATCAGATACTGATAACCATCTTGTAATTCTTTTTCACTAATGCCCCATTTAACTTGTTGAAAAATTACGCCTTCTTTAAGTTGGTTAATCATATCCATCAGAAAGCAAAGACGAAAACGAGAGACTGGAGGCTTCTCACATTCATCAGAAATTACCCATCTACCTCTTTCATCCTTCTCTGCTAACGGAATCACACCATCCGCACATAACTTCGTCACTGTCTTTACAGAACATCCCCATTTTTGAGCAGCTTGTTTTGTGTTCATACTAAACTCTCCTGTATATTCAAATTATAGCATTTCCCAGGAAAACAAAAGATACTCTCTCGAGTATCTTAAGTAAGATTATTATTTAGCTTCAGGAAGAGCTACAAGATTCTTTGTAGTACCTGTAGTTAGAATCTCATTGAAGTTATCCATTGAGTATTCAATCATATTTGCTAAAGCTTCATCTGTATTAGAACCAATATGTGGTGTTACCAATACTTTTGGATACATCTGTACTAGTTCACGAACAGTAGGATCAGAAATCTCTGCAGCACTAGCTAACTTCTTGAAGAAGAATGATGTTTCGTTAGCGAATACGTCTGTTCCATATCCATCTAACTTACCAGACTTAAGAGCAGCTAAGATTGCTTCGTTATCCTGTAATTCACCACGAGCAGTATTTAAGAAGATTGAACCATCCTTCATCTTACTGAAGAATTCAGCGTTAGCCATCTTATCATTCTTACCAGGGAAGTAAGGAACGTGCAAGCTTACGATATCAGACTGTGCAAGTAATTCATCAAGAGTTACATAGTCAAGTACTTCTCTGCATGCATCATTCTCATACACGTCATAGCCAATAACCTTAGCACCTAAGCCCTTATACATCTTAGCTTCTGTGAAACCAATTCTACCTGTACCGATGATACCTACTGTACAGTTACGAATTTCCTTAGAGAAATATGTTGGTGAAACAACGAAGTCACCAGCAGCAGTTGCGCTAGTAGCAGCAGCTGTATGACGTAATAACATCATACCTAATGTTAAGGATAATTCAGCGATAGCGTTTGGAGAATATCCAGGAACGCGTGCAACGATTAAACCTAAATCTGCAGCAGCCTGTAAATCAATATGGTTGAAACCTACAGTACGTGTAAATACATACTTGATTCCATATCCCTTTAACTTCTCTAAGTTCTGACGATCCGCAACACAGTTACCACGTAATAAAACTGCGTCAGCACCTTCACACTCAGTGATATTCTCATGAGTTGTTAAACCCTCAACAAGCTTTAAGTCATAGTTATACTTATTATACTTGTGGAAAAACTCTACTTCATTTGGACGAACACCATAACATACTACTTTAAATGACATAATTTTACTCCTTCTGTTTATTATTTATGAAAGCGGGATATTTATCCCGCTTTATTATAATACTATTCTTAATTAAAAGATTCCTAAATGTCCAATTAATTCAACGATAACGATCCAAATAGGAGCCATAATAACAGCTGCTAATGTTGCAATCAATGAAGTATTAGACGCAACGAGGGCACCCTTATCAAAACGAATTGCATAAGAAGCCGCAACTGTCGCTGGAGGTGTAGCCATCATAATAACTGTTGTACCTAAAGAAACAAGATTAACTGGTAAGATATGAGTTACTGTTAAGATTGCTAATACAACAATGTTGAATGCAGGGATAATCAATAACTTAATAAATGTATAGTACAATGCCTTCTTGTCTGTCATCGCATCCTTGAAGTTTACTGAACCAAGTGTAGAACCAATTGCTAACCAAGCAAGCGGAGAAGCTAAACCAGCCAAGTAAGTTAAAATCTGAGTAATCTGTGGAGATGTAAGGTCTAAACGCATGAATGAAACTGACTTATTCACCATTTCACCTGACGTTGCATCCTTAACAGCTACAGTAACCTGTGGTAAATATGCTTGTGCTAACCACAAGAATAGACCTAAGAATGTAGCGATAACGATTGGATTTAAGAACATAGACTTGATGTTCTTAGATGTCATCTTTAATCCACTCATCTTGATATATCCATAAGAATATAAGAAGATTCTGTAACCAATGTTGAAGATAGAAGCGTATAACGCACCTTCTGCACCATAGATTGCACTTACGATAGGAATTCCGAAGAATGTTGTAGAACCGAAGATACTTAGTACACGTAAAGCATCCTGTTCATCACCTTCAAACTTCGCATAGAGCGGAATTGTTAAGAAGATGAGTAAGATGTAAATTACGATACCCCAGATTAATACATTTAAACCTTGTGTAAATGTCTCTGGTTTGATTGGCGCCATAAATGACTTAAATGCCAATGCAGCAATTGATACTGAAAGTACAACCTGTGTTAATACTTTCGCTGTGCGATCATCGAATACCTTCTTGCGACGCATAACATAACCTAATAGGATAATAGCTACGCTAGAAATAATAGCCGAATTGATCTTTTCATTTGATAATGTCTTTACAAAGATATCAAAGAAATTCATGTAATAGTCCCCTTCTTTCAAATATATATTTCAATATTTACGCGACTTAGTATAGCAAACCTCGGCTTTCATTTCAATCCCTCATGTAAAGTTGAATATCACACAATCTAATAGCCAATATTTTATGATTGTTTTCATACATTGTAACCATGCATGCATATAAAAACCCATTCTTTGTATCAGAATGGGATAATTTCACAAACTTTATAGTACCTTGCCACTTGGGACATATTCATCTTTCATGATTGTCTTTGAAATCTTGTCATGGAAGAATCGATATTTTCCTTTATCCATCAATGCCATAATTAGCGAAAGGACACTACTAATTGCACTAACGATATAAATGATACGACTGATATCTTCTGCCATAAAGATGCCAAAGAAGATTCCACTTAGAATAACACCAAAGGCATCATAGAATAAACCCTCACATAAAACGGAACCTACGAAGTAACGTAACGCAAAATCTTTTAATGTAGCTGGGTTACCATCTTCACGCACAACTTTAACTTGCATTACCTTCTGCATCATTGTTGAACCGCCTGTAATCTTGGCAGGCACAAAGACGAAGTAGAAACCGTGTGCAATAAGCACACTGAACAATAACACAAGAATCTGTGTTATTTGGATACCTTCAAAACCATTGAGAATCTGAATATTTCCATTATTCATCAATCCATATACAATCCCAGTCACAAATAGTGACAAACGATTTGTAATAATAAAATCGATGACAAACGCAAATCCTCTTCTTGCAAGAAAAGCATTTTGATTATTTTGTGTATTTTCTGTTGTTTTCTTTCTAAGTTGCTTATTTTTACTCATGCTTATAATCCTTCCGCAAATAAGATTTCCTCTTCTGCGATGATCTTCAGTGTTTCAATACTCATTAACTGATCTTCCGCATGAACCAACAACAAATTCACACTGATGTTCTCACCATTTGCTTCTTGTGTGATTAGTTCCGCATGTGCTTGGTGTGCTTTATTGAAAAACTCCTCTGCCTCCTGCATACACTTCTTGGCTTCCTCCACATTTTTTCTCTTCGCATGACGATATGCATTCAAAAGAGAATTTCTTGCTTCTCCAACCGACGCAATAATTTTAAAGCAGATTAACTCTAAGCCTTCCATTTTACTTACCTCTCAATTCCTGTACGATACTTTTTACCTTTTCCAAACTAACGCAATCATAGTCATCACTTTCGTGATAAGCATAACTCACATTTCCAACTGTAGTAGTAGGATCTTTACACCATACTTTACAACTACCGTGGAATTGATGAATTCCTGCTTGTTCTTTCAACGTTCTAATATTATTCGCATTGATTCCACTACCCGCAAGTAGTTCAATCTGATTGCCAAATTCACTTTGTAATTTTTCAAGCACTGATACTCCTTGCATTGCAGTGGGTTGTAACCCACTTGTTAAGATACGATCAACACCGCAATCAATTAATTGTTTGATCGCATGCATAGGGTCATCCACACAATCAAATGCACGATGGAACACTGCTTCCTTTTGATAGTGATGAATTAACTCCACCATCTTTTTTGTTTCTGTTTCATTGATTGTCGCATCTGAATTCAGAAAACCAAAGGAGATTCCATCTGCCCCATTCTCCAATAAGATTTTAGCATCTTCAAACATCGTCTCTATTTCGACATCATCATAACAAAAGCCAGCTGCTCGAGGTCTATCCATGCAGACAACTTTGAGTGATGTCTTTTCTTTTACAAGTCTTAACATCGCAAGACTAGGTGTTAATCCACCAAGATGTAAAGCACTATTTAATTCAACACGGTCTGCACCACCAAGCTGTGCATTGATACAATCCTGTACACTGCCAGCACATACTTCAAATAAATCTCTTTTCATTCCTGAATCGGTGCCATCCTTTCTTGCATGTATTGATCCATCCACTCTTGACTAGCAGTTGTAATCACCGTCTTACCATCAATACAATTTGCTAGATATACTTTTGCTTCTTCGTTTTCACGATATATCACAAACGAGAAGTTTTGAATGTTCGTAGCACAACCATAATTACCATCTTTATCAATTGCCACAACACTAAGGTCACCCGCAAAACCACGACTCTTTTTCAGTTTTGCGTCTAACTCATCTACCGTTCTTTGACAAGCTTCTTGTGGTCCCATTCCTTCTTTCATCTTACGAACGATTTCATAAGAGATACATCCCTTCATCAAATCTTCCCCAAGACCTGTTGCAGTAGCTCCACCAACTTCAGAGTCTGCATAGAAACCACCACCAACGATAGGAGAGTCTCCAATACGTCCAGCCTTTTTCATAAATAAACCACTCGTAGAAGTTCCTGCAACAATCTTTCCTGCACAATCCAGTGCAACTTCACCAACAGTATCATGACCATCATATGGTTTTAGCTCCTGCTCGCGTACTTCTTTGACACGTTTACGATAATGCTGCTTGGCTCTATCTGTTAACATTGTCTTTCTTTCAAAGCCTTTTTTGCTTGCATACTTTTCAGCACCTTCTGCGACAAGTACGCAATTGACAGTATCTTTCGATAACTCTCTAGCAATAGATATCGGATTAGCAAAATCCTTAATACCAGCTACAGCACCCATCGCCATTGTATTTCCATCCATATATCCTGCATCAAGTTCGACAATCATCTCTTCATTTGGCAAACCACCATATCCAACAGATTTATAGTATGGAAAATCTTCTACACAGCGTATTGCATGTTCAACTGCTTCTCCACTGCTCTTACCTTCTTTTAATAAGTTACCTGCTTCCTGTACACCTTCCAGTGCCATTCGCCAAGTCGCAATTATCGCCCACATTCAAACATCCTCCTAGTCTATCGGTTTCCGATAGAAACCACCATAGAAATCATCCGTTCTATATACATTTATGATTGCACGCGGATCAACACTTAATATCAGATGTGCAATCTCCTTCACCTCTAATGTCGAAACAACAGTATTCAACATGTAATTCTTTTGATGAGAATATCCTCCATAGCTTTCCCAAACCGAAATACCATGACGATACTTCTTTGTATATGCAGCTATAATTTCTTCAGGCATCTTACTTGTTATCTGTATCGTACTACGGTCATATCTTCGATACAGACTTTCAATAACTTTGGTCGATACAAACTGCATAATAATAGAATACCCTGCACGCTCCCATCCAGACACAAAACCAAAGATACATAACAAGATACAGTTATATACAAAGACATATGTCCAAATACTCTTTCCAGTCTTATTTGAAACATATAATGCAATAAAATCTGTACCACCTGTACTTGCATTTCCCACTAACGCAGCTACAATTCCTAAACCGTACACTGCACCACCAATAACGATGTTTAACATGATATCATCAAACAAAATATCAAATTTAAATACAGTTAAGAATATTGACACACATGCAAATTGCAATGATGATAGTATAGTAAACTTTGTTGAAATAGACTTACCACAGAGTATCGCTACTGGTAGATTCAGTAATACTATCATTAGCGCAACTGGTATTTGTATTTGATGTTGACTGCCTATCACATTGATTAATATTGCAAGACCCGTAAATCCACTCGACAACAATCCGGCAGGTCTTAAAAAAACTTTTAAGGCATAAGTTTGCAACAAAGCCGAAAAGATGACACAGAGAATACTGAATAATAAACGGATCGATTGTTTCTGCTTAAAATCGATGAGTTTCTCTTTCATTCCATCCCTCTTTTTTCTATTACTATTTTAATCAATTCTCAGTTAGATTCCTATGTTTTGTTTTCCTACTATTAGGAAAATATTATTCTACGCTACGAAAGGTGATTATCATGAATAAACGACAAGAAAAGATTCTTCACATTCTAGGTGAAGAAAACAAATGGTTCACTGCAAATGAACTCGCTAAATTATTATCTGTATCTAATCGTACGATTCGTTCTGATATTGATACAATCAATAAAGTTTATTCTGAGAAGCTAATTACCTCAAATCTTCGAAGTGGATATGCACTCATCCCTGAAAACTATAAACAATTTCAATCAAAACGACAAAACTTATTGCAGAGTTCCCTCGAAAGAAATTTATATATTTTAAAGTCACTTCTCTTATCGCGTGATTCTATCTATATTCCTGATTTATTAGAACAGTTATGCATCTCTGAATACACTCTCGATGCACATCTCAAAGAGATTCGTAAACAATTAGCAAATTATCAAAATCTCAAGCTCAAGAAATCATCAAACCATCTCGTCCTATTAGGCTCTGAAAATGAACTACGTAAATTATACAAGCATCTTCTCATGGACGAGACCAAGCAAAATTTCTTAAATATCAACGAGCTAGCAAATCTATATCAAAGCTTTGATTTACTCAGATGTAAAAGCGAGTTGGAAAACTTACTGCAAGAACACAACTATGTAATTAACGCAAATGCATTACCATCCATTCTATTACACATCAGTATTTCCATCGATCGTATTCTCAGCGGAAAATACATTGAATCAACATACACAAGCTCCAAGATACATGATGCGATCGAATATAAGATTGCCAAAGAATTCTACGAACGAATCGCAATCTTATACCAAGCACATGTTATTGAAAGTGAAGTTAATATCCTTGCATTATTACTGATGGGAAACAACCCTGCTCAAATCAGTGATACAGAAATCTCCAACTATATGCCAGATGGATTACTCTGCAGTGATATTGTCAATGAGTTGATTGCGTTTATATACGGTCATCATGGTATCGACTTCTCTAAAGATGATGATTTTAAACTTGGTCTAACACTCCATCTTCAATCATTAATTGAACGTAGTATCAGTCAAACCCACACAACCAACTTATACCTACAAGAAATCAAGCGTAAGTTCCCATTAATTTTTGAGGTGGGCGTAAGTACTGCAACCTTCCTTGCAAATAGACTACACATCAATATCAATGAAGATGAAATTGGTTTTATTACTCTACATCTAGGACTAGCCTACGAGCGTATCTATCACTCCAAAAAACTTAGAGCGGTATGGATTTATCCGTTGGGTGAAAAAGCATTCTATACCCAACGCAAAAAGATTGAAACGATATTCTATGAACACATCGAGATTGTCAAAGTGTATGCATACTTCCAGGAAGAACTCATCCTTGCGGATGAGCCAGACTTATTGATATGCTCAATTCCACTACGTCATAACCTGAAGATTCCAACTGTTGAAGTTTCATTACTGTGCGGCAAAAATGATGAAGCTAAACTTTTCGAAATGATTCACGAAATCGAAAGAACACGTACACAAAAAGAATTCTACACAAATCTAAAAGGATTGATTTCAAAACAGTTCTTCTATAATCATCAACTCTTCAATACACCACAAGAGATTCTAGAGTTCATGTCAAAAGAACTCCAAAAAGCCTCTATTGTGACAGATGCATTCTATCCATCTGTTATGCGACGTGAAGCACTATCACCAACATCGTTTAATTTTAACTTTGCAACACCACACCCAATTGACTCCTCTTGTCTAAAATCCGCAATTTCAATCATGTTATTAGATAAGCCAGTTCTATGGGGCAAGTATGAGGTACAGCTTATTTTCTTACTAGCAATCGATAAACCTGATACCACAACACTGAAACCATTCTTCGATTGGGTTGCTTCTCTGACAGATGATTACGAAAAGTTATCACACTTAATTTCAAGTAACACATATGAGGAATTTATTAGTTATCTCATCTCATAAAATCAAAAGAAGATGCAACAAGGATAATTCTCCTGGAACATCTTCTTTTTCATTTCTCAAATGAAATTCTAAAATACTACAAAGTAAATCTAAATTTTTGCCAAGGTTTTAGACTATCCAGAATAAAGAGTTCTTCTTCACGGATATGTCCAACTACATTGGTTCTTCCACTATTCTTCATATCCTGTAACGCAACCTGCAGTTCACCAGCATATGTTCCATATTCACTACTATCAATCAATACATCACCACGATGAATCATATCTGGTGCATGGAATACATCAAAGTGGTGGCCTCTATATTTCACTCTACTTTGACTTGAACGAATCATGCATGGATTTAAATCACCTCGATTTAAATGGAGTTCTTCTAATACAATCTTCTTTTCTGCTTCAGGAATATTTGGTTCAAGTTCAACTTTGAAATTTACAACATCTAAAGAAACATGCTTTAATGCTTCTTTCTCTGCTGCACTTGGATAACAGTTTGCGATAATAATATCGTCAATCATATTTAATGCGACTAGATGTTTTAATTGAATATCAATCGGCATATGACGATGCATCTCT
>JABZLM010000019.1 GCA_015256775.1 Solobacterium sp. | reverse complement strand
GTATTACAGGTTTATTGTAATTTAATCTTAATAACAAGTCATCTACACTGCGTTTGGCAAGTTGTGAAACATCCTGTTCGACAGTTGCTAGACGCGGTGTTACATACCTTGCAAAGTCAATTCCATCGTTGCCGATGATGGATATATCTTGTGGAACCTTTAGCTTACGGTCATTGATTGCACGTAGTGCACCAATTGCCACAACGTCACTGACCGCATAGATCGCAGTAACCTCTGGATAGCTCTCTAATAATTTTATCGTACCATTATATCCATCTTCAAGCGAGAACTTTCCTGGCACAAACTGCTTACGTTTATTAAACGGTATCTTGTTTTCTTTAAACACTTCGATTGCACTCTCCACACGTTTTGAACCAATCAATCCGGCTTCCGATACAGCCGACCCACATACAATGCCGATCTTTCTGTGTCCCGAGCGAATCAAGTATTCCGCTGCTGCGCGTGCCGCTTCTCTATCATCAGTTGTAAAGCTAGAAAGATTACTAAAGTTCATCTCTGCTGCGCTTTCTGAACATAATACACATGGCACTTTAATACTCGCAAATGACTCACGGAAATATTTCTGATTGCCACCCAAGAAAATAAAACCCTTTGGTTTCTTCTCGCTACAGATGCGAATTGCTACTTCCACTTCATTTTCAAGTTCATCCAAGTATACGACAGAGACATCTTCCCCACTTTCCTGCAGATAACTTTGCATCTTTTCGACAATGATACTAAAGAAGGCATTGTGCAATCCCTTAATCAAAATCGTAATTGCGGATGTCGCAGATTGTTTTAAAAGTTTCGCATTTGAGTTTGGTTCAAACTTTTCGTCCTTGATTACTTTTTCAATTTTTCTCTTTGCTACCGCACTAACATCAGGATGGTTGTTGATAACTCTGGAAACTGTTCCAATGCTATACCCTGAAATACGTGCAATATCTTTAATTGTCGTCATTTAAAACCCCTTTTACTCGTAACCGTTTACGGAAACGTTTACAGGATACACCAAAATAATATGTGAGCGTTTTCAAAGTGTCAAGAGAAAAAACCTTCTTTCGAAGGTTTTCAACGAATCAATTTTGTTTATTTTCACAAACATTGATTTCTACTATTCTTGTGCTGTCTTGATATAATTGCGCATTTGTTCTTCAGATACATAGCCTGGTACATATCCTAAGAAATCTCCTGATGGTCGAACGATATACGTTGTTGGATAACCAGAAATGTGATACGTATCTGTAGCTTCTAATGTTGTATCATACAGAATTGTAAAGTTATAGCCTCTTTTCTTCATGTATTCTTCAACATACTGAATACTACCTTCACCATTTAGACCTGGTGCCGCAATCATCAATACCTGAACATCATCTTTCATCTCATCATTAATCTTCTGTAATCCCTCAAACTCTTCGTTACAGTAGTGGCACCATGTGCCAAAGAAGTTCATAACAATCGTCTTTCCTTTGTAATCACTCAAATTATGAGTGTTACCTTCTCCATCTACAAGCGCAAAGTTATACTTTTCGATAGCTGTCTTTGCTGATGAATCTGTATTTTCTTTTGTGGATGAATCTTCCTTGTTAGAAGTAT
The DNA here is from genome assembly GCA_015256775.1 of Solobacterium sp. Lineage (GTDB taxonomy): Bacteria > Bacillota_I > Bacilli_A > Erysipelotrichales > Erysipelotrichaceae > Bulleidia. The sequence continues at coordinate 21,806 of JABZLM010000019.1, read as the reverse complement.
CTTCTTTACTAGTTGTATCCTGTTTTGAATTCTCTACTGTTGTTTCTGCAGGAGTTGTAGAAGAACGATTCTGTAGTGCATGCATTGTTGTAAAGCCTTGGAATAACATAAAGCATCCCATTGCCAAGACAAGAATTCCACTTGCGATACCTGTATACTTCACAACATTCTTATTACGTTTGATTAGATTCAATATTTCTTCTGTAAAGAATCCAATGAGTAAGAAGATAACAATGAATCCTAACGCATAGGACGCAATATATAGCCAACCAAGTCCGTTTGTAGCAGTAGATGCTAGTAAGATTGCTTGGGCCAATAATGGACCTACGCATGGAGACCATGCAAAACTAAACACAAATCCCAACGCAAATGCTTTGAAGAAAGTCATCCCACCTTCTACACGCATTGTCTTTTGGTGTGTCTGATTCAAGAAAGGAATATTGATAATGTGTAGATTTGCTAGACCAAGGATGACTAGTAATACACCACCTGCAATTTGAAACTGCAATGTGTATTGCTTGAATACAGCTGCTAGTGCACTAGATCCAAGTCCTGCAATCACGAACACTGTCGAGATTCCTAAGACGAATCCGATTGTTAGAATAAGTGTTTTCATTCGATCATAACGTACCTGTCCATTTTCGTCTGTCATCATGGAACCCTTTGTAAGGTAGCCAATGTATAACGGAACAAGTGGAAGAATACATGGTGAGAAGAATGATAATAACCCTTCTAAAAATAGACCGCCAAGAGTAATAATTTCTTTCATAATACCGCCGTTCTATGCTATAAAGCGTGTAATGCAGAGAATCAGGACGATAATTCCGAGAATAATACGATATACGCCAAATACCTTGAAGTCATTCTTACGAATGTAGTTCATTAAGGTACGAATCGCAATAATTGAAACGATAAAGGAAACCACTGTACCAATGAGTAAAATCATGAGTGGCCAAAAGCCGAATGAGAAGTCTGCTTTGAGAATCTTTAAAAGGCTTGCGCCAAACATTGCTGGAATTGCCATAAAGAATGAGAACTCTGCAGCTGTTGCACGATTAAATCCTAATAAAGTTGCACCAAAGATTGTACTACCAGAACGACTAGTTCCTGGAACCAAAGCCAAAATCTGGAACATACCAACACCGAAGGCTTTCTTAGGTGTGATTTGACTGACATGTTCAACTGTAAACTTCTTTTCTCTATTCTCCATCCATATAAACAAGATACCGTAGAGAATCAAAGTAATACCGATGATATATGGTGCACTCATCACATTGTCAATCCAATCATTCAGTAACATTCCTGCTACTAATGGAATGGATGCCACGATAACCATTAGCCATGTGTGGTAGATATTCTTTTTCTTTGGCTCTGATACGTTTTTGCCGAGTGGGCATAAACGCTTCCAATACAACAACAGTACAGACAAAATACTGCCGAACTGAATCACGACCTTGTATACATCCCAGAAGGCTTTATTTTTTGCAGGATCGGTAAAGACATTCAAAGGCATAAACGTCTGTAATAAAATTAAATGACCTGTTGAACTGATAGGCAGAAACTCTGTGACACCTTGTACAATTCCAAAAATTACAGATTTAATAATATTTAAGATAATATCCATTTTTTTAACCTTCTTAGTCGTGGTTGATACGATTAGCTCGTAGTAAGTCTAACTTAATTTGTTTGATACGTTTCGCAAATGCGCGTAAATCTTTCATCCGCCACATCCAGTTTGGAGCACCTACGCTTCCAGGCATGTTTAAGCGTGCTTGGCTACCAGCATGGATCCAGTCTGACATCGGAATAATTACCATGTCCGCATTACTATCCAACGAATAGTCAATCACATCATCGACAAAGCTATGCTTGCGATATCCGTGTTTCCATAGGTACTGACGCATCTTTCTTCTTAAAGAAGCAGGTTGTTTGCAATACCAGGAATATGTCGTATCGTTGTCATGAGTCCCAGTATATACCAATAGATGAGTTTTATCTTCTTCCATGCCCTCAGGGTCAAATGTGAATTGAACAATACGCATACCCCTAAACTTGTAGTGATCTCTTAATTCCAATACTTCTGGACGTAAATCTCCTAAATCTTCCGCAACGATAGTGAGGTTTGGATATTGCTTAAATAATGTATCAAACAACTCATATCCAGGTGCTTCAATCCACTCGCCTTCAATCGCAGTTGGACAATCTGCCGGAATCTTCCAGTATGTATCAAAGGCACGGAAGTGATCGACTCTAACAACGTCGAACATCTTTCCCATGTATGATAAACGTTCAATCCAGAATGTAAATTTATCTTTCTTCATAAACTTCCAGTCATAGATAGGATTGCCCCATCTTTGTCCTGTCGCTGAAAAGTAATCAGGTGGAACACCAGCGATAAATGTTGGTCTACCATCTTGATCTAACAAGAAGTTTTCACGGTGTGCCCAAACATCCGCAGAATCTAATCCTACATAGAATGGGATATCACCCACCATCTGAATTCCTAAACTATTTGCATATTTCTTAAGTGCATGCCACTGTTGATGTAATACAAACTGTAAGAACATCTGGTATGCAATTTCATCTTCATACTTTGATAAATCTAATTTCTGGTTGATTGGATAATCTTTCTGTTCCTTCTCCCATTCATTCCAAGGTCGTAAATTGTTCGCAACTTTAAAAGTCTTAAAGATTGCATACTCTTTTACCCAAGGCTGCTTGATAAAGGATTCGTATGCCTCATCCTTTTCAAATTTCTGATAGGCTAGTCGCAAGTACTTATCATGGAACGCACGAACTACTTCATACTGAATCTCATCATCATTACGATGATAAGAAGGCACTTTCTCTAATAACCCTTGTTGTGCTAAAACATCTAATGATATATACAACTCATCAACCGCATAAGATGAATATGGCTGATAAGGTGAATTTCCATATCCTAAAGGGTTTAATGGCAACAACTGCCAAATGCCTAGACCCGACTGATGCATCATCTTTACAAAATCATATGCTTCTTTTCCAAAAGTACCACATCCGTGGCGGCCAGGCAGAGATGCGACTGGCATTAAAATTCCTGCTTTTCTCATATTACTATTCATTTAACTCCGCTTTCAGTTTAAATATTAACCCATGAAGTAATATTTTTCCATGTCAAGTGAATAGAATTCACTTTTTTCTCATTTATGGTATAGTTGTCTATGGTCTTAATTATTTTGATAAAGGAGATACTCATGACATTAGAGAAAAAACTTGAGTCAAGCTTGAAAAAGCAGATTAAAAATGCCACTGACAGAGAACTTTATGATGCGATTGTTGCTATCGTAAAGGAAGAACAAGATCATGTTAAGAAGATTACAGGTGAAAAGAAGTTGTACTACATCAGTGCAGAATTCCTCATCGGTAAACAGTTAGGTAAGAACTTAATCAACCTAGGTCTATATGATGAATTAGCAAAATTATTATCTAAGAACGGTAAGTCCATTCGCACAGTTGAAAGTTTCGAAAAGGAACCTTCACTTGGTAACGGCGGTCTAGGTCGTTTAGCTGCCTGCTTCTTAGATTCCATCGCTACTTTAAACTTACAGGGTGATGGTGTTGGTCTAAATTATCACCTTGGTTTATTCCGTCAAGAATTTAAGGATAGAAAGCAACATGAAATTCCTGATGAATGGTTAAATGGTTCTACAGTATTACGTGATACTGATGTATCCTTCCCAGTTGAACTTGCTGGTAAGACATACTACTCACATATGTATGACTTAGATATTATCGGATATAAGACAAACAAGAATACATTACACTTATTTGACTTAGATACTGTTGATGAATCTATCGTTCACAATGGCACAAAGTTCGATAAGAAGAATATTGATAAGAACTTAACACTATTCCTCTACCCAGACGATAGTGATAAGGATGGTCAGTTATTACGTATTTACCAACAGTACTTTATGGTAAGTAACGCTGCTCAATTGATTATCAAGGAAGAAAAAGAAAAGGGACACAGCCTCAACGATTTAGATAAGCATGTTTCTATCCAGATCAATGATACTCACCCTTCTATGGTAATTCCTGAATTAATCCGTTTATTGATGAATGAAGGTATCACATTCCGTAGAGCAGCAGATATTGTCGCTAATACATGTGCATACACAAACCACACAATTCTTGCCGAAGCGCTAGAAAAGTGGCCTCTAGATTATCTACAGGAAGTTGTACCACAACTCGTTCCAATTATTGGTGGTTTAGACTATGCCGTAAATATTGCCTTCAAGGGTGATAAAGAATTAACAATCATCGATGATAGTCACCGTGTACACATGGCAAGAATGGACATGCATTTCAGTAATTCTATCAATGGTGTAGCAGCACTTCATACAGAAATTCTAAAACACCAAGAATTAAAGCCATTCTATAACATTTACCACTCTAAGTTTAATAACAAGACAAACGGTATCACATTCCGTAGATGGATCATGCATTGCAACCCAGAACTTGCAAATTACATCGATACATTAATCGGTGATGCATGGCGTAAGGATGCTAGTAAGTTAGAAGACTTATTGAAGTATATTAACGATACAGCAGTACTACAGAAGTTAGATGATATTAAGTACACAAACAAGGTTCGCCTTGCGGATATGATAAAGAAAGAAGAAGGAATTGAAATCAATCCAAGTTCTATCTTCGATATCCAAGTAAAACGTCTACATGAGTACAAGCGTCAACAGATGAACGCATTGTGGGTAATCTATAAGTACCTACAGATTAAGGCAGGTCAAAAGCCAGCTCGTCCTATTACCGTAATCTTTGGTGCAAAAGCAGCACCTGCATACATCATGGCAAAGAATATCATTCACTTGATTATTTGCTTACAAGACTTAATTAAGAACGATCCAGAAGTTAGTCCATACCTCAAGGTTGTTATGTTACAAAACTACAACGTAACAAAGGCAGAGACAGTTATTCCTGCATGTGATATCTCAGAACAGATTTCCCTAGCTTCTAAGGAAGCTTCTGGTACAGGTAATATGAAGTTCATGTTAAATGGTGCTATCACATTAGGTACAAATGACGGAGCTAACGTTGAAATCGGTGAACTCGTTGGTAAGGATAACATCTATACATTCGGACGTTCATCCGATGATGTAATCAAACTCTACGAAACAAGTGGTTACCACGCAGCTGATTACTACAACAACAGCCAACTCATTCATGCATGTGTAGACTTCATCACAAGTCCAGAACTTATTAAGTTAGGCGACAAGCAAATGTTATCTGACTTACGTGATAACCTAATCAATAAAGACTGGTTTATGACATTGCTTGACATTGAAGAATACTGCAGAGTGAAGGATCGTGTATTAGCTGATTACGAAGATCGTCTCGCATGGAAGAAGAAGTCATTAGTAAATATTGCTAAGAGTGGATTCTTCTCAAGTGATCGTACAATCTTAGACTACAACCGTGATATCTGGCATTTAAAATAGGAGGCTTACATGATCGTAATCGAAATGAATAACGGCAAAGTTATCAAGTTAGAACTTGATGAAACAGCTGCTCCAAAGACAGTTGCTAACTTCAACAAACTTGTTAGTGAAGGCTTCTACGATGGATTATCATTCCACCGTATCATTCCTGGATTTATGATTCAAGGTGGTGACCCAGTTGGAAATGGAACAGGTGGTTCCAAGGAAAACATTGTTGGTGAATTCGCTTCAAACGGATTTAATAATCCTATCAAGCATGTACGCGGTGTTATTTCTATGGCTCGTGCAATGGATCCTAACTCCGCAAGTTCACAGTTCTTCATCATGCATGCAGACGCTCCACATCTAGATGGAAACTACGCTGCATTTGGACATGTTGTTGAAGGTTTAGAAGTAGTTGATGAGATTGCAAATACACCAACAGACTTCCGTGATAAGCCAACAACCCCAGTAATTATCAAGCATGTATACATTGCTTAATCATTAAAACCTGTGTCATAACAACACAGGTTTTTTATACTTTCATGCATAAAAAAAGAGCGGATATACCGCTCATAAAATTACTTAACTAAGTCCTTTAAAGTCTTACTAGCCTTGAACTTTGGAGCCTTAGTAGCCTTGATCTTAATCTTTTCGCCTGTAGCTGGGTTTAAACCAGTACGAGCCTTCTTCTTAACTACTGTAAACTTACCAAAGCCATTTAATGAAACTTCGCCACCCTTTTTAATTGTTGTAGCGATTTCATCAAATACGTAATTAACTGCTTCTCCAGCAGCCTTCTTTGTTAAACCGTATTTTTCTGCTAAATCATCTGCTAATGTCTTTTTTGTAACGACTTTTACTGTTGCCATGTTTATGGCCTCCTTTTATTTTGATAACTTAATTTTAATTGATTTTTATGTATTTTCAACTAGTGAATCTAAAAAAAAGTGCTTATTTATGCATGTTTTTCGCATTTTTGATACGAATTTGTTTATTTTTACAAAAAAAGAAGGCAAAATGCCCTCTTTCCGCTTACTTAGCTGCCTTCTTTAAAGCGTCCTTAGTTGCTGTAATGATTGCGTTTGAAGTAAGTGTAGCACCAGAAACAGTGTCTACATCAGCCTTATTCTGCTTAACGATAGCTGCTGGAACTTCTTCTAAAGCACCATCAGCGATACCAGCTGTTTCCTTGTGGTCCTTAACTTCTACCTTTTCAATCTTTGAGTCTGAAACTGTAACTGCAACTGTAACGTCACCATTACGTCCTTCAGCTGTTGCTTCATATGTACCGGCGTTGTAAATAGCCTTTGATCCGCAACCTGCTAATGTTAGGATTGTAGCTGCTGCTAAAATACTCTTAACTAATTTCATGTTCTTTATCTCCTTTAGTCACATGTATTATACATAATTCTGAATCTTTTTGGTATCGATTTGTTATTTTCACACAAATTAGTCTTGCACCACTAACTGATGGTCCCCTGTATGATAATCAATCTTGATATTAGGCTGAACGTTATAACAGAATACATTGAAACAGATTCCCTCTCCATGATCTTCGATTGAACGTGCTTCCAACAGTACCCCTGTTGCCAAAAGATTATCTCCTTCAAAGATTGGCGTACAGCGATATAGTACATGGTTTCCTGTTCGTAATATATACCACGCAGTCTTATCCTCAAACGGCTGCATTCCCACCACGTTCATATAGCGTGTCCCCGTAATTAGATTCTGTACATTTGCGTTTTCTCCACTTAATTCATACGCAATCAAGTGACAACGATTGTATAAATATTTTCCATCAATAAAATCATACTTAGCTAAATGCCAACCAGTTGGCTTCACCATTGAGATAGAGCCACGCTTCTGTGTCGGCATCATATCAATGCCTATCATCGCCATCGCTGGTCCACAACGACCAAGATAATCTAATTCACTGTACGACTCATATTCATCACTCTTTAATTCTTCTTCTGTAAAGAATGGAATATTATGATTAACTTCAACGTATGGTGATGATGTATATGCAGGAATATCCGACAATGAAAAAAACGCATCCCGATTCACCGGAATCGTAGAAAAGAATGCTTCCCATATCATCACTGCCGATAGTACTAATAAAAGCAGTGATGAAAAAACACGCTTGCGATACCGGCGAAAAGACTTATGATACATCATTTTTGTCATGCACATCACAAGATATGCAAACACAAAAAGGAATAATCCCACTGGTATATATTTTAAAAACGACTGTTGATTATACATACTTGTATTATACACACAACTTCTCATCACTCTTTAAAAAAAACGGGAATTTCCCGCTTATAAATTCTGTAATACTTGGAAGACTAGATTTGCACAATGTTCTGCTGCCTGTGCTTCAAAATCATCGTAAGACACTGTACTTTCTTCATCAGCCTTATCAGAAATTGCACGTACAATCACAAATGGAACCGCAAAGTCAGTCGCAACATGCGCAATTGCACAGCCCTCCATCTCACAACACTTCGCACCGAAGTTTTGAATAATCCAATCTTTCTTTTCTTTTTGTCCTACAAAGATATCACCACTGGCAACACGCCCTTCAAAGACTTGAATTTCAGGTGCAACCTTTTGAATACTTTCCACAACCAATTTACGTAGTGCTTCATCCGCCTGAAAGGATATACTCTTTCTACTAGGCACCATTCCAGCAGGATAGCCAAACGGTTCAATTCGAAAATCATGATATACTGCATCTGTAGATACAACAATATCACCGATATTAATTTGATTATCTAAAGAACCCGCAATACCTGTATTCAAAATATGTGTCACTTCATATTTTACACACATGGTTGTAGCACAGATTGCGGCATTTACTTTACCAATCCCACATCTTGCGACAACAACTTCTGTATCACCAATTTTTCCCAAACAATATGTATTGTCTCCAACTTGTTCAATCTTTTCGATTGTCATGCGCTCTTTGATCGATGTCACTTCAACATCCATCGCACCAATAATTCCTACTCTCATCATTCAGTGTACACGAGGTGTGCCTCGTCAATCTCCTTTACTGTATTTTCTAAGTAACGATTCGCAAGATATTTTGCCATCGGTAGATTTTGATCTAAATAATTACCCCAATCACGTGCTTCTGCACCTGGGATACCTCCCTCAAAGTCACGTATAAATTCAAAGAGTCCCTTCACTAATGGAACAATATCCCTAGAGGTCAAATCTCCTTCACAAAGTAAATAGAATCCTGTACGACAACCCATCGGGCCAAAATAAACAATGCGTTCTTTCCACATCATATGATTGCGTAAATACGTAGCACCTAAATGTTCAATTGTATGCATTTCTGCAGTATTCATCACCGGTTCTTTATTTGGTGTTGTCATTCTTAAATCAAATGTCGTAATTGTCACATCATTGAAATGATCTTGACGAGATACATATATTCCTGGTTCTAAGACCAGATGATTCACTCTAAAACTAGCGATTTTCTCCATATTAGACCTCTTCTTTTCTATATAGGTTATATCATACTTAAAAACTTAATGGGAAACTTTCCATACTCTAATATATAATAGACTCATGAAGAAATTACGAACAATATTATTCGCAATCACCTGTACATTCGTGATTGCGCTATCAACACTATTACCAGTTGCCGCAACAGATGACGCTTTTGATTTAGGCAAAAACCTATATAGTACAAACTACATCTTTTTAGATGCCGATACAGGTCAAGTATTATCCGCAAAGAAACAGGATGAACAAATCAGTATCGCATCACTTACAAAGATGATGACGGTACTTCTAGCAATCGAAAATAGTTCTTCACTGAATCAAACTGTAACGATTACCGATGAAATGATTGATGGCCTGTATGAGGAACAAGCAAGCGTTGCAGGATATGTAAATGGTGATACAGCAACAGTACTAGACCTATGTTACGCTGCAGCGATACCATCCGCAGCCGATGCCGCAAATGCACTTGCAATACAGATCGGTGGTAGCTTTGAAAAGTTCTATCAAATGATGAATGATAAAGCAGCCCAACTAGGGATGGATCATACCGTCTTCAAGAGTGCTCATGGTCTTGACCGTGAGGGACAATATTCAACAGTTGAGGATGTTTCAAAGTTATTGCGTTATGCATTGCAAAATCCAACGTTTAAAGAAATCTTCTCTGCAAAGGAACACACAACACAAGCCACAACCTATTATCCATTTGGCATCCCACTTGCTAGCACAATTTGGGCATATGCAGATACATACGGCTATAACCTAACAAATCTTTCCGGCGGTAAAACCGGATATACACTGCAAGCTGGCAGATGTATTGCATATTGGGCAACTGTCAATGATATGAATATCATTGCGGTAACAGCTGGAGCAAGCACCAATGTTGAACAATACTCTAATCTTAGCGATGCACAAACTGCCTTAACTAGCTTAGCTTCATGGCATAAGAAAACAATTCTGAAAAAGAATGATGTTGTTAGTACGATTGAATATAAATCATTCATGCATACAGCGAATATCGATGTGAAGATGGATAAAGATATTACACTTGATTTACCAGCAGATGTAGAATGTACTTATAAAATCGATCTTCCAAAGAAGTTCTCAGCAGAACTTTATGACCAAAATATCCAAGCTACAATTACATTCACTGCTGATAATAAAACCATCTATACGAAAACCATCAGTATTACACTTCCACAAGAAAAGAATATATTCGGTAGAATCATTCTACATCTACAGAACTTTATAAAAGGTTGATTGCATGTAACAATCAACCTTTTACATTACCACTTCCATCTTTTACTTGAATGATACAATCACAATATGTCAATGTAGATAATCGATGTGAAATCGTCAGAATCATCTTATCTTTAAATTCCTTCTCTAACGTGTGGAGAAGTTCTTTTTCATGCAGTACATCGAGTGCACTTGTAGGTTCATCCAAAATAATCACATCTGGTTGTTTTAACATAATACGTGCTAAACCAATCCTTTGACGTTCACCACCCGAAACACGTGAACTCATTTGACCCATTTGCGTATCATATCCGTCTGCTAAACTCATAATAAAGTCATCAATGCCTGCTCTTTTTGCGGCTAGATGAATCTCATCCATCGTAGCTTCTGGTTTAGCTATAGCTATATTTCCGGCAATTGTATCGTTAAAAAGATATGTATCTTGTTCTAGTACTGCGATATGACGGTGAAGTTCCTCAAATGAAAATTGATCTAGAGAAATACCGTTGATGCGTATCTTCCCCGTTTGTATTGGATAGTATCTTAACAACAATCTCAAAATTGTAGATTTACCAGAACCACTTTCACCAACGATACCGATATGTTCCGGATTCTGTATTGATAAATTGAAATGCTTTAAAATCTCACGATTTGTTTTCGGATATGTAAATGAAACATCTTCAAAATCAATGCATTCAACGTGGTCAATCCGAACAGATTCCTTAGGATCTGTAGTAAGTGGATTTGCATCTTCTATCAAGAAGATTCGTTCAGCTGCCGCAAATGCCTCAAGTAAGTGAATTACCACAAATGTCAGTGAGAACGTTGAAGAGAAAGATGCAGTTGCGATAAATGAAATGACAATCGTACCAACCGGATTACCTATTCCATTAGAAAGCAAATACGCAGCCACAACCAATATCATGACTCTACCTAGATAGACAAAGAAGTTTGGTGCAGAAGATAACGCTTGTTTATGCATCGTCATTGCATGCATGTCCTTATTAACTTGATCATTATACTTCATGACCTGTGTAATCTTTTCATCACTTGCATGATAGATTTGTATATCCTTGATTGCATATATATTTTCAAGAATGACTGCCTTTAACTTTCCTAGATCTTTGCGATATTCTTTCCCAATTCCTCTTCCAAGATACAGTCCAACAAGAGGAATGATAATACTGATAATTAAGTATACAGGAATCAATACATACGCATATAAAGGGTTAAATTGTAATGCGATAATAACAGTCGTTACTGGTAGTAATATTACTGTAAACATTGGACCAATCGTATGCGCAAAAAAGTATTCCAACGTTTCAATATCACCTACCGCAATATTTATCACATCACCTATTTTTTGATCAATCAAATATGCAGGTGCTAATCGATTGATAGCCGTAAATAAATCAACACGCATCTTGGCAAGAATACCATACGCACCTAGATGCGAAAACACACCTTCTAGATATCGACATAATGCGATTAAAAGGCCACACAATAACATCATGCATGCATAAAACCCTGCACTACTAGTTGTTACAATACCTGCAACTTTCATAATCCAAAGTGCGCCAAATCCCATCACGCCCATATGCGAAAGATTACCGACGATACTAGCTAAGGTCGATATCGTTAGATATTTCGCGATTGGCCTAGCTTTCTTGATTAATCTTGATGCTAGAACTGGAATTGAATATGCATATTTTTTCATCCTTGTACCTCCAGTTCATTCTGTTCTTCCACAAGTGTACGATACAGCCCATGATTCTTCATAAGTTGTTCATGATTACCTACCTCTTCTACAACACCGGATTGAAGTACGATAATTTGATCGGCGTTACGAATCGCAGACAATCGATGTGAAATAATAATAAGTGTACGTTTCTTGGATAACTTTTCGATACACTGCCAAATAATCTTTTCACTTTCAGGGTCGACTGCGGAAGTAGCTTCATCAAAGATGATATATTCCGCATCTGTTAATAGAGCTCTAGCGATACCCATCATCTGCTTTTGCCCACCAGATAAATTAGACCCAGATTCACTCACCATCGTATCTAAGCCATCTTTCATTCTTCGAATATGCTTATCAAGGCTCACTTCCTCTAATACTTGCCAAAGCTTTTCATCGGTTGCGGATGGATTGGCTAGTAAAAGATTATTTCGAATCGTATCACTAAATAAATTTACCGTTTGCGGAACCATTACAATATATTTACCAATCTCTTCACGATTCATGCATGCATAATCTATTCCATTTAGATATACAGCACCACTTGCAGGATAGATAAACTTCATTAACATTGACGCAATCGTACTCTTACCACAACCTGATAATCCAACGAGTGCAGTTATCTTTGATTTTTCGATTTTAATATTTACATGATGTAATACTTCTTTTCTACCTTCGTAAGAGAAAGATACATCTTTTAGTACAATACCTTCTTGGTGTGGTATCGGCTGTTTTTCTTGCTTGATTTCTGTTGTCTTTACCGCAAGAATTTCTTCAGCACGACTTGCGGCAGAAACAGCTGTAAGTGCATCATGCGTTGCGGACATTAGTTGGCGAATTGATCCAAAGTAGCTATATCCTAACAACAAAATCATTAACACAGTGCTAAGTTCCATTGTTTGATTTGATAAGTTTCTAACTGCGATTAGTACACATACAAATAATGTGATATAGATGATTCCTTCCGTCACTAAAAATGATGTGAAGTTTACCTTCATAAATTCATTGATTTGGTGATTGAGATACTCTGCTTTTTCTCCTAAGACTTCCGCATGTTTATCAGATTGGTCAAACAACTTCAATGTGGAAAGACCTCGAATACTATCCAAGTAATAGCCTGTCATATCTTCTAGCGAAACCCAATATGACTTTCTTAACTTTTCAATGCGATAACGAAATACATTATGTAATGGTAGTAAAACAAAGGATACTATTAACAGTATGCATGCAATCAAGAAAGAACTAGGATAAATTTTAGTAAACAAGTAAATTGGCGCAATCACGCTGAATAACAAACTTGGTAGATAAACACTGTAATATACCTGCATTTGTTCGACGCCATCAACTGCCGAAGTAATTGCGGAATTAGGGCCTATCTTTTCAATGTACCCTGCATTTAATGACATTGTTTTTGTAAATAACTTCTGACGTATTGATGAACGCGCTGCTGCTTGAGCACGATATTCTAATTCTCCCTGTATGAATTGAAATACAAATATCAGTACAGATACGATAAGAATCTGAATTACCACATTTTTTATTTCATCATGCGTAAATGTTGGATTCATCATATTTCCCAAGAAATAGGAAATATGTGTCGCAAAGCTAGTTATCATCACAAGTGAACAAACACGTATTACAACAAGTGAAAGAATCCAGCCCCAAAGACCTTTCGTCATCTTTAACAATGTTTTATCTAGTAATAACATTTAACCTCCTTGTCTACTTAAAAAAGGAATCTTTGATAGATTCCTCATAGAAAAACTATTTAGCAGCCTCAAATACTTTACGCACTTGTTCCTTGCATTCGTCATATTTCTCAAATAAATGCGCCTCATAGATTTTCTGATCGCCAATCCACATACATGGAACTGCGTGATAATCATACTTTTCAATGATTTCAGGATGCTCATTTTCCTCAATCATATCAATTTCAATATTTTTATATTCTGGATTCTCTGTTCTTAATTCTTCAATTGCTTTGTTTGCGTTCTTGCAATAAGGGCAAGAATTTAGATGGAAATAAGTAATTTTCTTCATAGTATTCACCTCTACGCTTCTATTTTACTATTTTTCACTCATTTTTATACTGAAATGCTTTTAGTTTGTATTGCGTTCGATGCGAGTGCGACTCGTCTTAGAGAAGATAATCATCTGTGCTTTATATAAACCAGAATAACCAGAAACAATATAACTAATTGCGACCGCAATCAATAAAAATGAGCTTGCTTGAAAGTTAAATAATTCAAATCCAATTAATAATGAAGTGATTGGACAGTTTGTAACTCCACAGAATACCGCAACCATACCAACCTCAGCCCATAGACCCGCAGGCAGTCCAAATATTGTACCAAATGCGCTACCAAGAGTTGCCCCAATAATCAAAGAAGGAATGATTTCACCACCTTTGTATCCTGCAGATAATGTTATTGCAGTAAAGAGAATCTTTAGTAAGAATGCATAGATTGGAACATCTCCACTTAGCGAACGTTCGATCATTTGTGGACCAACACCATTGTAATCTTGATTACCAACCAACAGTGTCAATACGATAATGATACAAGCACCAACTATTGCACGAACATATGCATTTTCAATCATCGCAAAAATATGATGTGTCTTATGTAAACTAAAGACGAATAGACGGCTGACAAGTCCAGCCAATAGTGATAAACCAATCACCGCAATCGTTGTGATTGCGTCCAAATTAGGAACTGTACCAATATGATTCATTGGCTCTACTAAGTTCATTGCGATAGCTACACTATGTCCAACTAGTGATGCGATAGCACATGGAAGTAATGCCGCATATTGCATATATCCTACGTGTACTACTTCTAACGGTAAGATAGCTGCTGTTAAAGGTGTACCAAATAGAGCCGAGAAACAGCCAGACATACCAGCCATAATCAATGTCTTTTTGTCTTCTTCCTTTAAACGTAGTGTCTTTGATATAAAACTACCAACGCTACCACCAATCTGTAGCGCTGCCCCTTCACGTCCAGCAGATCCGCCAAATAAATGTGTAATAACAGAAGAAATGAAGATTAGTGGTCCAATACGAACTGGTAAATGTGGCTCAGAATGTATTGAATTAATTACCAAATCTGTTCCAGCATCCTTATATTTCGCCAGTTTGTACAGCAGCACAATCACAATACCACCGATAGGCAAGAAATATATGAGCCATGAATGGTTGACTCTTAGTTGTGTAACGTAATTTACACTAAATGTAAATAATGTACCAAGAACACCTGCACCTAGGCCTGCGATTGCCGCATATATGAGGATACGTATAAAGTCTATGCTCTGTTTTAAATCTATCTTTTTTTCATTTGTATTTATCATATCTTACTTCCCCTTGCGTACCATACTATAACAGATTTATTTTTGGATTGTAAAACCGTATTAATGATACAACCAATCCATCAAAAAAAGTACGCATGACTTGAAGTTCATACATACTCTTTCATTTATTTTTCTTGTAAGGCACTTACAATTTCATCTGCGACATACTTTCCAGACATAAATGCCCATGCAAGTCCTGCTCCTCCTGGCATCTTTTCACCAAATACATTTCCTGCAATACTACCTGCCGCAAATACATTTAACGTTGAAGCACCACTACCATCTAGAATATTTAAGTGATCATCCACCTTTAAACCACCTGTTGTTTCATAGCGATATTTATTTAGGGGAATAATGCATGTAGGTTCATCTGGGTCAATTTTGCCCATTATACTCGTACTAGAAGCTTCAATTTCTAAGTTATGGTAGTTGATTGTTTGTACTAACTTCTGTGCATCTAAATCAGCTGAAAGTGCAGCCTCACTTAATGTTTCTCCACTAAATGGAACGATACCATACATTGACTGTAGATATTTTACATCAGCCTTAGAGATAGTGGCTGTTGTAAGTAATTTCTTCTTCCATTCTTCATAGACATCTTCATTCATTACAAGATAAGAAGTCGCATTATTCTGGTTGTGAATCGATTCAGAGATTTGATTATACGGTTCTGTCTCATCGATGAAACGCTCTCCATTATTATTGATTAACGCAACACCTTTTTCAAGAACAGACTTTGTCGCAAGATATGTATCCAATGTAATATCACGTACACTATAGCCTAAATAGTTATATACCACCGAACCATCTTCTATGTGATACGGATGTTCAGCATCTCTTGCAAGTGCTAACGCATCACCTGAATTTGTCTTAAGACCTAGATAATTTGAATTACGATCACGCTCAGGAATCAAATTCAAATTTCCAGCAGAAGTTCCTGTTGCTAGAACAACATACTTTGATGTTGTCTCAATAATATCACCATTAGACTTCTTCGCCCTTACACCAATAACCTTGCCACTTTCATCATAACGCAAGCCAATGATACCTGCATTAGTATGAACACTAGAACCAGATACCTTCACTTCTTTCTGTAGTAAGTCATCGATTTCACCACTCGATTCATCATACATCATGACAGATTTTAAGGATAAACCATCCGTAGGTACATATCCTATCTTTTTATCAAATGTAATTCCTAGAATCTTTGATTGCCAATCTACAGTTTCACCTATCTGATCTTCAAATAATTGACTTAAAGTTGGACTATTTGTTTGATTACTATAAGCAGTGATATCTTCTGCCAATGTACTTGCAGTATCAACACCCTCTAGATTTGCCTTCGTGGATCCTGCAACAATTTGTCCACTATTGGCATAGTAGCGTAATGAACCACCAATCTCACTATCCTTTTCAATCAAGCTTGTCGTATATCCTTTTTCCTGAAGTCGTAACACTGTAGCGATACCTGCAGCACCACCACCAACAACTGTTACATCCGATTCTTCTTCAATGACCTTCTCTTTATTTTTCCCAGTACAATCCTTCTGCCACTCCTCTACATTTCCATTGGCAGCAGTTATCGCATTTCCAATCGCTTCTAGTACTGCTTTTGAAGTCTGTGTTGCACCTGTAGATACATCAACATTTAAAGATTGATCATCGATTACATATTCAGGAATCTTAGTTAACGCCGCATCAGATACTGCATCTGTCTCCTGTTCATCCGTCACAATTACATTTGTTAACAGCCCATTACGGAAAGATGCAGATACTGTTACATAACCATTGTAACCATTCCCAATTCCTGTATAGTTACCATCATTTACTGTATGTGTAGATACCGAATCTTTTTTTACCGTACAGCCAAGAACTCCAACAGCTAGAATTAGAGCCATGCCTGTTTTACAGATTTTATTTTCTATTTTCATAGAGTTATTATACCATCTATTAATTCTAGTGAAATATGTGATTGAACACATCATTTGTTCAGATAAAGTTCACATAGCCTTCTTATTTTCTTAACATATTCATTTTATAGTATTAACTGTAAACAGAAAGGAGGACGTAGAACAGAGTTACTAAAGAGTGGCTAGAATGTAGTACAGTAATTAAATTATTTCTTAAATTCATAAATTCCCCCCCCAATTTATAAATAATAATGAGATTTACTTAACCATCGGCTCCCCACCGATGGTTATTTTATGTATAATACGATTTAAGGAGACCAACTATGAAATATCCTAAATTCATAAAACAAGGAGATACAATCGGCATTTGCGCACCAAGTTCAGGTGTTGGAAAATTTATACAGAAATATAAGCGTTCAATCGATAACCTGCATGCGTATGGTTATCAAACAAAAGAAACTGCATCTGTACGCAATGAAACTGAACCAAGTAATACTTCAATCATTCGTGCAAAAGAAGTTGAAGAACTCTTACTCGATCAAGATGTAGATATGATGATGGCCGCAACTGGAGGTGACTTCTTGTTTGATATCCTTCCTCATTTAAACCCATCTATCATTCAAGAAAATCCAAAGTGGATTATGGGTGCTTCTGATCCAACTGGGCTTGTATATCCAATTACAACAAAATACGATATCGCAACACTCTATGGAGAAAACGCAGGTGATTACTACGCAACCCCTACTCCCGATTATTTAGAGGGAAATCTTGCGATTCTAAAAGGTGATTTAGTTGTACAACACAACTATCCACGTCGCATGGAACAGCCACCATTCTTCAGTGATGATATTATCTATGATAAAGATAGTATCTGGAAGTCCACTTCAAATACAATCGATGTAGAAGGTAGATGTATCGGTGGTTGTATTGATGTATTGAAAGATTTAATTGGCACACCATACGATGGTACATTACAGTTTATCGAACGTTATCGTAATGATGGTATTATTTGGTATTTCGATAACTTTGCAATGAATAGTGAAACACTTTACCGTACACTTTTACAGATGAAGTATATAGGCTGGTTTCAAACAACAAAAGCAATCATTATTGGTAGAACCTGTTTTGAATCCAATAGTACTGGATTAAGTTATGAAGATGCAATTAAACATGCATTACAAGATATACCAGTTATCTATGATGCGGATATCGGTCATACTGTACCACGCATCACAATGATCAATGGTGCAATGTTGCACTTGCATTACAAAGATGGTCAAGCATCACTACAATTCGAACTAAAATAATAGGGCATTCACCCTATTATTTTTTATGCATAAATATTTAAGATATTTGGTAAGTCAGCTGTTGTGATAATTCCGATAGGTTTTTCACTAGGCTTTCCTGATTCGGTGATTAGGATTGCTAGTAGCGTAATACCTTCATCTCTTGCCTTATCGAAATAACGTAATACAACATCCACATTATTACTCTTCGAAGTAAATACAACTCTAGAATTTTTGGTAGAAGAGATAATATCTGATACAACTGTATTATCTGTTCTTCCTTGCATCGCAACTTTTGCAATTTCATCTAACGTAATCATTCCCACAAAATTTCGCCCCTTATATACTGGAAGCTTTGATGTGTCCATTTCTTGCATCAGTTGAAAAGCATCACGAATACTTGTATCGATATGCACTGTTTTAACAGGCATGCTTGCATACTTTAAAATATCATGTGGATCCGTTAATAGCTTTGCAATACGTTCAATATCCTCTGTTACACTATCGCATGGTTCTGCGATAATCTCTTTTTCGCTACCACGAATATGTACAATTGCGTTACGCAATTCACTGTACTCACGTAGGGATTGTTGGTTGATTGCGACGACTCTACTTCGATTTGCACATCGTGCAACAAGTTGTGAGAATGGAATATATTTTGGCTGTTCTGCTAGTTCTGCTAACTTCTTCTCACATTGTGCATAGGCATTTAAAAATCTCTCTGCGTTTGTCATTAATCTATCCCTCTTTATTTGATTTTGCCTTCCAAAGCTTCTAATGCACTATCTGCACTCATGTGATTGAGTATCATCTTCATTAGTGTTTCCATTTCTGAGCCTTCACTGTAGTCTGCTTTCACCATGTAGTTTGCACGTTCTTCACGAATGAGTTTTTCCGCAATCTTTTTTGCCTTCGCGGATTTTTCATTATAGACTGCAATCGAACGACCACCATACTCTTTTACAAGACGCATACACGGTACATCTGTTAAACCATCCGCAACATAAACCATTTTCGTTAATGGGATGGGTCGTAGTTTTGGATCAATATAAGTATTTAGGTCTTCCGAGTCATTTTCATCTAAGACTTGTTTATTGATGCGGAAGATATATTGTGTCTTTGTTGTGTAGTTTACAATTTGTGCTGGCCATCTAGCAAATCCATTTTCATCGTAGAAATAGCTACATGCATAAATATGTTTAAACGCATCCGCAACTGTTACATTCTCAATGATTTCCTTCATACCACTTGAGATAATGTAATGTTCTACTTCAAGCCCTAATTTCTTACCATATTTATTTATTCGCTTAAACCAAGTATCTACGCCATTATACAAAACAATGCCCTTTCCTACGCCTTCAAATTGTTGTTTTGTAAGTGGTTGACCCATCTCTTCAAACTTCTTCTGCAATAGATATAGATACGCACTAATCGCATCCATATTATGTTCATAAGCTAAAGAAGTTACTTCCTTCCAAAAATCTTTTGGGTTTTCATAGCCTAGAGAAGGAATCAAGCTATATTCCTGCATGTCTTTTCCACACAGTGTTTTATCAAAATCATATAAAATCGCTACTTTTGTCATGTGACTATTATACCACGCACCAATCTTCAAAGAATATTAGATAAATAAAAAAGAGGCACTTTAAAATCTCATGGGGTTGGGGATAGGCTATAAACTTTTGTGGGCACGAAAAATCATCGTGCTCATTTTTTGTGGGGAGACCAAAATATAATAAAACCTCCATGCTATTATCTTCTTGTCTGGAGAATCAAATAGAAATGGAGGTAGCCCTACATGGCTATTCATGATTTTATCACGTCAACCTTAAATCTAACATCAGATTCAATTCAAGAAATCGATGCGATACGTAAGGAAGACCGTCTTTTTGTATATATCACACTGGTAAACCAACACCCAACCTGTCCTTACTGTGGTGGCCCTGCAGTCTCTAAGGGTTATATTCATAGAACTTATAATCACCTTCCTTTAGGTGATACACCTTCTTCTATTCATTGGAAGCGTAGACGCTATACTTGTAAGGATTGTTTTAAAACATTTTGTGAAGATAATCCTTTTGGGCCTGAATATTTCCATCAAACCTATGCTGTACTTTATAAGATTGCTGCTGACTTTCAAAATCTACATCTATCCTATAAAGATATTTCCGAAAGGTATAATACCTCGGTTACTACTGTCCAACTATATGCCGACAGTTTCATTCAAGTCCCAAGGTTAACTCTACCAACCAATCTAGGAATTGATGAGCTTCATTCTAATATGTCCAAATATGGTGGTTCATATCTATGTTCTTTTGTAGATAATGATGCTCGCGTTCTTAATGAATTATTACCCGATCGTTCAAAACGAACATTATCAGCACATCTCGAGAAGATACCTCTAGAAGAAAGGAAACGTGTCTTATATGTAACCATAGATATGTGGGAACCCTATAAACAAGTCTCTCTCAAATACTTTCCAAACTGTAAGATATCCGTCGATCCTTTCCATGTAGTCAAACATCTTTCTGATGGTTTTACAAAATTACGTGTATCTTTAATGAACCAGGTTCCTAAAGAAAGTCCTGCTTACTATCTGTTCAAGCACTTTCACCACCTCTTGGAAACAGATTGCTTTCTGGATAACGAACCTAAATATAATCATTTCTTTCGTCAGAAGATGAACTATCGAGATCTATATGACGCACTTTTCAATCTCAACCCGATACTCAAAAAGGCCTATGAGTTAAAGGAAGATTATAGATATTTTAATAGAAACTCTACTTATCCAGAATGTATTGAAGAACTCACAGATTTAATTAGGTATTTTAAAGAATCTAGACTGGTATGTTATAGCGAGTTCATTAATTTATTGGAAAATTGGTTTGAAGAAATATGCAATTCATTTCAAAGACCAACAGAAGATAGAAAACAGTCTAATGCACTCGCTGAGAGTCTTAATCAAAAGATGCGAGAATTTATTATGATATCAAATGGCCTCAGTAATTTTGAAAGATTCAGAGCACGTGTTATTTACGCACTCAACTACAGGATTGGCTTCTCATTGACATCAAACATTCAAGCATACAATCGTAAACAGAAAAAATAATAAATACATTGTTACTCTCCAGACAAAAAGACAATCCCGTAGAGAATCACTCTTTGGAATTGTCTTTTATAATATCTATCCCCATGGGATTTTATTGCGTGTTTTTTGAAAACCCCACGCTATTTTAAATTACCAAAAAAGACAGGCTGCTTTACCAGTTCCTGTCTACTGTATTAGATTGCTAAGAGC
>JABZLM010000018.1 GCA_015256775.1 Solobacterium sp. | reverse complement strand
GTGTCTCCGGTGGGAAAGATAGTATCTTACTATTATATGCATTATCTATTTACCAGAAAGCAGCAAAACGTATTAGCGGTAAAGAATTCTCTGTGATTGGGATTCATCTTGAGATGGGATTTTCTGATATGGACTTTGCAGAAGTACGTAAGTTTATGAAAGAACACGACATCGAGTATGTCGACTACCCAACAAAACTCTATGATATTTTACAGTTACACCCTAATAAGAAAAACGGAAATATCCAGTGTTCACTCTGCTCTACTTTAAAAAAAGGAGCAATTGTCAAAGCAGCACAAGAATACAACTGCAATAAAACAGCTTTTGCCCATCACGCTGATGATGCAATCGAAACCCTCTTTATGAACATGATCTATGGAGGCCGCATCTCAACCTTTACACCTGCAATGTATCTAAAGAATTCCGGTATGGGTTTCATCCGTCCGTTTGTATATGTCTATGAGGATGAAATAAAAAATACTGTCAAACACGAACACTTACCTATTGTAAAGAGTACTTGTCCTAACGATGGGTTTACAAAGCGTCAAGACACAAAAGAATTACTTGCAAATATCTATCAAACATACCCATTTGCAAAAAAGAACTTCCTAACTTCCCTATCTAATCAAGAACAAGTTAAACTATGGGTTAAAGGCGAAGAATGGGAAAAATCAAACAAATAACTTGACATTCAATTTCAAATGTAAGAACATAGAAAACATAAAAACCGAATAGAGGTAGCGACGCAAAAGAGTAATACATGGAGCTGGCAAGCAATGATATGTATGAAAGGTAACCGTCGCCGAACGTATAAACTGGCAAGTTTATTTCGTGGGGATATAGAGAATATCTATATCACTCCTTCATGAAAATGAAGTGGCGCTATGACTTATGGACACAAAACCCGTATGTGATAGCATGCGGGTTTTATTTATAAGGAGAAAATTTATGAACATGATTAGAAAAGTATCAGTAGTAGCGTTATCCCTCGTATTACTAGCAGGTTGTGGTTCAGCATCCACAAAAGAAACACATGACGACCATAAGTTAACTGTAGGTATGGAATGTAACTATGCCCCATTCAACTGGTCTACAACAACTGCAAATGAATACACACAACAGATTTCAACAGTAGACTATTGTGATGGCTATGATGTCGCAATCGCAAAGAAGGTTGCGGATTCATTAGGCATGGAATTAGAGGTTGTAAAATATGACTGGGATAACTTAATTCCAGGTCTACAAAACAATGAAATTGATGCGGTCATTGCTGGTATGACTGCTACAGACGACCGTAAGATGTCTGTTGATTTTACAGATCCATACTACACTAGTCAAGAAGTTGTCATTGTACGTAAAGATAGTCCGCTCACATCCATTACAGATATCCAAGATCTTAAAGGCAAGACAGTTAAGGGACAGCTAAACACTCTTTACGATACAATCATCGATCAGATTGAAGGTGTTAACCACGGCACTGCAATGGATAACTACCCTTCCCTTGTGAATGACTTATTAAATAACGGTTGTGATGCGATTACTGCAGAACTACCTGTAGCTGAAGGAATCGTAGCTTCCAATCCAGATTTAACATACGTGACATTCAAGGATGGCCATGGCTTTCAAGCAGATACATCTGTTTCTATCGCTGTTAAGAAAGGCAATACAGAATTACTTGATAAGATCCAAAAAGCATTGAATTCTATTTCTGAAGATGAGCGTCAACAAATCATGTTAGAAGCAGTTAAAAGACAACCGGCGGTAAGCAAATAATGGAATTCATTAATACTATTGTCACGTTAGTGATACGCTATTGGCCTAGTCTATTACTAGGTATTCAAACTACACTCATCGTTGCCTTATCTGGTACGATTATTGGTCTTGTGATTGGTTTGTTTATAGGTGGCTTGCGAGCCGTAAAAGTAGACCGCACATCCCCTATCTTTGTGAAAATTCTAAAGAAGATTTTCCAAATACTATCAAGTATTTATATTGGAATCTTCCGTGGCACACCAATGATGGTTCAAGCTGTATTTATCTACTATGCGCTATTAAATGTCATTCACTGGACCAATCTTCAAGCAGCTATCTTTGTTATTTCCATTAATACAGGTGCATACATGTCAGAAATTATACGTTCTGGCATTCAGTCGGTCGACCCAGGACAGATGGAAGCCGCACGTTCTCTTGGTCTATCCAATGGACAAGCAATGTTAAATGTAATCTTACCACAGGCAATCCGTAATGCCTTCCCTGCTATCGGTAATGAATTTATTGTAAACATAAAGGACTCATCTGTACTGATGATTATCTCAATTACAGAACTGATGTTCCAAGCAAAATCTATTGCGGGCACAACTTACAAATTCTCAGAAACATATTTTATCGAAGCACTGATTTATTTAATCTTAACAACAGTTACTTCAATAATCTTAAATGCAATTGAAAAGAAATTAAATCAAACTAGTTCGAGCCTTCCACAAAGTGTCACAACACCTGAACAAATGCAGTTCAGTGGAAAAGAATGATAGAAAGGAAACGTCAGAATGTATAATCCACTTGTAGAAATTAAAGATATTCATAAAAGTTTCGGTCCATTAGAAGTACTAAAAGGCGTTGACTTTTCTGTCAATCAAGGCGAAGTTGTTTGTCTAATTGGTAAATCTGGTTCAGGTAAATCTACATTGCTTCGTTGTATTAACTTATTAGAAACTCCTGATAGCGGAATGATTCATGTATTTGGTGAAGATGTACTTTCTATAAAGGACGTTAACCAGTTCCGTAAACGTGTCGGTATGTGTTTCCAACAGTTCAATCTCTTTGCCAATTATTCTGTCATTGATAACTGCATTATGCCACAGTTAAAAGTACTGAAAGTCTCTAAACAGAAAGCCACAGAAACTGCACTATATTATCTTGAAAAAGTTGGTATGCAAGAATTTGCAAATGCAGATGTCAGAAGATTATCCGGAGGACAAAAACAACGTGTCGCAATTGCTCGTGCACTATGTATGCAACCAGAAATCATGTTGTTTGATGAACCTACTTCCGCATTAGATCCAGAAATGGTAAACGAAATTCTAGCAGTCATCAAACAATTAGCAGAAGAAGGATTAACGATGATTCTAGTTACACACGAAATGAATTTTGCAAGAAATGTTGCAAATCGCGTTATCTTCATGGATAACGGTAAGATAGAAGAACAAGGAACACCTGAAGAAATCTTTACAAATCCAAAGAGTGAACGTACTAAAGAGTTCTTAAATGCTGTTTTATAAATAACTAAAGGACTTGCATGCATGCAAGTCCTTTTCATTTGCTTATAACGCTGTATCGTCAATTCTATTGAGATGATTTTCTAGGTAAGTAATAATTTCATTCAGTGTTCCCTCTTCAAACGGAACACGAATACCTGCTTCCTTTACAAGTTTTGTAAAGGATAATGTACCTCCCAGTCTACATAGTTTCTTGTAATCTTCCCAGTATGTAGGATCCTTCTTATCCATACGGATATAGAACTGTTGCGCACATACTTGCGCTAATGTGTAGTCGATATAGTAGAATGGGCTTTCGAAAATATGACCCTGTTGGTACCACCATGTACCTTCTTCCAAGATATCGCAACCTTCATAATCCTTATAAGGCATATACATCTTTTCTAATCTTCTCCAACATGCCTTACGCTCTGCTGGTGTCATTTCTGGATGTTCATATACTTCATGTTGATAATGGTCTACTAATGCACCATATGGCAAGAATGTAATCGTACCAGCCATGTGAGAGAACTTATACTTCTCGGTTTCTTCCTTAAAGAATAACTCCATCCAAGGATATGCAAAGAATTCCATAGACATAGAATCAATTTCTGCAGATTCCATCGTTGGACATTTAACATCAATTAATTCAATCTGATCTGATAAGTATGCTTGGAAAGCATGTCCTGCTTCGTGTGTTAAAACATCAACGTCACCGGATGTTCCATTAAAGTTACTGAAGATAAATGGTACATCATACTCATAAATCTCAGTCTCATAACCACCCATCTGTTTATTAGGACGACTGACAAGATCCCATAACTGATTAGAATTCATAACATCAATAAATTTACCAGTTTCAGGTGACATCTCATGATACATCTTAACTGCATACTCTACTAATTCATCTGCAGTTCCATGTGGTTTTGCATTACCAGATTTAAACAAAAATCCTAAATCATAGTATGCTAGCTTATCATAGCCAATACGTTTTCTCTGCTTTTCAAATAAGCGAGCAGCAGCCGGTGTTACATAGTCAAGAATCTGTTTACGATATCCTGCAACCATATCAGCGTTGTAGTCTAAACGATTCATACGATAATAACCTAATTGAATGTAATTATCATAGCCAAGTTCTTTTGCCATCTGATGACGAACTTTTACTAACTTATCGTAGATTTCATCAAATTCAGCTGAATGTTCCTTAAACCAAGCCATCTTCGCCTCGTAAGCCTTACGACGAACTTCACGGTCAGGCGTATCAACCTTAGCACTAATTTCAGAAAGATTTAATACCTCACCATCAAATTCAATCTTCGCAGAAGCCTTTAATTTACCATACTCACTTGTAAGTTTATTTTCTTCGATCATAAGTGACACAATACGTGGATCGAATGCTTTAAGAGAACATTCACTTAACTGGAAGTAAGTCTCTGGAATTTCCTTTAACAATTCTTCTCTAAATGGTGCATCTAATACAGCCTTTACCAGTTCATTCTCAATGACAGAATACTGTGGACCTGTCTCATCCCAATAGTTATTTTCTGCATCGTAAAACTCATCCGCTGTATTGATACTATGACGAATATTAACAAGTGTTATCATTGTATATAAATGACGACGTAACTTGTTCATTCGCCAGAATGCGTCTAAAAATGTTGGTGCATCCTTCGCCTGTTTCATCTCTGAAACAAGTTCTTCCATCTTAGCCTTTGTTTCTTCAAAGTCAGGACGCGTATATTGCATATCATTAAATTTTGTCATATTAATAAACCTCCATGCCAGTATTTTAACACCGTTCAATAAACCTTAAAAGTCATACCATCTTTTACATGCAAAGTTCTTAACGACTCGTTTGATATACAATATTGATTCGTATCAAAACATTGAATAATTGGCACATCTGATTTCTGATACATACAACCAATATCCTTATCTTTTAATATAAATAATTGTTCTAAGATATCCTGAAAATGATTATCTAAATTGACTCTACATTCATATTCCCTTCCAAAAATTGGAAACTGAATATAGATACATATAGTATCACTACGACTCATTACTAACACCCATCTGAAAAAAACTACACTCAAGCAACTGTTGATGTAACATGATTAGTCCATAACCAGGTTTCTTTTGAATACATTTTTCAGTTGTAGAAAATAGTGCTTGTATCTCTTGTACATTATCATTGCTTAAACTTATCTTAGAAGAGATAAGCATTAAAATGCGATACGGTATATTTACTACACTTTGATTTATTATTAGTAAATGTATATCATACTTTTGATTTGTTTCTAGCAATTTAATTAGAAGTTCTTTATAGTATTCATTTTGCAAAAATATTGTTAAATCCGTAATTAACAAATACGCCCCTGTTCTATTTTCTAAACTTCTAAATAACTCTCGGACATTTTCAATTTCATCTGTATGAATAATATTATTTTCATTTGCATTCTTACAAAACAAATCATCAATTATAAATACTTGTTGGTCTCTTTCGTGAATTCGATATAACAAGAGTTGAATAAGATTCTTTCTTTCCTGATATGATTTTCCAACAAACAGATAACTATGATGAACATTAAAATCTAAATTTAGTTTTGGTTGTTCAAATAAATAGTAGTCATCTATATAGCCGATGGATAATTCAGTATCATCATGAATTGGATATAACGGCAATGGGTTTAACCATAATGGTTTAACATTTTCAGGGTGCAGTTTACGTATTGTATTTAACACTTGCGTAATCTGGGCTTGTTGGTGCTTTGGAAAGGAAGAAGTGGCTTCGATATTTCCTTCTTGGTCTAAGATTTCGATATGCCGAATCGATTCTTTCTTCGCATGTGCGTATCCCGCTATACCATATTGAATACCACCTGCATTAGATAAATAAAACTCCCCTGGCCTTTGTAAGGAAGCAGCTCTTGCATCATGAAGAAGTTCCATCGAGTCTTGTCGATCTGCGACACGCATGCATATACGGAAGTTTGTATTTGCCCATATTTGATCATTTACAACTCCTGAAGGTTTCTGTGTTGCAAGTATCAAATGTATACCCAATGACCTTCCTACACGCGCAATGACAATTAATTCCTCAAGAAATTCTGGTCTTTCTCGTTTCAATTCAGCAAATTCATCTACAACAATTACAAGTTCAGCTAAGGAAGGATATTCGGTACTTGATGTAATTGCTTTTCGATACGCATTTAAGTTGATAACAGGATACCCTAGATGATTAGATACTTCTTTAAATAGTTTTTCGCGATAGGAACAAATATTCTTTAATGCATGTAAGGAACGTTTCATATCTTCCACGTCAAGATTTGAAAGATTACCACAGATATGTGGTAATTCTTGACCTTCTAAACATAATACAGACCCAGCTCCACCGCCTTTAAAATCAATTAATACAATTTGTAAGTCTTTAGGTGAAAAAGAAATAGCTAGAGATAAAAGTAATGTTGTAATTAATTCACTCTTTCCACTACCTGTTGTACCTGCAATTAATCCATGTGGTCCATCCTTGCATTCATGCAAATCAAAGTATATTGGTTGTTGATATGCATCCTTTCCTAAACGTATTTGCATTGACTTTGCTATATCACTATAACACCATCTTTCACTAATATTTAATTCATCAATTGAATCGACGTCATACATAGAAAAGAAAGAATGATTATTGTTCATTGTATGATGATATTTCGGAAACAATGTTTGTTGTATATCAACTTTTATGAATTTATAGAAATCCTTACAACGATGTACTGTCTTCAGTTCATGATTGCAAACAATAACTGAATCACCTTCCCTGCGCAGCGAATGAGTTACATGATAGTGTTCAATGGTATCAAATGTAATCCACTCTTTCATTTCACAAAGATACAGCTTCGTAAAATTAAACAATACTTTTATGCCCATGAAGTTTTGTGTCTTTGCGTTTAAGTCTTGGATTGATGAAGAAATACATCGTGAACCATTATGATATATATGCGGTATCTTTTTTAACCAACTAAAGTGAATAAAATCTTTTACATCGACCAAGCAACAAATAACCACATCCTGTGGCCGATAACACATAGATATGTACCGCAGTATATCAATAAAAAATTCATCTAATTGATTCAAAACAACATGATTACCACATTGAAGTTTTAAAAGATATGGTGCATCCAATAAACTTGCATACTTAACAATTTCATTAAACTGCTGTTGGAACAAACTATCATCTTTATAAAATTGGAATGACTTTTCAAATACATATTTGATAGCACCTTTTGCCTGTCCAATCGGAAGATAAATACATTTAGGATATAACTGCTGTGGTAACTGTTCATCATTTACACATAGTTTCTTAACGGAATTTATATAAGATCGATGAATACTATCTATATTTGATTTTAATTGTTCAAGGTAAGCTTCATATTCTGTTTTACGAGCATATATCTTTTTCTTATATTCTTTTTTCTCGTGTAGTTGTTGTAACGGATTCCAAAGAATTGTACTTAACAACATCATACTCGGTAGTAGAATCATCGGTAACATATCTAATATATCTCTACCATTCATATATCCACGATACATAGAGATAGATGCTCCACTCATGGATGCTAAACTCATTGTGATTGCAGGCCCTACAGAAAAGATTACCGAACGTTTCTCATAATGACTGATATGCTCCGGTTCATCTACTGTTAGTGTATATTCATTTATTATTTCTGGTTGATAGATTGTTGTTCTATCTACATATTGAATTGGAGATAACATAGTTGTCTTAGGAATAAACTTACTTAAATGGCAACTCGTATTCGATGGATGGTTTACGATGATAAAATCTTCCTCAAATAGAATTCGTAGATAATATGTTTCGAGTAAATCACCTGCTTTATATACCACATTTTGTATATGCTTTTGATTCATGTATGCATGAATGGAAGAATTTACTTCAATTTGTTTTGTATCGTAATGTATCGTAATAGCGTTACGATTTAATAGTTCTGTAGAAACAGTTATATCATTCATAACTGTACCAATCACAATTGTATCTTGATAAAGATATGGCTTAAATTGATTCCATCCCTGTAGTAAGGGTATAGCAGTAAATCGTATTCCCTGAATCATACACGATTGTTCACGATTCAAAAGGTAAGAAACACCATCTTCTAAAACCTGTATTACAACACTATTTTCTTTTTGATATAACGTAAAATGAGAACCGAATACTGTATGTTCTACTCGATTCTCATCAACTAATATCAAGAATAGTTCATCTTTATACTCAGTATATAAAATCATTTTCGATTTATCTCAACGACCAATATGTGACAATGCACGAGATGTTTTTTGTCTTTCGTTTGTATCAGAATATCTGTACCACCAGATTTCTTACCAATTACTTCTCCATCTAAACTTACTTCAGCGATATCTGTATTCTTACTTATATAGATTAAATCTTCAACAGTATATCCTTCTGGAAGACCAGACACTTGTATACGTGCACTTACACCAACACCAGCAATTAATGAATAGTCTTTTAAAGTAATTCTCTTCTTAACTTGTATCGCTTCTACATTTGGTACTTTTTCTCTATCTTCGCAACTACAATGATCAACACTCATCCAGTTTTCATAGGTAACTTTTCCCTTTGGAAACAGAGGGGCATTTGATTCACTAAAAATCGGAATATTCCTGCCAAACCCAAATCTTCCTGCTAGGCTATTACTACTATTCAATTTTAAATTACACAACCAATAAGCGTTTAATTCCGTACATACTTTGATATCAGGATTTCCTTCGGATAACTCTTCTACAAGGTCTGGTTGCACATCAATATCATATGGTTCTGCTTTCCCTTCTTCGTTATATAGATATGTTCTAGTTTTGAAATAGCCTTTGACACCTGCATCTATCTCCGCATCCATAATATTTTGATTGAATGCATGTAATGCTAGGTTCGTACCAAGAGTGATACCAGTTTCCGCACGAATTGATGCGGTAGCTTGCTTACTATGATCAGAAATAATACGCATATTACCATTACGAATCTCACATCCCAAAACATGATTTTGTACAAATGATAATTCAGCTTTACCAGTCGCATATATATTTAAATTCAGTTTCATTACTACAGATACCATAGGAGCATTTGGCAGAGGAATCTTAACGGTACATAACGTAATCGTATCCGTTATAACTTCTTGTTTTGAACTAAAAATATTTTGTATTGTACCGATAAAATCTTTGGAATTTAGTTTTGAGAAGTCTCCATATAACTCCTTATACATACCATTCCGTAAGCCAATATTCTCTGAAGTAGTAAAGTCTGCTTTTAAATAACCGTATTGAATTCTATCTTCATCCTTATCCCATTTATATTGAATATGTAAATTATCTAATGCGGCATTTGCATACAATAGTCCACCAACTTTCAATTGTTTAGACACTTCTGCATGTAGAGAATTAGTAGTACCTTTTAGCGATACACGGAATCCATTTATATCAAATGTATGATTAATTAGTGTCGTAGACATTAGGGACAGAGAATGACTCTGCTCTGTCCCTTCCTGTACAATATTTCCATTTCCATCAAATATTTCCGCATGATTAAACTCTAAATCTGTACCACCTTGAATATCAAATTGTTCAATAACATCTTCCATATTCACTTGTTCTAAAGTTGTTAATATGCCTTGATTTGTATACTCACAATTTACTACACGATAGTATGCATCATCATATGCGATATACATTCCATTTCTTATAGAAGAATCTGATGCAAATAATGCGGTTAATCCTTCTTCATCAAATTGTTTCGGGTCATCATCTGCAAACTGAACGTCATCTTTCAATTGAACTGTTGTTTGTGTATCTGTAAATTTTCGATTATTAACTATATCAATAACCTGTGCTAAATATCCAAAAGCCTCTTCTTTTGAAATCTCATCTTTTGGACGAAAACGTTGTCGCTCATCAAGGCTCATCAAACCACTGGCAACGGCAGCCTTGACTTGATCTGGATAACTACAATCTTGTAAATCTTTAATAGTATCTGATGAACCCTCATGTGTTCTTGAGATAAGATTCATTAATGTATATGCAACCATCTCTCTTGTTAAAGTAGCTGAAGGATTAAAAGCTTTTGATGGGTTTAATAGTTCCCATTCAACAGATGATTGGACAACAGTAAAATACGGCGAATTAGAAGTTATATTTAAAAAATAAGGTTCCTCTTGTTGATAGTAAGTGATGCCTGCTTGTGTAGTGAGTTCCGTTAGCCATTCTCCATTTGTCATTGTATCAGTCACCTTCTTTTTACAACCTACAAACGGAACTAACAAGCTAAACACAAGCAGTGTAATAACCTTCTTAATATTGAATACCGGACGCATTTCCTGTAATCGTTGTTTCTAATGAATCATAACTAGAAACTGTAGTATCTAAAAACTTTGCATACGCATCAATGAGTACACGATACTTCTCGAAACGATTTGCAAATAATTGGAAACGATTGCGAATCTCCTCACCACCATCAGAAACCCAAGTACCATTTAATGATGTAATTTCTTTTTGCATTGCCGTTAAATCATCATACATTAATTGATTCGTTGAGCGAAGCTTAGCTGCTGTATCACTTACTTCAGCTAATGAAATTTGAATATTACTCATTTTTTCCTCCTTTACATTCCTAGCATTCCAGCTTGACTCGTTAATTCATCTTGCGTATTGCGATAACTACGCGCGCTATTACGTAAAAACTCAATATACTCCGTACATAAAATCGATAGTTGTTTAAAATCTGACTGTAATGCAGAAAGTTTGGTTGTAAATGCTAGGTTATCTTTTCCTTGCCAACCAGCATTCATCGCATCTACAGCAGAGAATAATGTTGCGACATTCTTCAGATAGGAAGTGTTACGTTCCTCCATGCGCATGGCACACGCTTCTAATTGCATTGGTTCTACGGTAATCTTTCTCATAGTACCTCCTTTCACTTTCTATATAGTGAATCAAGGATATCCTTCCCCAAAATAAAAAGCAGAAGATTTCTCCTCTGCTTAACAAACTATTCAGATTCTTTCTTTTCTTCACGATGAATACGAGCAATGATTTCATCAATATGACGGCCATTCATCTCTGTTTCATCAATCACAAAACTTAACTCAGGTACACGACGAATTGTCATGCGCTTGGAAAGTTCTGAACGAATAAATCCTGCAGCCCGATTTAACGCACGTAAACCAGCTTGCATACGTGGATTTTGTCCTAAAAATGTTACAAATACCTTCGCATAACTATGGTCATTTGAAACTTGAACATCTGTGATTGTAACAAATCCAACATCAGGATCCTTTACACCAAACTGGATAATTTCAGAAATATTCTTACGAATAATTCCTTCCAGTCTTTTTTGTTTTACACTTACCATACTTTATCCTTCTAATGGTACTTCACGATCTTCGTATGCTTCGATTGTATCACCAATCTTAACATCATTATAATTTTCGATCGTTAGACCACAATCAAATCCAGAAAGTACTTCCTTGGCATCATCTTTGAATCTCTTAAGAGAAGCAAGTTTACCAGTGTAGATAACGATACCATCACGAATTAAGCGGATATTACAACGGGAAACAAGCTTACCATCTGTAACCATACAACCAGCAATTGTACCAATCTTAGATGCCTTATATGTTTCACGAATCTCTGCCTGTCCAATAACAACTTCCTTGTATACTGGCTCTAGCATACCCTTCATCGCAAGTTCCATTTCTTCTGTTGCCTTATAGATGATGTCATGCAAACGAATTTGTACGCCAGCTTCTTCAGCCTTCTTACGAATATTTGCATCAGGACGAACAGAGAAACCAATAATCATCGCATTCGATGCACTAGCAAGCATAATATCAGATTCTGTAATAGCACCAGCTGTAGCGTGAATAACATTCACACGTACACCAGATACATCTAACTTCTCCATAGAGGACTTTACAGCTTCTGCAGAACCTTGTACATCCGCCTTGATGATAACTGGAATTTCCTTTAAATCACCAGATTCAATCTGTGATGATAAGTCTTCTAAGCTCATTGCGCTTGTCTTACGACGATCGGCATCAATCTTACGACGCTTACGTCTATCCGCAACTGCACGTGCTTCCTTTTCATTCTCATAAGAACGGAAGATATCACCAGCTTCTGGTACATCATTTAAACCAATAATCTCTACTGGGCGTGATGGACCTGCTGTCTTAAGTTCATTACCATTTTCATCTGTCATACGACGTACTTTACCAAAACATGTACCAACTACAACTGGATCACCATGTTTCAATGTACCATTCTGTACAAGCAATGTCGCAACTGGACCTCTGCCCTTATCGAGTTTGGCTTCAACAACTGTACCAGTTGCTGTACGGTTAGGGTTAGCCTTTAATTCCTTTACATCAGAAACAATTAAGATAGTTTCTAACAATTCATCAATACCATCACCCTTCTTTGCACTGGTATTGACGAAGATTGTATCGCCACCCCATTCTTCAGGCATGATTCCAAGTTCAGCCATTTCAGACTTAACGTGGTCAGGATTTGCATCAGGCTTATCCATCTTGTTTACAGCAACAATGATTGGAACACCAGCTGCCTTAGCGTGGTCAATTGCCTCACGAGTCTGTGGCATAACACCATCATCAGCCGCAACAACAATTACAGCTAAGTCAGTCACACTAGCACCACGTGCACGCATAGCAGTAAATGCTTCGTGACCTGGTGTATCTAAGAAAGTAACCTTACGTCCATTGACAGTTACCTGATACGCACCGATTGCCTGAGTAATACCTCCAGCTTCGCCAGCGGCTACCTTAGAACGACGGATTGTATCCAATAATGTTGTCTTACCATGGTCAACATGACCCATGATAGTAACAACAGGTGGACGCTCTTGTAGGTCTTCGGCAGAATCTTGTTCTTCATCTTCCAAGCTATCTGCTTCTCTTTCTTTCACCTTAACGGCTTCAATATTGTAATTCATGCATACAAGTTCAACCATTTCATCTTCAAGTGCACTGTTAATGGTAACCATCTTACCTTCCATAAACAATGCTTTGATGAGCTCACTTGATTGACGATTTAATTTATCTGCTAATTCACCAACTGTAATACCATCAGTGAATGTAATCTCTGTAATCTCTACTGGTTGTTTAGATTGATGATTCTCATTCTTGTTAAATGGTTTTTTCTTCGTATTGTTACGATTGTTGGAAACATTCTTCTTATTTGCAGGTTTGCGTTTTGTTGGAACTGGCATTTATGTACCTCTCTTTCTTTGTTTGAGATTTGCATCTCGAAATACTGTATCGGTAACATCCCTTCCTTTCAAAATGGATACCACTACTTCATTGCTTTCGCAATTTCATCCCAGAATTCATCTGGAATCTTTTGTGATAATGCTTTTGCTAAAGCATTATTCTTCTTAGCAACTTCAATCACTGCTAAATCTTTTTTTAAATATGCACCATGGCCATTTGCTCTACCTGTTACATCTACAGCTAATGTACCCTCTGGTGTTCTAACAACACGGAGCAACTCCTTTTTAGGGAGCTGTTCTCCGGTTGCTACACATTTACGCATTGGAATTTTCTTAGGCATGCTTACATGTTTTCATCGTCATCGTAGTATTCTTCATACTCATCGTAGTCGATGTCATACTCCTTCTCTGCTTCAGATTCCTGTTGAGCTTCAATTTCAGCCAACTCTTCTTCACTATAGATAGGACGATTGTCCGCAACAAGCAAGTTCTTCTTGATTTGTTCTTCAAGATCCTTATTTCTAACCTTGTACTCTTCTTCATCCTTCTTCTTTTTCTTCTTGTACTTGGAATCTGTATTCTTAGGCTTAGAAGAATCAACAAGTTTTTCAAAGTGTGAAACATAAGTAGCCTTCTTAGCTAGTTCCTCTAAGTCCGCATGCTTACGAGAAGCTTCTTTTTCTTCTGCAGTCTTTTCAACTACAACTGGCTTCTCCTCTTCAACTGTCTCTTCGACTGCTTCAACCACAGGTTCTTCAGCAGGTGCTTCTTGATGCTCTTCTTCATCTGGCTGATTAGAAATCTCATCGATGATTGTATCGTTTACTCTTTCCATCATTTCTTCTGGGATATATTCTTCATCTTCATCGACGATAGCATCTGGATTTTCAGCTCTGAACTTAGCAATCGCCGCAAGTCTCTTTTCTTCTTCTTCCTTAGCAGCAGCCTTTTGACGTTCAACATCCTTAGCCTTTGCTTGCTCTGCTAGTTTTTGCTTCATCACTTCAGCCTGAGCGAGTAATTCGTCATAATTCTTGCCCATATCTTCGAGTTCTTGACGTGTCTTAATATCAATCTTATGACCTGTTAATTTCACAGCTAAACGAGCATTCTTACCACGCTTACCAATCGCGAGAGATAATTGATCTTCGCTAACGATAACAAGCAAGCTATTATCATCCTGTCCTGGTAGAACAGAAATGATTTCCGCAGGTGCTAACGCATTCTTAACTAGTTCTGTTATATCATCACTCCATTGGAAGATATCAATCTTTTCACCATGTAATTCATCGATAATCTTTTGAACACGTGAGCCACGAGGTCCAATACATGAACCAATTGGATCTACATCAGGATTGTGTGAGAGAACAGCCATCTTTGTTCTTTCGCCAGCTTCACGAGCAATTGATTTAATCTCTACAACACCCTGATAAATTTCAGGAACTTCTTTTTCGAATAAACGCTTAACAAGAGTCGCATCAGCACGTGATACTAATACCTGTGAACCCTTTGTTTCCTTTTGTACATCAGTAATTACAACGCGGATGCTTTGTCCTTCTGTTAGTTTCTCGTGAGGAATTTCAGCTGACTTAGAAAGTAAAGCAACTGTCTTACCTAAACTAATTAATGTGAACTTATCCTTAACGGATTCAACAGTACCAATAACCATCTCATCTTTTTGGTCAATATATTCGTTGTAAACTGCAACTTTTTCAGCTTCACGAATCTTTTGACGGAATACATTCTTAGCTAGTGAAGCAGCTGCACGTGACATTGAAGTGATTTCCTTCTTCTCACGAACTTGTCCACCTAATTCAGCGTTTGAATCAATCTTCTTAGCATCTTCTAATGAGATTTCTAATTCATCATCTTCCACTTCTTCAACAACGTTGTAGTATTGGTAGATATCAATTGTCTTACTCTTCTTATTGATTTCCGCCTTTACTTCGATATCCTGTAATTCAGAATCCTTCTTAAATGCTTTCGCAACAGCTTCTGTTAATGCCTCTAATACGATATTTTCAGGTACGTTCTTGTCATCTTCCACACCGCGAATCGCATTTAGAAGTTGTGTGTATTTAATCTCCATGATTTCTCCTTATAATTTAATTGCTAATCTAGCAAAACGAATATTGTTCTTTTCAATCGTAGCAGTGCGCTTTACCGCTTTATCACGATACTCTAATTCGATCGCATCAGCACTAACAGCACGAATATATCCAGTAATCTCTACCATATTCTTAAATGGCTCTTTCAGTTCAACATAGATATATTCATCTACTAACTGTTCAAACTCAGCATAATCTTTAATCTCTCGCTCTGCACCAGGGCTACAGACTTCTAAGCTATACTCTTCTTTGATTGGATCATACTTGTCCAAGACTACACCAAGCTTTTCACTAACTTCTGCACAAATATCTAAGTCAATCGCATGTGCATCATTGTCAATTGCGACCTGTAATGTCTTTTCATTACCAAGCCAAACAATCTCGTAAAGTCGAACGTGGCATTCGTCAAATACTGGCTGAAATAATTCGGTCAATTTATCAATGTTTTCCATATGCCTCCAGACATAACACAAGGAGAGCTTCCGCTCTCCTTATTTCGCTTACAATATACCCCATTTTAAAGGGATTTTCAAGCATATTCCTCTATAGAATAAGATTATTCCTCATTTTTTGTAAACATCCGCGCACAGGAAACTGCCTTTTGCCAACGCTCGTATAAATGGCTCACAGTAGATACATCCATCGTCGGTGTAAAAATATGACTATTCCGTTCTCTCTTTAACTCTTCTAAGTCATGCCAATACCCAACCGCAAGCCCAGCTAGATATGCAGCACCGAGTGCGGTTGACTCAACGTTTTCTGGACGCTCGATTGCACATTGCATAATATCACTTTGAAACTGCATTAGATAATCATTAGCAGAGGCCCCACCATCTACACGTAATGACTGAATTGAAATACCTGAATCTTCTTTCATCGCATCAAGAATATCTCGATTTTGATATGCGATAGAATCTAATGTTGCCTTTGTCATATCCTCTTTGCTTGTACCACGTGTAATACCAAACATTGCACCTTTACAATCATTATCCCAATATGGTGCACCTAACCCTACAAAAGCAGGTACAACAATTAATTCATGTTCTTCCTTTGCGGACAAAGCAAGCTTCTCCGACTCTTTCGCCGTCTTAAAAAACTTCAACTGATCACGTAGCCACTGTACCGCACTACCGGCCACAAATACCGACCCTTCAAGTGCATAAGTAATTTCACCCTGATAACCCCAAGCAATTGTTGTGACCAAACCATGCTTACTTGGATGTGGTTTTGAACCAGTATTCATTAGCATAAAACAACCAGTACCATAGGTATTCTTTACGCTGCCACGCTCAAAACACTGTTGTCCAAATAGTGCAGCTTGTTGGTCACCAGCAGCGCCAGCAATCGGGACACGTTTACCAAAGAAGTATTCAGCAGCAGTATATGCAAAGATACAACTACTATCTTTTACCTCAGGTAACATGCACATTGGGATATTCAAAAGACTACATAATTCTTCATCCCATTTCTTATCATAGATGTTAAATAGCATCGTTCTAGATGCATTACTGTAGTCCGTCACATGCGCTTTCATACCAGAAAGACACCAGATTAACCAAGTATCAATTGTACCAGCAAGTAACTCACCACTCTCTGCACGCTGTTGCCCATTTTCGATATGATCTAAGACCCAACGAATCTTTGTTGCAGAAAAATAAGGATCCAGTTGAAGACCTGTCTTTTGACGAACCATGCTAGCATGATTATTCTGTTTTAACTGATTACAGATTTCTGTAGTTTGACGAGACTGCCAAACGATTGCCTTATAAACAGGAATGCCAGTTTTCTTATCCCACACAACCGTTGTTTCACGTTGATTCGTAATGCCAATACCTTCAATCTGTTCTGGTTTGATATTGGCATCCAACATACTTTGCATCATGCAAGACAATACAGATAACCATATCTCATTAGCATCATGTTCTACCCAACCTGGTTTAGGAAAGTATTGTTGAAATTCTTTTTGTGCAGAAGAAACAACCTTAGCATCATGATTAAAGATAATCACTCGTGAACTAGTTGTTCCTTGATCAATTGACATAATATATTTTTCCATGCATATACCTCGTTATCATAGATATTAATGATATTTTTATATCTCAATTATAACGTATTAAAAAGGACTGCCAATATGATAGCAGCCCTAATCATGAATTACTTAGACTTTTTAGTTGTCTTTTTTGCAGGAGCTTTTTTAGCTACTGGCTTTTTAGCTACAGCCTTAGGAGCAGATACTTTCTTAGTAACTTTCTTAACGGCTGGTTTTTTCGCTACTGGTTTCTTAGCAACTGGCTTAGTAACCTTTTTAGTTGCAGGTTTTACTACCTTCTTAGAAGCAACTTTCTTTGTAGTCTTCTTCGCTACAGGTTTAACAGTTTTCTTAGCAGGAGCCTTCTTAGCCACTGGCTTAGCTACCTTTTTAGAAACTGTCTTTGTTGTTGCTTTCTTAGCTACTGGTTTTTTAGCAGCAACCTTCTTTGTAGCCTTCTTTGAAACAGTTTTCTTTGCTGTCTTCTTTGCTACAACAGAAGATTTTACATCAGCACGAATTGCGGCCTGAGCAGCTGCTAAACGAGCGATAGGAACGCGGTATGGTGAGCAAGAAACATATGTTAATCCAACACGTTGGAAGAACTCAATACTTACAGGGTCACCACCATGTTCACCACAGACACCTAAGTGAATATCCTTACGTGTTGAACGACCCTTTTCGCAAGCCATAGAGATGAGCTTACCAACACCATTTACATCTACGTGTGCGAATGGATCGTTATCGTAGATATGCTTGCTGTAGTAATCATCTAAGAACTTACCAGCATCATCACGTGAGAATCCGAATGTCATCTGTGTTAAGTCATTTGTACCGAAACTGAAGAATTCAGCAGTCTCTGCTAATTCATCAGCATTTAACGCAGCACGTGGAATCTCAATCATTGTACCGATCTTATAATCCTGCTTCACTCCAGCTTCCTTGATTACTTCGTCAGCAGTTGTACGAATAATCTGTGCAACATAATCAAGTTCCTTCTTTTCACCAACTAATGGAACCATGATTTCTGGAACTAGCTTCCAACCACGGTGCTTCTTGTTGATGTTAATAGCAGCCTTGATAATTGCGCGTGTCTGCATGACACCGATTTCTGGATATGTTACGTCTAGACGGCATCCACGATGACCCATCATTGGGTTAAACTCGTGTAAGTTAGCTGCTGCAGCCATCAAGTCTTCTACAGAGATACCTAATGCCTTCGCAACTTCTAATGATTCTGCTTCAGCCTTTGGTAAGAATTCATGTAGAGGTGGATCCAATAGACGGATAGTAACACTTCTTCCACCCATTGCTTCGAAGATACCTTCAAAGTCACCTTGTTGCATTGGTTCTAATTGCTTTAATGCAATCTGACGTTGTTCAACGTTTTGAGCAACTACTAATTCACGGATAGCCTTAATACGTTCAGGAGAATTGAAGAACATATGTTCTGTACGAACAAGTCCAACACCTTCAGCACCAAAACTTACTGCTCTTGCTGCATCTTCTGGTGTATCAGCGTTTGTACGAATCTTCATTGTTCTACGCTCATCAGCCCATTGCATGAACTTCTTAAAGTTACCAGAGATTGTTGCTGGAACTGTCTTGATTTCTCCACGGTAAACTAAACCTGTAGAACCATCTAGAGAGATAATATCTCCATCCTTGAACACTTCACCCTTGACTGTGAATTGTAACTTGGCTTCGTTAACCTTAATATCTCCACAACCAGATACACAGCAAGCACCCATGCCACGAGCTACTACAGCTGCGTGAGATGTCATACCACCACGTACTGTTAAGATACCTTCAGATACATGCATACCTTCGATATCTTCTGGTGATGTTTCTAGACGAACTAAGATAACCTTACGTCCCATTGTTGCCTTTGTCTTAGCTTCTTCTGCAGTAAATACGATTTCACCGCAAGCAGCACCTGGTGAGGCAGCTAAGCCCTTAGCAATTACATCATTCTTCTTTTTCTTTAAGTCATCTGCGTCAAACTGTGGATGGAGTAAGTCATCTAATTGCTTAGGATCTACCATGAGTAACGCTTGATCCTTAGTTACAAGACCTTCCTTCTCCATATCTACAGCAACCTTTAAAGCAGCTGCAGCTGTACGTTTCGCATTACGTGTTTGTAACATGAATAGTTTTCCATGTTCAATTGTAAATTCCATATCTTGCATGTCATGGTAGTGCTTTTCCAAACGTGCACAGATATCTGTGAAGTCCTTATATGCCTTTGGCATTGCCTTCTTAAGTTCTGCAATTGGAGATGGTGTACGGATACCCGCAACAACGTCTTCACCTTGTGCATTGATTAAGTATTCCCCAAATAATTTTCTTTCACCTGTTGCAGGGTTACGAGTAAAGGCAACACCTGTTCCGCAATCATCACCCATGTTACCAAATACCATGGTCTGAACGTTTACAGCAGTTCCCCAAGAACTTGGGATATCGTTCATCTTACGATAGAAGATAGCACGGTCATTATTCCATGAACGGAAAACAGCTTCGATTGCACGTTCTAATTGTACTGTTGGATCCTGTGGGAAATCTTCCTTCAATTCTTTCTTATAGAAAGCCTTGAAACGATTTGTTAATTCGAACATGTCCTCAGCATCTAATTCGATATCCTGAGTAACGCCCTTCTTTTCTTTAACTTCATCAATGATTTCTTCAAAACGTGATTTGGATAATCCCATTACAACATCGGAGAACATCTGCACAAAACGACGATAAGAGTCGTATGCAAATCTCTTGTTGCCAGTCTTCTCTTCAACAACCTTAACAACTTCATCATTCATACCAAGGTTAAGAATTGTGTCCATCATACCTGGCATAGATGCACGGGCACCTGAACGTACAGAAACAAGTAAAGGATTCTCTAATCCGCCTAATTTCTTGCCAGTTGCCTTCTGTAGCATTTCAACATGCTTGTGAATTTCGTCCATGATATTCTTGTTGATTTTCTTACCATCTGCGTAATATGCATTGCACGCTTCAGTTGTGATGGTAAATCCATCCGGTACTGGCATACCTAAAATGCTCATTTCAGCAAGGTTAGCACCTTTACCACCGAGCAGTTCACGCATGGAACCATTACCTTCAGAAAACTTATAAACATACTTTTTAGTAGCCATTATAGCCTCCCTTTATCTACTGTTTGATTATAAAGCAACCGGTTACATTTCTCAATACATACAAATCACTTTTGTGAGATTATCCAAGAAATTAACTTACTCTTTTCCATGCACGCATGAAACAGAAAAGACGATATCTTATCGATACCGTCTACCCAATTTGTTATTTTACATACTTTTTAATGAAGTCAAAGAATCGTGGGAAGTATTGTGGATCACTTGTTAAATTACCAAATCCACCCTGTTCTGAAACATACATCTCTTTCTTGCTTGCACAAGAATAATAGTTATCATACGCGTGGCTAATTGGAACGACGTGATCTTGTAAACCATGTAGGAATAACATCGGAGTTACAGCGTTTCTTAACTGACGTTGTGTACTGATATCATTGAGACTAAAATGCAATACTTGTCTTACATAGAAGTCGACAGATGGCATCACAAACTTACCATTGAACTTTGTAATATCCTGCACTTGCGTTTGGATGATATCTTTGATTTCTTTATATCCACCTTCTGCGATTGCACACTTTACATTGCGTGGTAAATAATCACCAACTGCATTCATAACAGAGCAAGCACCTACATTTATTCCAAATAATACAATCTCTGCTTGCGGATCAAGATTGACTAAGTAGTTAATCCAGCTGATTAAATCAAAGTGCTCACACCAGCCAAGACCAGTGTACTTACCTTCAGACATTCCATATCCACGTGCATCCGGTGCTAAGATATTGAAACCACGATGGTCAGCCTCCCACATATGTTCTAATAACGTTCCACTATAAGACGCAATTCCATGTTGGATGATAATCCACTTATGAGAATCCTCTTGATTCACGATACGTAATGCATGTAGTTT
Source organism: Solobacterium sp. (assembly GCA_015256775.1). Taxonomy (GTDB): domain Bacteria; phylum Bacillota_I; class Bacilli_A; order Erysipelotrichales; family Erysipelotrichaceae; genus Bulleidia. The sequence continues at coordinate 2,704 of JABZLM010000018.1, read as the reverse complement.
TAACCCATCGTAAGAATCAATGAAATCATCAAAACGATTACTATGTGCAAACCACTCATTTCTTTCCATTTGTAATAATGGTAACTGCATTGATGAACCACATTTTTGTAAAAATCTACTATTTTGTAAATCAAACGCATTGCGGAACACATAGTATCCAGCTCCTGCATATGCACTTGCACCAGCGACCGCAGTAGCACCTAATACTTTTAATAACGTATGCTTGTTTTCTTTATTTGACATACTGCACCTCCGTCAATCATGAATTGTTATCATGATTATAACATGTTCACTACTTTTTCAATACATTTAAGCGCTCTTCGATAACAGCGTATTGCTTCTGATATGCTTCGAGTTTTTGCTTTTCATTTTCAATCTTAGCTGCTGGAGCCTTCGCAATAAATCCTTGATTAGATAGGATTCCTGTTGAACGTGCAATCTCAGACTTAAGTCTTTCAATCTCTGCTTCAAGTTTCTTAATTTCTTCTTCCGGATTACTTAATTCACTAGATGGAATATATAAGCTACCACCTTGAATTGCCTCAACTGTTAAGTCACCTTCAAGTGTATCTTGCCACTGTGCCTTTGCAAGTTTCATGATAATTGCAGACATTGCTTCATCTGCCATAATTGTGTTACCATCAAGATCCTTTAATGCGATATGAATTAATGTTGATGGCTTCAAATCATTTACAATCTTAACTTCACGAATCTTTTGAATTGCAGAGATTACTCTTGCCATCGCTGTTAAATCACAAGCAGTCACATTTTCAATTACAGTTGGCCAAGATTCTAAGTTGATACTTTCCTTAGCACCTGGTAATAAATCATAAATCTCTTCAGTTACAAATGGCATAAATGGTTGTAATAAACTAACAATAGCCTTCAAACATACGTATAGAGTTGATTGTGCAGCATGTTTAGCTACTTCATCCGTACCATTTAATGCCGTCTTGCTCATCTCAACATACCAACTACAGAAGTCATCCCATACAAAGGAATATAGTTCGTTACCAACTAAAGCAAATTCATACTTCTCCATGTTTTCCGTTACATGCGTAATTGTCTCGTTAAGACGATTGATAATCCACGCATCCGCAAGTGATAGATGTGTTAAATCAACATCTTCGACCTTCATTCCTTCAGGAAGATTCATGAATACGAATCTAGACGCATTCCAAATCTTGTTGATAAAGTTACCAGCTGCTTCAACCTTCTCAGGAATATAACGCATATCCTGTCCTGGTGTTGAATTTGTTGTTAAGAAGAAACGTAATGCATCGATACCATACTCTTCAATTACCTTCATTGGGTCAATACCATTACCAAGTGACTTCGACATCTTACGACCTTGTGCATCACGCAATAAACCATGAATGAGTACATCTTTAAATGGACGATTCTTTGTAAAGTGTCTTGCTTGGAATGCCATACGAGCAACCCAGAAGAAGATAATATCGTAACCCGTAACCATTGTATTGGTTGGATAATAACGTTGTAGATCTGCAGTATCTTCTGGCCAACCCAATGTTGCAAATGGCCATAGAGCACTGGAGAACCATGTATCAAGTACATCTTCATCCTGTACCCAGTTTGTTGTATCTTCTGGATCAGTTTCACCAACGTATGTTTCACCAGTCACAGTGTTGTACCATGCAGGAATGCGATGGCCCCACCACAACTGACGAGAGATACACCAGTCTTCAATATTCTCTAACCAACCATTGAATGTCTTTTCAAAACGTTCTGGATAGAAGTTAATCTTTGTCTCTTCATCAGCTTGATACTTTAATACATCTTCTGCAAGTGGCTTCATCTTAACAAACCACTGTTGTGATAGATATTGTTCAACAACGCAATGTGTACGTTCAGAGTGTGCAACGTTATGTGTTATCTCTTCAATCTTCACTAAGTTTCCTTCAGCTTCAATTTGCTTTACAAGAGCTTCACGTGCTACATAACGATCCATTCCTTTATACTGACCACAGAGTTCATTCATTGTTCCATCCGGATTCATACAGATTGGCTTTTCTAAATGATGTCTTTCCGCAATCGCAAAGTCATTAGGATCGTGTGCTGGTGTGCACTTCATCGCACCAGTACCAAAACCAATCTCTACATAGTCATCACCGATAATAGGTAATTCCTGTCCATTTGCTGGGTTTGTTGTATGTTTTCCAATCAAGTGATTCAGTGTTTCATCGTTAGGGTTTACAACAACACAAACATCACCAAACATTGTTTCAGGACGTGTTGTCGCAACAACGAACTCTTCACCAGTTTCCTTTACAACATATTTGAAGTGATACATCTTACCTGGATCATCTTGATAATATACTTCAATATTACTTAATGCAGTACGTGCTTCAGGATCCCAGTTAATGATGCGCCATCCACGATAGATTAAACCTTCATTGTAGAGTTTTACAAATACATGACGAACTGCATCGTTAAAACCATCATCCATTGTAAAACGTTCACGACTATAGTCTAATGAGTTTCCAAGTTTACCCCATTGTGTACGAATTGTCTTGGCATATTCTGCCTTCCACTCCCACGCACGTTCCAAAAACTTCTCACGTCCTAAATCGTAACGAGAAATCCCTTCACTCTTTAAGCGTGCATCAACCTTTGCCTGTGTCGCAATACCCGCATGATCCATACCTGGTAAAAACAACATGTCATAGCCCTGCATACGCTTATA
>JABZLM010000062.1 GCA_015256775.1 Solobacterium sp. | reverse complement strand
ATGGTGGTAACTATATCAAGCCTCATACAATCAACACAATCTTCTACCGTAACGGCCAGAAGGAACCATATGTCGCTCCTACAACCGGAACATCTGTTCTATCCCCTCAAGCTGCTTACCTCGCATCTTACTTGATGCGTAATGCAGTTGACCAAGATTGGGGTAACTACATGTACGCAATTCGTAAGGGTTATCCAGTATATGGTAAGACAGGTACAACTGACTGGGGTGATGCAGGTCTTGAGTATGGCATTCCAGTTGGGGCCGCTAAGGATGAATGGATGGTTGGTCAAACAACGAAGTTCACAATTGCGGTATGGTCTGGTTATGAAAAGGCCATCGCTGGTGCAGATACATACTTCTCAAGATGGAAGTTAAATATGAATATCCCTGGTGCTATTATCAGTACTGTTTTAGATACACTAGAAGGTGCCTATGGTACTCCTGGTGAACTTGCAATGCCTGAAGGTATTAGTAAGATCACCCATATCAAAGGTCTATACCCATATGTCGCACCAGATGATACAATCCCATCCGATTATGTATCAACAGGTCTTGTCAAGACGGAGTATGCAAAACTCGGTACATATACAAACCTTATTACAACTCCTCAAAACCTATCCTCCTTTACAGCATCCTACGATGAGAATAACGATACTGTAAACTTTGCTTGGGCACCATATCCAGATGCAGCGAAGCTTGTTGAAGAAAGTCACGATGATAAGACCTTCGATATCTCATGGATTACTGGTCCAATTACATACAAGGCTCGCATCGTACAGAATAGTGCTGTAGTCGCAACAATCAACTACACAGCCGATCAGTTATCGAAAGTTATTGATGGTCTGCAACCAGATACAGATACACAAGTATGTGGTTACTATGGATACGAAAAGAATGATACAGTCGCTTCAAATGAAGTCTGCGTAACCTTCCGTACACCAGTAGCGAAAGTCGCAGTACCAAGTTACAGTGACCCTCGTCAATATGTTGAATGGGGTAACGCAAATGGTATCACAATCAACCGTGCTGTCGGAGATACTATCGCATCCATGAGTGGTAGAGTTCAGGATGTACGTGATAGTAATGGTAATAGCGTAATTGGTAAGAAAGTCAAGAAAGGCTCTACTGTTACAGTCTATATTTACTTCTAAAAGTCTTCTTCGGAAGACTTTTTTCTATGCATTCAATTTGCAAATTTTTTTAATCTGCCCTATAATCTTCCACAGATAAAGAAGTTGTAACAATACATTTCATTTATCAAAGAGAAAGAAAAGGAGGTTTTCATATTGAGCTATAGAATTGAATACACAGCAAACAGCAACGGTAGTACAGTCATTGAATACGCAGATGCCAGCAGACAAGCTGAACTAGTCCGTGAAGCTGAATCCGGTACAATCAATATTATTAACGAGTACCGCTATGAATCTTATGCAGAAGTTTCTGCATAATTAACCCAAACAAATACTCTAAAAAAGAGAAAATATAAAAAGCGATTCTTCACTGTGAAGAATCGTTTTATTTTTTATCCAAGTGCTACATCTAGAATCATCATTGTCACAAAGCCTAATGAGAATACGACAGTTCCAATGTTTGTATGTTTTCCTTCCGACATCTCAGGAATTAACTCCTCCACAACAACATACATCATCGCACCTGCCGCAAAACTCAAGAAGTATGGAAGTAATGGTACGACCTGTGTCGCAAATAAGATGGTAATAATTGAACCAATTGGTTCTACCAATCCAGATAAGACTCCATACATGAAGGTCTTCCACTTTGGCATTTTCTCAGCTCTAAGTGGCATTGAAACAATCGCACCTTCTGGGAAGTTTTGAATAGCGATACCAAGTGCCAAGGCTAGTGCACCAAAGTATGTAATAGAACTATTTCCGTTTAACCAACCCGCATAAACAACACCGACTGCCATTCCTTCTGGAATATTATGTAGTGTGACCGCCAGAATCAGTTTCATCGAACGTGATAAACGATTCTCTTTTGGACCTTCTTCGGTGTTGTCCATGTGCATATGTGGTGTTACTTCATCTAAGAATAACAAGAAACCTACTCCTACCAAAAAGCCGATTGCGGCAGGAAGAAAGGATAACTTTCCAAGTGAAGAAGACTGTTCTAAAGCAGGAACTAATAAACTCCAAAACGATGCGGCTACCATGACACCTGCCGCAAATCCAGTTAACCCCTTCTGCAGTTTCTCACTCATTTTATCTTTTAAGACAAATACCATTGCGGCACCTAAAGATGTGCCGACAAATGGTATTAATATACCGATTGTTGTACTCAATAACATATAATCCTCTTTCCTCAAATTATACGGAATTATAACACCAATCAATATTTCACGTGATCCATATGCCCAATTGTTCCATTGATTGTTTCAAGATATGTATGTCCACGATAGATAAACTTACGACAATTTTCATCAATATCCTTTATTAAAGATAGCGGTAATTCTGTAGATGTTAACCCCGTCTTCTCTAAACAACGTGCAAAGATACCTTCATAGTCTAAGCCATAGGAAAGATCATTCCATACTTCATGAAGAAGTTTATCCACATCATCCTCCTCTAACTCTTTCGTTAATAGGATTGTTTTCAATCTTTGTATGCCTTCTTGTTGTATATCGTAATCATATTCAAACAACATCTTAATTTCATCAACTGTAGGAAGATAATAATCAAAGCGTTGTTGAGACTTTCGATACTCCTTCAACATGGAGGAGTTTAAAAGTGAGCGCCAATAAACTTGGTTCTCCTTTATTGCGATCTGTACCTCTCCTACTGGAAGTTGTTGTAAAAGAGCTTGGATATCAACATCTTCCACAAAGCAATCTTTTAACAAAAGTACCTTATAAAACTGTTCAATAGAACACTCGCCCCAATAGTGCGTTAACACCTGTTGACACTGTAATAACCACACTTTCTGTAAACGTTGTTGTTGGAAGGTTGAATCATTTTGACAGCGCAAAAAGATATCTTTTACTTCTTCCACAACAAAGAGTTCTTCTCCTTCAAATGCAATCAAATCATAATCCAATAAGCGCTCTAAACGTAGATTATCTTCTTCTCTAACTTCCTCATCTCTAAATACTTGCATGAATACCCGATACGTTTCATCATCTAATATAGAAAGTCGATTTTCGATATGATGATGCAAGAGAATGGTTTCGACCATCTTTTCATATAGTTCTTCCATTGCGATTTTATTTGCAGCTTGGATTCCTAAATCTCTAGCATAAAAATATAATGATTGTTTGTCGTACTGACGTAATACGTCTTTTAGTTTCATATGTTCTCCCATGTATACAAAAAGGATACCTCATCGGCATCCCTTATGTAAATGTGATTATTTAGCGTTGTCTGCTGCACTTTGTCCAGAAATTCTACCGAATACTACAAAGTCAGCTACTGCATTACCACCTAAGCGGTTAGCACCGTGAACACCACCAGTTACTTCACCAGCAGCGTATAATCCAGAGATAGCTTCTCCCTTTTCGTTTAATACTTCTGCCTTAGGATTGATTACGATACCACCCATTGTATGGTGAACCGCTGGTGTAATCTTAATTGCATAGTATGGAGCTGTCGTCAATGGATTTGCGAAACTTGTACGACCAAATTCTGCGTCACTCTTAGCTTCTACTGCTTGGTTCCAAGTGTTCATTGTGCTTGTAAATGTAGCTTCATCAACACCCATAGCCTTTGCGAGTTCTTCATATGTAGCACCTGTTACTGTGTAACCAGACTTGATATAACCTGCGATAACTGCGGACTTATCAACCATTGCCTGGTCAACAACTAACCATGCGCTCTTATCTGTTTGTTCGATGATTGCAGCAGATACCTTATCACGTGTAGAAACTTCATCGTAGAATCTCTTACCTTCAGCGTTAACTAAGATAGCACCATCTCCACGAAGACCTTCTGTGATTAGGTGTGCATTACCATCTTCTTCGATATGTACTGTTGGGTGAATCTGAATCTGATTCATATCCACTGTAGCAGCACCTACTGCTGTAGCCATATCAATACCTTGACCCTGTGCACCTTCTGCATTTGTTGTCGCAAAGCCCTTTAATTCTGGCTTGTACTTTTCAACCATTTCAGCGTTAGCACCGAATCCACCAGTTGCGATAACAACTGACTTCGCATTAATTGTGACCTTATGACCATCCTTACCTGTACCCTTAATACCAACTGCCTTTCCATCCTTCATGATGATTTCGTTCGCTGTTGTATCAAATAAGAACTGTACATTACGATCTTGTAGGTTCTTTTCTAAAATAGGAACAATGTATGCACCAACAGCAGTTACCTTGCCATCAGCGTTTACTGGACGGTGGATTCTCTTAACAGAAGCACCACCAAATGCTCCAACATTCTTAACTTCAGCACCGATAGATGCTAACCACTCGATAGCATCTGCAGAATTTTCTGCAAGAGCCTTAACGAGTTCTGGGTTATTCTTACCCTTACCACCAATCATTGTATCTAATTCCATTAATTCAACAGAATCGAAATAGCCCTGTGGGTTTGCTTGGTATGCATCCCATTGTGACTTAACTGTAGCTGCTAATGCTGTGATTGTTTCATTATCTGCGAACTTCTCTGCAGCAGTCGCTAATGTCTTTTCAACACCTGCAGCCTCTTTAAATTCATTCTTATCTTGGTATGGTGTCTTAGCCGCATTCATACCACCAGTTGAGCGTACAGAGTTACCACCAGCAATTGGTTGGCTTTCTACTACGATAACTTTCTTGCCTGCATCTGTCGCGGTAATAGCAGCTGTCATACCAGCTCCACCTGCACCAACTACAACAACATCTACTGTTTCTTCAATATCCTTTGCTTTTGTTGTGCTTGTATTCTTACTTACTAAGTCAGATGGTTCTAGTCCTGCTTGTTTCAAAGCTGCTGTAGCTGCCTCGATGATTGCCTTAGATGTCTGTGTAGCACCTGATACCCCATCAACATCTAATGAGTTAGCTGCGACGATTGCACCTGGCATTGTCTCTGCTGCTTTTGAGCCAATCCCATTTGTTTCGTGAGACGCATCAACTTCTACCTTAGTGATTGTCTTGTCTTTGATTGTTAAAGTAACTTTAACTGGATTTTCTTTGTCATGTCCGTATGCTTCACCAGTATATGTTTTTCCTGCTGAGCATCCTACAAGTGACAAAGCCATTGTTGCACTAGCTAATAATGCTGTTAAC
>JABZLM010000017.1 GCA_015256775.1 Solobacterium sp. | reverse complement strand
GCAAATTCATTAGAGAATAGAGATATTTAAAAGAAAGGTACCAAAATAATATGTTAGAAGAAATTACTTCTCTAGATGAATATGAGGCATTTATCAAAGATATATGTAGTGATGCATGCTATGTTGATCCTCATTATTTGTATGATAGTAACAATCTGTATGGTGCTTTTGAGAAAAAAGATCAACATGTATATGTAAATATTTATAATGGTAGTATTGATGGAATATTCGTATTACTGATTTTACCTACCGAAAAATATATTGAGATGATAATTGGTTTATCAAAGTCTGAACATGCATACAATGAACTATTTGAATATTTAGAGAAGAATTATAAAGGATATCGTTGTGACTTCGTCATAAATCCGAAAAATATCCTGTTAAAGAATATACTTACCTCAAAGAATGCAATCTTTGAAAATGAACAACAAAGAATGATTGCTAGATCAACAACAAATAAAGAATATACGTTAGATGTTCAACTTTATAGCAAAAGGTGGAAACAGGAATATATTGATATACACGTTAAGGAAACCTATTGGACAGCGGAAAAGGTATTATCTGCACTCGATCGTTTTAGAGTATTCTTGGCAATTCATCAAGAACAGTTAGTTGGATATTTAGATGTTACATATGCTTATAAACAAAATGAGCCATATAGTTTAATTGTATTACCTGAGTATCAAAACTTAGGATATGAACAAGCACTCTTATCAAAAGCCATTCAAATGAATGGAATAAACACAATGATGACCTTGGTGGATGTAAACGCAAAGGAAGAAATCAGAATTTATGAAGAAGCTGGTTTCGAACTAATCAAAGGACAGAATAGTGTCTTTGTGACAATTACAATTTAAGATGAATAATCTCTTAGTAAAGGATTAGAATTGAAAGAGAACAAAACTTATACTATGATGTGAAAGATTAAATAACATGGTGACGATATGAAAAAGAAGAGTTCATTTGTATTTACAGGCGATATTGGCTTTGATAAGTACATGGATAAAAAATGGGAAGATAAGCATCTGATTACAGATGGTGTTTTGCGTTTTTTGCATAGTGGTGATCATGTTGTAGCAAATGTGGAAGGGGCACTCATTGACTTGCCACCACAAGATGATACATCTGGTGTTAAACAACTCATTCATGCAATGAATCCAAAGGCAATTAAAGTATTGAATAACATGCATGCAGATGTTTGGAACTTATGTAATAATCATATCTTAGATGCTGGTGAAGAAGGTGTAGCACAAACGATAAAGCTTGCAGATAAAAATCATGTTCAAACAGTTGGTGCAGGGATGGATATTGAGGAAGCTGCTAGACCTTTATTGTTTGATGAAGCAGGTGGAATCGGTTTATTTAGCGTTGGTTATCGTAGAGGTTGTAAACCGGCTGATACTAACCGTGCTGGATGTCTTCTTTGGAATGATATGGAACGCATCCAGAAAAATATTGATGAAATCAAAAAGACCTGCCGTTGGTGTGTAATTGTTTGCCATGGTGGAGAAGAATTTACATCATTACCTTCTTCTTATACCAGGGAGCGTTATCATAAATTCTTAGAGATGGGTGCAGATATTGTGGTAGCACATCATCCTCACGTTCCAATGAACTATGAAATAGTAAATGATAAAGTTATTTTCTATTCCCTTGGAAATTTTATCTTTGATACTGATTATCAACGTGCACAATACAATACAGAGCATGGTATTTTGGTTAAAATTAACTTCACTGAAAAGAAGTTTACATGGGATGCATGTGGTATTCGTATCAATCGTGCGTTAGAACATGTGCGTACCGCAAAATTGCCTGATATCTTTGTAGATGTACAAGAAGAAGAGTATCGAAACTTAGAAGCACTTGCGGCTAAGATGATGATTTCTGCATATAAGAGACAGTTAATTTACTTGAATCCAAAGGAATATCAGAATGCAAGTGAAAAGAAGTGGGAAGAAAACTTCTTGGCTCCTAAGCGAAGCGGTCGTGTAGAGGGAGAAGCACTTGACTTCCAATTGATTTATCCACTTGCGAAAAAGGCTGAAGATGGAGAATGGAAGAAGAGTAAACTAATCAAAGTAGTAAAGTATATTCAAAAGCAAATATAAATCTTTAAAGCATCGCTATTATGGCGATGTTTTTATATCGGTATTCTATTTATAAAATCATGGTTAAATATGAGTCAATCGGGCAAATCTTCTGTATGTTTATTTCAAAAAAGTTGTGGTATTCTAATAATGAGGTTTAAATCGAAAAGGAGTAAAAATATGACAGATTTATCACCACTACAAAAAGCTAGATATCAGTATGCACCAAAGCTTCCAAAGATGCTAAGAAACGGCATCTCTGAGATTTCAGTTTTGGAAGGGGAAGAGACAACAAGCGTTGCTGATCAGGAAAAGATCAAGGCTTTATTCCCAAATACTTATGGTAAGAAAGAAATTACATTCCAAAAGGGACAAAATACATCCGTAGCGAAGAAGCAGGTTGTAGGTGTTATCCTTTCTGGTGGACAGGCACCTGGTGGACACAACGTAGTGTGCGGTCTATATGATGCTTTAAAGGCAACAAATCCAGAAAATGTATTATATGGATTTAAGAAGGGTCCAAGTGGATTACTTGAAGATGATTATTTAATTTTCGATGATGCTTATATCGATCAGTATAGAAATACTGGTGGATTTGATATCATCGGTTCTGGTAGAACAAAGCTTGAAACAGAAGAGCAGTTTGCAGTTGCGGCTGAAGTATGTAAGAAGCACGGTATCACAGCGATTGTTATTATCGGTGGTGATGACTCCAATACAAACGCTGCTGTTTTAGCTGAGTACTTTGCAGCACATGATGCTGGTGTACAGGTAATTGGTTGCCCTAAGACAATCGATGGTGACTTAAAGAATGAAGATATTGAATGTTCATTTGGTTTCGATACAGCTACTAAGACATATAGCGAAGTTATCGGTAATATTGAAAGAGATGCTAACTCTGCTAAGAAGTACTGGCATTTCGTTAAGGTAATGGGACGTTCTGCTTCTCACGTTGCTTTGGAATGTGCATTACAGACACAACCAAACGTTTGCTTAATTTCTGAAGAAGTTGCTGAAAAGAAGATGTCCTTATCACAGATTGCAGACTATATCGCTGATTCTGTAGAAGCTAGAGCTGCTAAGGGTATGAACTTCGGTGTAGCAATTATTCCTGAAGGTGTCGTTGAATTCGTCCCAGAGTTCTCTGCATTAATCGCTGAAATTAATGAATTACTTGCGGGTAGTAAGGCTGAAACATTCAATGCTTTACCAAACTGGAAAGAAAAGTATGCATTTATCGAAAAAGGTTTATCTCAGGAAGCAATGTCAGTATTCGCAATTCTTCCAGAAGGAATCCAACAGCAGTTATTCTTAGAAAGAGACCCACACGGAAACGTACAGGTATCTCTCATTGAATCTGAGAAGTTATTCTCCGCTATCGTGAAAGCTAAGTTAGAAGAGAGAAAGGCTGCAGGTACTTACAAGGGTAAGTTCAATGCATTGCATCACTTCTTCGGTTATGAAGGAAGATGTGCATTCCCATCTAACTTCGATGCGGACTACTGCTATTCATTAGGTTACAATGCATTCATGTTGATCCAATATGGTTACAATGGATATCTATCAAAGGTTTCTAACCTATCTAAGTCAGCTGATGAATGGGTAGCTGGTGGTATGCCAATCACTAAGATGATGAACATTGAAAGAAGACATGGCGAAGATAAGCCAGTTATCAGAAAGGCTCTTGTTGAACTTGATGGTAAACCATTCAAGTTCTTCGAAGCACACAGAGAACAGTGGGCTAAGGAAACATGCTACACATACCCAGGTGCAATTCAGTACTATGGACCAGCTGAGGTTTGTGATCTAACAACTAGAACACTAGCTCTTGAAAAGGGTGAATAATTAATGTTTAAAGACACAGTAGAAACTCTACTGTGTTTTTTTGTGATATAATGCTAAAAATTATACGAGGTTAGTGTTATGAAGAAAGTGAAAACAATCGGAATCGTCAGTTTATCCAGTGGCATTCTTGGGGAAGATTTTGTACAACATGAAGTAAAGATTGGTCTAGAACGTTTAGAGAAACTGGGTATTCAAGTTAAATTTATGGAACATGCATGCAAAGGATTGAAATATATTTCTGAACATCCAAAGGATAGAGCAAGTGATTTATTAAATGCATTTCAAGATGATTCAATTGATATGATACTTTGTGCAATTGGTGGTGAGGATACGTATCGTTTACTACCTTATCTTTTTGAGCATGATGAACTAAAGAATGCTGTTAAAGAAAAGATATTCCTTGGTTTTTCCGATACAACCTTTAATCACTTCATGTTACATAAAGTAGGTCTCAATACATTTTATGGACAAGCATTTCTTCCAGATGTATGTGAATTGGATGAAGAGATGCTGCCATACACTGAGAAATATTTCTTGGAATTATTAGAAACTGGGATAATCCACGAAATAACACCAAGTGATGTATGGTATGAAGAACGTAGTGATTATAGTGCAGAAGCTGTCGGTACAAAACGCATCATGCATGCAAATCAAGGATTTGAATTATTACAAGGTAGTGGAGTATTCCAGGGAAAGATATTAGGTGGATGTATCGATAGTTTATATGATATTTTTGATACAACAAGGCATAGTGATTCCGTTGAACTATGTAGAAAATATGATCTGTTTCCAAATTTAGAAGACTGGAAAGGAAAGATACTGTTATTAGAATCTAGTGAAGAACAGCCAACTCCTGAAAAATACCGTCACATGATAGAGGCTTTAAAGAATACAGGTATCTTTGATGTGATTCATGGGGTTCTTGTTGGAAAACCAATGGATGAAATGTATACAAAGGAATATCAGGAAATTCTGGTAGATATTGTAAATAATCCAAACTTGCCAATTGTGTGGAATCTAAATGTAGGTCATGCGACACCGCGTACGATTGTTCCATTTGGTGTAATGGCAAGAGTTGATGTTGAAAAACAGAAGATAAGTTTTAAGTACTGAATATACCAAGTTTGGTACTTTTTTAAAAGAAAAGAAGGCCATTTTCTGACCTTCGATTAAGTTTATTGAATTGTTACTGAACCAGAAGCGATGAGTTTTCCTGATTTTCTATCATATAGAAGAATGTCATATGGTAGAACTGAGATATGAACCTGGTCACCAATGACGAATGATTGATTACCAAAGATGACAGATGTAAGAAGATAGTTATTGATATTAAGTTTTAATGTTGACTCCATACCAGTAGGCATAGAGCCATCAACTGCTGCATCTAACTTACCATTTACATCGACTGTAATCTTTTCAGGACGGATACCTAAGATGAAGTCCTCATTTGTAATGATTACATCATCATCGCTGATATAGTCCTCATTAACTTTTTGGATATGATATTTGAATACTTCATCTTTATTCTCTTTTTCAACCTTAGTGCTAGATTTTTCGTCAAGATCATTAGAATGTTTTTCTGCATCACGGTGTTCAAACCATTCCTGCAAGTTGAAATTGTGTTCTGGTGTAAAGACTGCTGTCTTATTGTCTAATACTGTGAAAGTAAATGTTCCATCTTGGTTCTGTTTTCCTTTTGCCTCTAAGAAGTTGATAGATGGATTACCAACGAAGTCAGCACAGAATAGGTTGTTTGGCTTGTTGTAGAGTGATAATGGATAATCATACTGCTGTAGTAAACCATTATTCATTAAGCAGATCTTTGTTGAAAGTGTCATTGCTTCCATTTGATCGTGTGTAACGTATACAAATGTTGAACCAGTTTCTACATGTAATCGCTGTAATTCATAACGCATTTCTAAACGTAACTTTGCATCAAGGTTTGATAATGGTTCATCCATAAATAGAACTTGTGGTTCAGGTGCTAAGGTACGAGCGATGGCAACACGCTGTTGTTGTCCACCAGATAGTTCAGCAGGATAGCGATCCATGAACATACCAATCTTTACGATTCTTGCTACACGATTTACAGATAAATCGATTTCTTCATTGCTTAATTTACGAATTATTTTTTTCACTGAATCATTTTCTACGACTTCAAATTTTTCATTTACAGTTTCATTTTTGCTTTGATGTGCAGCAATTAATTTATTCTTTTTCTCTTCAAATTGCTGAATATATTTTTTTGCATCTTGTTCGATGGCATTTGATGAATGTAAGTTGAACTTGAAGATCTTTTCAGCTGTATATTTGGAAATTGTATAGGTATTGATCAGTTTTAGAAGAAGACGTTTCTTGTCAATTTTTCCTGTCTTCTCTTTACATTCTTCAAAGATTTGTGTGAGTTTATTTGTATTTTGTAATGAACGAATCACATCACTAGTTGTTTTTAATTCAATATCCATTACTGGAAGCTCTTCTTTGATGTTTTTTAATCCAAAAGAGATGTTGTCATAAACCGTCATATTTGGCCATAACGCATAGTTTTGGAATAAGAATCCTACTTTACGTTTGTTTGGCGGAATGTTGATTCCTTGATCGGAATCATAAACAATTTGATCACCGATTTTAATCTGTCCGCTTGTAGGTGTTTCTAAACCAGCAATCATACGTAGTGTTGTTGTTTTACCGCAGCCGGATGGTCCTAAGATTGTAATAAATGAATTGTTTTCAATATGTAAGTTGAGGTTATCTACAGCATAGAATTTACCCCAACGTTTTGTGATATTTGTTAGTTTGATTTCAGGCATATTTTTCCCTCCTAATTACCAATTCCTTCATCAAGGCTTGCACCAGTTAATTTATTTACAATCAAGTTTGAAAGCATGATTGTTACAATTAAGATCAGGTTGATTGCACTTGAGAAAGCATATAGTCCCATTTCATCAAAGTAATCTAATGTAGTTGATAAGATAAATCCTTGCGTACATAGTAATAAGAATAGTGATAACTCACGTAAGCAAGTCATGAATGGTAACATGAATCCACTGATGATCGAAGATTTTTGAATTGGGATGATAATGCGTGTCATTCGTTTGATCCAAGGTATATCTTGGATGATTGCGGCTTCTTCGATTTCTCCAGATAATTGCAACATAGAGTTTAATGCGTTACGACTTGCGAATGGAATGTATTTAATCACACCGACAATAACAAGTAACGTATACGTATTAAATAAATTGATATGTTGATTTGAGAATAGAATGAAGAAGGCTGCGCTAACTGCGATACTCGGCATTAGATATGGAAGGAATGCCATACTATTTACGTAATTAGCCCATTTCGAGCGGCGTTTCTTTGAAACAGCATAACCAATTAAAGTACCGATGATACCTGCAATTAGTGCACAGGCGATTGAGACAAGGATAGTTCCTTTATATGCATCCCAAATCGTACTATTGAATAAAATACCGCGTTGTCCATACATACCATTTTCAGTGATGTTTTCATTTGTAATCCACCATTTTGTTGTTAGATTAGCGAAGTTACCTGTATATAGGAAGGAGTAATCACCTGGATTAGGTAGGAATGTTTCAAAAGCAAACGAGATAATTGGGAAGATACTTGTAAAGAATGTAATGATAACAAAGATAAATGCAACTAAATGTTTACCAATCTTACCTAGGTTGATCTTTGATATTTGTCCCGATTTACCAGTAACAGTTGTATAGTTCTTTCTACTCTTTAGTGATGCTTGGTTGAGTGCGAGAATTGCCATACCAAAGATCATCATTAGAACTGCCAGAATAGATGCTTCACCAGTATATTTACTATTGAGTGAAATATACTTGGTAGAAAGGGTAGTTAAATTTAAATAATGTGGAACTGGATAGGATCCCATTGCGCTACCAAATACGAGTAAGATTGTCGAAAGGATAGCAGGCTTGATCATTGGAATTGTAATACGTGTCAATATTTTATGACGAGGTGTATTTAGGATTGTTGCGGCTTCTTCTAGGTTTGCATCCATGTTCTTGAAGATACCACCAATCAAGATATATGCAAATGGTGCATAGTGTAATCCTAATACCATGGCACATGGGAATAATCCTACACACCACCATAGTGGCATGTTGATGCCAAATAGTGAGGCAAGCAATCCGTTAGATGTACCAGTAACCGCATTGGAATTAAATAAATGCTGCCATACAACTGCTAATGTCCACTGCGGCATAATATATGGGAAGATAAATATAGAGCTGAGGTACTTTCTGCACTTCATATTTGTTCTTGTCACAAGGAAAGCAAATACACCACCGAATAGGATTGAAATCATGCATGTAAGGACGGCAAGTGCTAAAGTATTACCCATCGGTGTCCAAAGATTTGTCTTCGCTAAATTACTTGTGAATAAATCAATGTAATTGATGAGGGTTAATCCTGATGTTTGCCCAGTTAAATGTTGGTCAATTGTTCCTGGGTGAATCTCAAATGTATCACGAATGATTGCCACAATAGGTGATATTGTTGCAATCGTACATAAGATACCAAAGATGAGCAGAATCACATTAAATGGTTGCGTGAAATAGGTTTTAATCTTATTAAAGAAAATCGCATTGCGTTTTTTCGAAATTGTTGTATCCAAGTTGTGTCTCCTTTCAAAAAAATGGAAGGCACCCAACTACCACGTAGGGTGCCTCATGATAACTGTTTGTTTATTTAGAAGTATTACCGTTAAATTTGTCTAGTGTTTCAATCCAAGAACCAACAGTGAATGCTACTGAAGCACAGTATTCAGGATCTTCTAATACGAGATGGCCTTTTGTTGTCCACCAATCATATCCACGGTCATCCTTAGATGGGAACTTATCTACACCATCAACATATCCACCTTGTGCATGATTGAATGTCTTTTCTGTTGCTGTCATAACATCTGGATTTGAGGAGTAACCACCCATATCTTTGCCCCAAGCACTGAAGCCTTTTTCTGTACATGTCATGTATGCGATAAATGCAGCAGCTGTCCATGGAAGTGGGCTATTCTTTGTTAAGAATAGGTAATGGCAATATCCAAATCCACCGATTCCTTCGTAACCATCTTCATATGCAGCAACTTTGATGTTATTTACAGAAGTTTCTGAAGATTCTTCGATAGAACGTAATTTGGAATATACCAATAATCCACATTGATCCGTTGCAGATGCAGATGTTAGTGTTGTACAAATTGGTCCATCATCTGTTTGTGCATTGTATCCATTTACCCAAAGCTTGATCCAAGCTAAAGCATATTTACCATTTTCACCTAAGTTAAAGCTTTCAGCATCTTTCGCAACTTCATCAATTGTTGGTTGGAATTCCGCTTTTGCGTCAGCTGGTAGCTTATCGAAGGCATTCTTTAATTCAGTTGCATACTTATCTTCTGTCAACATATACAAGAAATTCTTGCCGACGATTTCTGAGTCGATATCCATGAATAGTGGATGTGTATCCTTACGTACGAAATCCCAGCAGTTTGTGAATTTCTTGGAGCCTGTTGAATTGTACATAAATACTTTATTTAGTGTTTGTAATGGTAGGAAGCCTTTGTAGTCACTAGCTTTTACGCCATTTGCATCTGCCCATTCCTTAGGAATGAATGTTTTTAGGATACCGGTTTGATTCATCTTTGATTCAATCTGGTTACCATCCTGAATCAAAGTCATTGCGAATGTTCCTTGATCCTTAAGGGAGTCAGCTTGTAACTGCTCGAAAATCTTATTGTTCTTTGGCTGTTGCCATTCGAAATCTAATTTGTAGCTAGGATCGATTGTCTGTAAGTATTCGATGAATAATGGCAGTGCAGACTTACCGCGGCTAGAGTTACCTAATCCGAAGAATGTCTTACCATTAGATTCTTCGATTGCTTTCTTTCCAAGCTCTTCGAGTGACATTGTCTGTGCTTCTGCGATAATTTTGTCTATTTCAGACTGATTGGCTGTATCGTTTGTGGAAGTGTTATTAGTTCCTTTTCCACCGCATCCAACCAATGATGCGGCCAGTACTACAGAGAGTACTGATGATAAAAAACGCTTACTCATTATTTTTTCCCTCCTGATTAATGAATCTAGTCATATTATAAAAGAGAATGTAAGCGCTTTAAATTAAAGAAAAATGATATTTTTTTTAAATTTCTGATATTAGAGATTTTGATTTTGATATTCGCTAGGTGTTAGTCCATAGCGTTTTTTGAAAAGGGAAGAGAAGTAAGCAACAGATGTATAACCAGTTTGTTCAGCAGCTTCGCTGATTCTACAGTTATGTTTACAAAGTAGTTTCTTAGCATTCTCTAATCGTATACTCGTAATATATCCAGCAAGGGTATAGTTTGTTTCCTTATGGAATAGTCGTGAGATATGTCCTTCGCTGATTTCTAAATAAGATGCTATCTCATAGATGGATAAATTAGGGTTTGCATAATTTTGTTCGATGTATTCAATTGCTTTTTTGACATAACGGTTCGTATCATTAACCGCTTGTGGATTTTTTACCTTAGTAAGTTTTGGGATAAGCTTTTGTACGCTTGTTTCAATGGTGCCATCTTCAAATGGTTTTAAAATGTAGTCTGCAGCATATAGGCGTAATGCATCACGAGCATAATCGAACTCACTATATGCTGTTAGGAAGATGATTTGAACATCACTACCTTGATTACGTAATTGCTGTAACATTTCTATACCATTACAAAGTGGCATGTTAATGTCTGAGATGATTAAGTCAGGTAATGTTTCTTGATATTTTTCGAGTGCTTGAAGACCATCTTTGGCAACTGCGCAAACTGTAAAATCAAGTGAATTCCAATTGATATCATGAACCATTCCTTCTCTAGCAAATAGTTCATCATCAACAATCATTACTTTGTACATGGCTCCTCCTTATATGGCAGTGTTATCTGTATTAAAGTTCCACCTTCTTTTAGACGCTGTGCGTGAAGACCTGAATTTACACCAAAGTGTAAACGTAATATAGAATCAACATTATACATACCGATATGACCATCAATTTGATTCCATTGATGCGTGTTAATTAGATGCATCATTTCGTCATTAATACCGATGCCATTATCTTTTACAGATAAGATGATTGCGTCATTTTGTTTGCATGCATATACTTGGATGACGCCAGTCTCTTTCATACGTAAACCATGAATAATTGCATTCTCTACTAAGGGTTGAATAATCAGCTTAGGAATCTTATAGGATAATAGCTCCTTTGGACAATCGAATAGGAATTGATATTTCCCTTGGAAGCGAATATTTTGAATTTCTCCATAATCGGAACAAATCTGAAACTCTTCTTCGATTGTTATGAACTGTTCTTTCACGATAGAAGTTCTTAATATGCGTGCAAGTTTTTGTGAAAGCTGAGAAATTGGTTCAACTTTAGCACCTTTTGCCATCCACTTGATTGTATCTAATGTGTTATATAGAAAGTGTGGGTTAAGCTGTGCTTGCATCATCGCGATTTGGATATCGGCTAATTGTCTTTGTGTTTCTATCTTTTGTTCTAAGAAGTTAGAAAGCTCTTCTGTCATAATATTGAAATTTTGAGATAATACTCCGAATTCATCATTGCGTACTACAGGAATTGATGTATCTAGCTTTCCTTCTTGTACTTGCTTCATTGCTTGATTCATCTGGTTGAGTGGCTGTGTAAAAGAGGTCGTAGTCTTTTGCGCAACAACAATACATACGATAAAACTAAGAGCAGCGAGTAAGCCAACCATTAGATACATCCGATGCATCGTAGATGTACTAAGTACTTTAGGGTGAATAATAATTTGTTTAAAACCTGTATTACCTATATTTTGAATTGTGATGTAATAATCATTAAAGTAATCATCATACTTTGAACCCGATATCCATGCATGATGTAACTTATTAAGAATTCCAGACGTCCCTAAGCTGGTGTTTATATAAACCGGTTCATTCTCTTTACTGATAATTCCAAATCCTTCATCGTTAGAGAGTTGATTACTAAATAGATATGTGAAATCTTGATTGTCGATAGAAGCGACAATATAACCAATTATTCTATTATTATGTTTTATTTTTGTTGCGATATTTAAAACGATTTGATTGTCTTCGCTATCAACTTGCTTAATGATGTCTTTAGATGGATTTTCTAATGCATGTAAGATTCCCCAGTAAGTAGGTCGACTTGCAAGCTCGCATGTTGCATACATACAATTACCGTTCTGATCGTAAATTGAGAATGTTGCGTAATTTCGATAGGGGTTGGTTAACTGATAAAGCGTATTATATATTGATTCACTATCTGATGAACTTAGAAATTCTTGGTGTGATGATAATGTAGAAAGAGTTTTATCAATTCCATCTAAAAATGATTGAAAGCTTGTACTAATTTCTTTTGTCTCTTTTTTTACAGTAGTTTCATATGTATTGAATGTCATCGCTTGAAACAAGAAAATCAAACAAAAGCCACATAGTACAATTGGTACAACCGAAATCGCAATGAAACGATTGAGTAGGCGAATACGAACAGACTGACTTTTCTCTATTTGTTTATTTTCGTAGAAATGTCCCATAATTGTAGTATTTCCTCCTGCCTAAATTTTGACCATGGTACAAGATTTTGGTAATCTGCGAGATCAGTTAGTGCCGTGAGTTGATTAATATCTTGTCTTACGCTACGTCGGTACATTGTGGATGATAGGAATTGTTGTGCATCTTTACTGATTGTAAAATCAATAAATTTCTGTGCGTTATCTTTATTCTTTGCATTTTTTACAAGAAAACTACCATCGGATATAACGAAGAGATAATCAGGATAAACCATTGTAATGTTTGAATCTGTTAACATTGCCTTTTTTGCGGTTTCTTCTAAGGTAATTCCAATCAATCGTGTTCCTGTACTTACTTCACGGATGACTTCTCCACTCCCACTGGCAACATGACCATCTAACTGTTGATAAAATTTATCAATGTATGTAGGGTCATTCAATGTCATGAACGCATTCAAGATAGAGATGCTCGTACCTGAAGTGTGTGGATCAGCAAATGATATTTTCCCTTTCCAAGATTCATCACAAAAATCAGACCATTTTTGTGGAGCTCTTTGGTTATTGACTAACTTATTATTGTAGATAAAGACAAGCGGTAACTGGGAGAAGAGGGTGTAGTTATCATGTTGTTCTAAATATCGAAAATCAAGAGATGAGCTTTCACTAGCCACATAAGGTTCAATATAGTCCTGATAGTATGTATAGTTTTGAACATCGCCACCAAACATGACATCTGCATCTTCTCCATTTTTTATTTTTTCGAGCATTTCTGTAGTGCCGCCAGCTTGTACTTCAACACTGATACCTGTTCGTAATTCAAATTCCTTGATAATTGGTGCGTATACTTCGGACTTATGACTTGTAAAGATAATGAGTCTATTTGCTGGTGGAATCGGATTTGCGTCATGTTTTGTAAAATGCGTGCAACCGGACAATAGAGAAAGTGATAGAATGCATGCAAGTATTTTTGAATTAATCATTAGCATGTCGATTCATATACTCCGCTTGGTTTAGTGGCCCCTCGACTAGTGAGAAGTTTCCATCTTCATCCTTAAAAACAGCAATTCCACCATTTCCAATTAAGCATTCACGATGAAGAAGCTCATCAGGAATATTCTCTTTCATAAGACTAAATAATAGATGTCTAAAGTATGCTCCATGAGAAACAAGAAGAACTCTATCTTGATCGTGACTCAGTTTGCGTAACTCACTAAAAGCATTTTGAATACGCTGTTGAATCATTGTTGGATTTTCACCACCTAAATCATCAAAAAGATCATTTGAAAAACGATATTGATATTCTGGGTCACTTTCATTTTTAATATTTCCATCCCATGATCCATAACTAAATTCACGTAATGAGTCAAAGATTTTTGCATGCATGTGATGAGGCTCTAGGATTAGTTTCGCGGTTTGAATTGTTCTTGGTAAAGGGGATGTATATGCAGAATTAAAAGACTGGTTTCTTAATGCTTCCGTTGTTTGCAAAATCTGTTCTATTCCTTTGGAAGTTAATGGAGAGTCTGTTATACCTTGCATGCGGTTTTCCAAATTAAATATGGTCTCTCCGTGACGAACATAATAGTAGTAAATTGTCTTCATAATGAACTCCTAATTTTAAGTTCATTATAGACTGAATTTATTAAAATGTTAAACTACAAAAGATGTATAGCATGGGGATGAATTACTGTGCTTAGAATTGTTTTTTTTATTAAATAATGGTAAATTCAGAAGTGTGGATAGAGGAGAGAAATTCATGAGTAAGTATCAGTTTTTAGATAAGAGAGTGCCGATAGCTGACGACAATATTTCTATTGTCCAGGATTTATCAAAATGTAAGAATTGTACCCTATGCAGACGTGCTTGTGCCATCGATGCCGGTGTATTTGACTATTATGACTTGACTACAAACGGAGATGTCCCAATCTGTATCAATTGTGGTCAATGTGTAGTATCTTGCCCATTTGACAGTTTAAATGAACGTTCAGAATTAGACGGTGTAAAGGCTGCGATCCAAGATCCTGAAAAGGTTGTTGTATTCCAGACTGCACCAGCAGTACGTGTAGGACTTGGTGAAGAGTTCGGTATGCCTGCCGGAACATTCGTACAAGGAAAGATGATCACAGCTTTACGTAAGCTTGGTGGTGACTACGTACTAGATACAAACTTTGGAGCAGATATGACCATTATGGAGGAAGCTTCTGAGTTAATTGAAAGAGTAATCAATGGTAATGGACAATTACCTCAATATACAAGCTGCTGCCCAGCTTGGGTTAAATTTGCGGAAACATTCTACCCAGAATTGATTCCACATCTTTCAACTGCGAAGAGTCCAATCGCTATGCAAGCCGCAACGGAGAAGACTTACTTTGCTAAAAAGAACAATATTGACCCTAATAAGATTGTTTCTGTATGTGTAACACCATGTACAGCCAAGAAAGCAGAAATTCGTCGTCCAGAAATGAATTCATCTGCAGGATATTGGAATGAAGAAGAGATGCGTGATTCAGACTACAGTATTACAGTGCGTGAACTTGCACGTTGGATTCGCGAGGCTGGATTAGATTTCGCTAATCTTGAAGATGGTAAGTTTGATCCATTAATGGGTGAAGCATCTGGTGGAGGAATTATCTTTGCCAATACTGGTGGTGTTATGGAATCCGCAATGCGTTCTGCATATAAGTTTGTTACAAAGGATGAAGTACCTGCTAACTTGATTCGCTTTGATGCGATTCGTGGCTTTGAAAATAGTCGTGAAGCAGATGTACAAATCGGTGATAAAGTATTACGCGTTGCCGCAATTCATGGTACAGGTAACTTCCGTAAGTTCTATGAACATATGAAGGAAACAGGAACACATTATGACTTTATCGAAGTAATGGCCTGCCCTGGTGGATGTATTGGTGGTGGAGGAATGCCACGTCATAAGCTTCCTCAAGTCAAGGCTGCGAAGGAATCTCGTATTGCGTCCTTATATGAAAGAGATAAGCTCAAGCCAATCAAGGCACCACAGGATAACCCTGAAATCCAAGTGTTGTATAATGAGTTCTATGACGCTCCACTAAGTGAGAAGGCTCATCACATGTTACATACAGAAGGATTTATCGATCGCTCATCTGATTTAGGTCCAAACGGTGCTTGTACACCTGAAACATGTCCAACTTCCGTTGCAAACTTGAAAAAAGCACAACAATAAGTGATAAAATAAAGATGAAACTTCATATGAAATTTCATCTTTTAAAATGCTTATGCATATCAGGAGGATATGATGAATAAAATTAACAAAATAAGAATCGTTACTGTCTTTACGACCGTTCTATCATTCATCATGTTAGGAATCGGTGCTGTTGTAGGATGTATTTCAGCATATATATTTGTCCAGATGAATCAGGCTCCATCCTTTGATACAATTGGAATGGATGTGAATGGAAAGCTAACCTTATCGCCTTTTGTACATATGGCAAGCACGCCAATGTTTCAATTGGTTTGTGTTTCACTTATTGGGGTAGGAATTGGAATTGTCATCATCAACATTATTCCGTGTATAACAGGAATTCAAACATTTAATATGATTAAAAATAATGGTATTCAAGAACATGAATGCATGGAGTTGAGCAGAAGAGATGGATTCTTCAAATTTATGGCATCTATTGTCCCACTCATCATGTTAGTTACAGTCTATTTGATATTCCGTATTGGGTATATTTATTTCTTCATCTCATATTGTCTATTGGTTGTGCCAATGTTAGTGTCTTTATATCAAATTTGGTTGTGTAGAGAATAAATGTTAAGTGTTACGGGTGCCTTTCTAAGTGAAAGGAGATTGTAACACTTTTTTAATCACTTAAAACTCTGTAAAATATAGATATGAAAACAATAGAGTACCAAAATCGAAAATATACGCTACTAGGAGATACACAGGCTAGTACATTTTTGATGTATTTGGTAGATGAATCTAATCCAGAGGATTATAAGCAAATATTCCAAAAAATATCTCATCAAAATCAAGTATGCATGATTGCGGTAGCTATCCATGATTGGCAAGGGGAACTGTCTCCATGGTCTGCACCTGCAATTTTTGGAAAACATGATTTTGCAGGAAATGCATCAGTATTATTATCTGAGTTAGAAAGTTTTTGGGATTGGTTTCAATGTGAACGTCAGATAGAGTCGGATCAGTTGTATCTTTGTGGATATTCTTTGGCTGGACTATTTGCATTATGGGCATCATGTCAAACAAATCTTTTCGAGAAGGTTGCGGCTGTTTCTCCGTCTGTGTGGTATATGAGTTTTGTGGACTATCTTGAACAACATCCAATTTATACAAACGCTGTGTATCTGAGTCTGGGCGATAGAGAATCAAACGCAAAAAATAAAGCCATGGCTACCGTTGGAACATGTTTTGAATCTGTGATAAAAATCCTGCAGAAACAAAATATTCATTTTATGTATGAGTATAATCCTGGTAATCACTTCCAAGATGTTGAATTAAGAATGACAAAAGGAATCCATAGTTTATTACTTGCCAGCGTAAAAGAGGAGGAATCATGATAGAACTTTTATATTTAGGTGACTATAGTTGTCGCTTAACTTCAAAAAATAATACCGTTTTATATGTGAATCCTGAAAAGGGGAAAGATTATAGCAAACAAGCAGATATTATCCTTCAGACCACGGAAGCGAATAAATCATTGGTACAATTACATATCACAACAAATCAAACCAAAATCATCAATCAAGATTTACTTGAGATAGGTAAGAAGTTTATTTATCGTGATATACAGATTGAAAGAATCGCTGAGGATACATATCGCATAGAAGTGGATGATAAAAAGATTCTAATCTGTGGTAATCAAGATATTACTGTAGATGGTGAAGATGATTATGCGCTGGTACCTATTTTGCATACTGAAATATCAGATGAGAAAATAGGGACTCTAGCCAGACAGATTATTCCAATCCACACTTCGCAAGAAGCACTGTTTGATTATCGTGTAGCGATTGCACTACAGTTTGATAATAAGTTGATTCTTGAGCCTGCGATGAAGGTTGATCTACAAGAAGAAAATCATCGAAATTTAAAAGAATTAGAGACACAATTATATCCACTGCTATTAGATGCGGCAGAGAAATTCCATATGACGATGATTTGTATGAATGATGGTGTAGCGATGGCACAAATGATAGTTACCCCAAAGGATATCAATCCCCTTGGTCTAGTATATGGTGGTATTAGCTACAACTTTGCGGATATTGTGGCAGGATGTACCTTCTATTCAGCAGGTGGATATGGTCCAACTGTATCCGCAAACTATGATTATCTTCGCTCTACTGCAGATACTGAAAGTCTTGTTGCGATTGCGAAAGATATTAAACGCGGAAAACATATTCATTTTATTGAAGTAGAGATTTATAACGATGTGGCAAAACTGGTCGCAAAGGGTGGATTTACCTATTTTGTGCAAAATTAAAAAACATTGAAAATTAGGGATTGAATTTTTGTCTGCAAGCGCTTAAAATATGGTTTCAAACCTACGATGCCGGATAAAAGAAAATACGATACCGGTTCAATAAAAATAAAAATTGTCCCGGTTATAGACTGGGACTTTTTATCGCATAAAAAGAAAAATCCGAAGAATCGGATTATTCAAAATGATCAGCAAATTTTTCTTTAATCTTCTCAAATGTCTCATCACTGAGATCGTGTTCAATCTTGTGCGCATCTCTTGCGGCAGTTTCTTCGTCAACACCAATACTGATGAAGAAATGAGTTAATACACGATTTCTTTCCCAAATGCGTTCAGCAATCTTTTTGCCAGGAGCGAGTAATTTGAGAGAACCGTCTTTGTCCATGGAGATATATCCATTCTCGCGCAGCTTCTTCATCGCAACACTTACACTTGCTTTGGAGAAACCAGTTTCTTCAGCAACGTCAATGGAATGTACTATTCCTTTTCGCTGTTGAATCACTAGTATAGCTTCTAAATAGTCTTCAGCGGATTCATAAATAGGCATAGCCATGTGCATGGTCCCCCTTTCAATAAGTATATTTTAAATGGATTTGATATAAAATAAAAGAGCAATGCTTTATTTGCATCAATAACACGGAGGTAATCAGTGAAAAAGGTAATATTTTACGGAATATCAGCATCTGCAACACAAATATATAAAGATATATTAGAGCAGATGGGTATTAATATGATAATCATCGGAGATGACTGTCTTAGTAAAAGATTTAAGCAAGTTTTAAATATGCAAGAATCTACATCAGAGATACACGAGAAGTATGATGGTTCCTATCTTTTGATGGATGGATTATCAAAAGAGGAAATTATGATTATGAGTGAATCTTTTGATGGGGCAGATGTACCATTTGATGGCATCATGGTTAGTGCAACACAAACGAATCGTGAATGGACGTTAGAAATGATTTTTGAGGAAGCAAAACAAGAAGCTAGAATCATGGAACAGATGTATCATTTACAAATGATGATTGAGTCAACAAATGGCATGGATTTAAATCAATTAGAACCAGAACACGCCGCTATCTTAAAGCGAGCTCTCATGGATTCCTATTTGATGTTAATGAAAGAAGAATATACATATGAGCAGATTTCAGCACAAGCTCGCATTCTAGAGGAAGCCCTTAAAGGAACAGAACATCTAAAACAGAAGGAGAGTCATCATGAGTAGTATTTGCGTGATTGGTGGAGCGAACATTGATATCGTTGGTTCAAGTATCGATCCATTACAGAATTTTGATTCCAATCCTGGTGAAATTTCCATCGCCTATGGAGGAGTAGGAAGAAATATTGCACAGATTTGTGCACTACTTGGTGAGAATATTAAGTTTGTGACTTGTTTCTCTGGGGATAGTTATGGTCAAGCAATGAAGGAAGATTGCAAGCGGTTAGGAATGGATGTATCCATGTCGTCTACTGAAGAAGATCTTCCAAGTTCCATGTATATTGCGTTATTAGATAATAATCGTGATATGAAACTTGGCATGAGTGACATGAGAATTTTACGTCGTATGGACGCAAAAATGTTACAACCAATCTTAGAAACATTGCATGAAGATGATATCATTATCATAGACTCCAACTTAGATATGGAGAGCATTGAATATATCGCAACACATGCAAAAGCAAGGATTGCGGCAGACCCGGTCAGTGCGCATAAAGCAGCTAGACTAAAGTCTGTATTAAATCACCTAGATATCTTTAAGCCAAATCAGTTTGAAGCATCGGAATTAACTGGTATTTGGATTAAGGACGAAGAAACGGCAAGACAGAGTTTGGATTGGTTTATCGAGCATGGCGTTAAAGAAGTGATTATTTCAATGGCGGATCGTGGTATCTTGCTAGGAACAAAAGAGCATAAGACTTGGTTTACACATCGTCAAATCAATATGGAAAATGCGACTGGTGGAGGGGATTCCTTACTGGGAGCATATGTAGCAAGTCGACTTGCAGGAAAGAGTCCATTAGAGTCAATGAGATTTGGTATTAGTGCGGCTGTTATCAGCATTGAACAAGATGCAGTTAGAAGACGCAATTTAAATACAGAAGAAGTAAACGCTAAGATTTCAGATATGAAGATAGAGGAGAAAACATTATGAAAGTAAGAACAAATGAAGAAGTATCAAAGGCACTAGCAGAACACAAGCCTGTTATCGCTCTAGAATCAACAATTATCTCACATGGTATGCCATACCCACAGAATGTTGAAACAGCATTAAAGGTTGAGGCAATCATCCGTGAACATGGTGGTGTACCTGCAACAGTCGGTATTATTGATGGTGAAGCAGTTGTTGGTATGACACCAGAAGAAATTGAAGAATTTGGCAAGCGTGGATTAAGCATTCCTAAGGTATCTCGTAGAGATATTCCAGTGATTATCGCAAATAAGAGTTGGGGTGCATCTACTGTTGCGACAACAATGATTCTTGCGGCTAAGGCAGGAGTTGAGTTCTTCGTAACTGGTGGTATCGGTGGTGTTCACCGTGGTGCAGAAACTACATTTGATATCTCCGCTGACTTAGAAGAATTAGGAAATACAAACGTTACAGTTATCTGTGCAGGTGCTAAGGCTATCTTAGACTTGCCAAAGACATTAGAAATTTTGGAAACAAAGGGTGTTCCGGTATTAGGTTTCCAAACAGATGAACTTCCTGCATTCTATACACGTAAATCAGGGTTAAAGGTTGACCACAAGTTAGAGAGCTATGCTGAAGCTGCGCAAATCATTCATGCAAAGAGAGATTTTGGTTTAGATGGCGGTGTATTAATCACAAACCCAATTCCAGAAGAATATTCTATGGAAGCAGATGCTATTAACGCAGTGATTGATTCTGCTATCAAGGAAATGGATGAAAAGGGAATTAAAGGAAAAGAATGCACACCATTCTTACTTGCTAAGATTGCAGAAATCACTGGTGGTAAGTCCCTTGAATCTAACATTCAATTAGTATTTAACAACGCGGCTGTTGGTACAGAAATTGCAAAGGAATATTTTAAGTAAGCTTATGACAGAGATGAAACGGACAGTTTCTGATCCAGTAACAAAAGATAGTTTTATTCAAGCACTGAAAAGTCTTGGTATTACTGGCAATCAGATTTTGGAAGTACATTCACAGATGTCTAGTTTCGGATGTGTAATTGGTGGTGCTCGAACAATCGTAGATGGCTTGATGGAGTTGTGCGAAAATGGCGGAACAATTCTTATGCCAACACAGTCAGTTGATAACAGCGAACCGAGTGATTGGGAATATCCAGCGGTTGCACCGACACTATACAAAGAAATTCGTGAAGCAATCCCGGCTTACGATGCAAAGACAAGTAATGTACATTACATGGGATCGGTTGTTGAAAACTTTAGACTTCGAGATGGTGTGATTACTTCCTCACATCCTACCTACTCTTATTCTGCATGGGGTAGATACGCAAGATTGTTATGCAATCATCAATCAACACATTTTCCATTAGCAGATGAATCTCCAACCGCAAGACTCTATGAATTAAAAGGATATGTACTTTTAATTGGTTGTGATTTTGATTCCGCAACATGCATGCATCTAGCGGAGTATCGCTCCGATTGTCGACCAATCGGCATTCAAGGCGCAAAGGTCAAGACGGCAGAAGGAGATGTGTGGAGAAAATATCTCGATTTACAGTTAGATAGTGATATCTTCCTGAAAGTTGGGCAAATGATGCGAAAGAAAAACATGGTTAGAGAAACCATGTTAGGTGGTTGCAAGATTACGCTATTCTCAGCTGCAAATGCAATTGATGAAGCAATGCGTTATTTTGATAAGACCATGGTATACGATTTATATCGTTAAATCCAATGATGCTGTAGGTATGCTTGTGCAATGTCATAAGCAGCCTGCAGCATTTCATTTTCTTCCTCTTGGTCAAAGCGATTTATAATAGGAGAATCAATATCAATCTCACCAACGCACTCTCCATTTACAATAATCGGCACACAAAGTTCACTGCGACTATCACAATCACAAGCAATGTGTCCTGGAAAAGTTAGCACATTATCAATACGTTGCACACATTTATCACGATAACATTTTCCACAGACACCTTTATCAAAAGGAATCCTTGTACAAGCAGGTTTTCCCTGGAAAGGGCCAAGAACGAGTTGACCTTCTTTTACAAAATAAAACCCAATCCAGTTGATATTTTTGTAACTTGTTTGAATGCAAGCACTGACATTGGAAAGCGCCGCAATCTTATCACTTTCTTCTAAAAAAGCACTTATTTGTTTATTTAATATCGTTTTCATGAGAAAATCATAGCATAGGGTTGATTAAAATAAACATGGAATTATAATGAAACCAGAAGGAGGCTATATCTATGGATGATATATCTGGTGAGTGTAACACGGATGTAAAAACGAATAAATGATATAGCCATAAAGGTCCTTTTTTATGATGGCTGTATCAGTCAATCATGAGGGAGGATTTTTTATTATGAACAAGGACTTAGTTTTAGAGTGGATCAAAAGCAACAATTTAAAAGAATTACATGAATATCTAAAGAAGCAAAACGTCGTTGATATTGCGGAGTTTCTCCACGAGTTGGATGATAGTACACTAGCAATCTTCTTTAGAATTTTGGAAAAAGAAGAAGCAGCAAATGTTTTCTCTTATTTAGATAATGAAGAACGCAATCGGTTAATCAAAACATTTAACAATACCGAGATTGTAAATGTGATTAATGAACTATATTCAGATGACGCAATTGATTTCCTATCTGATATGCCAGCAAATCTAGTTACACAGCTATTAGATAAAGTTGATGATGATGTTCGCAAAGATATCAATCACTTATTGAAGTATAAGGATGATACTGCAGGAAGTATCATGACGGTTGAATTCATTGAGTTTACAAAAGAGATGACAGTTGCGGATGCGCTAGCTAAAATCAAGCGTGTTGGTATCGATAGTGAGACGGTGTATACCTGTTATGTAGTGGAAAGCAGAAAACTAATTGGTATCGTCAGTGCGAGGAGCTTGATGTTGAGTGACTCTGATGTACTTATCAAGGACATCATGAAGACAGAATTTATCTATGCATATACTGGGGATGATAAAGAAGACATCGCTAAAAAGATGAAGAAGTATGACTTGATTGCCTTGCCAGTATTAGATGTAGAAGATTGCATTGTTGGTATTGTAACATTTGACGATGCGATTGATGTCTTAACAGAAGAGACAACAGAAGACATGCAGAAGATGGCTGCGATTGTGGCAAATGATAAGCCATACCTAACAACATCTGTGTGGGAACATGCACGTAGTAGAATTGTTTGGCTATTAATCTTGATGTTTTCAGCAACACTAACAGGTAGTATCATTTCTAACTATGAACACGCCTTTGAAGTGATGCCGGTACTGGTGTCCTTTATTCCTATGCTAATGGATACAGGTGGAAACTGTGGATCTCAGAGTTCAACTTTGATTATCCGTGGTTTAGCAATTGATGAAATTAAGTTCAGCGATTTCTTCAAGGTAGTTTTCAAAGAATTTAGAATTTCTATTGTTGTGGGCATTATGCTAGGTATCGCAAACGGTATTAGAATTGTGTTGTTAAACCATGATGTATATCTAGCGTTTGTTGTTTCAGCTTCAATTGTTGTAACAGTTATGATTTCCAAGTTCGTAGGATGTGTATTACCGATTGTTGCAAAGAGATTAAAGATGGACCCAGCAATTATGGCTGCACCATTAATTACAACTATCGTAGATACACTTGCAATTATGGTGTATTTCTCAATCGCATCACAAATTTTCAACTTATAAAAGTTTTGGACCTTCATCACCATGAAGGTTTTTTTGTTAAATGTATGTATAAAGGTGGAGTGTGATAATTAAATAACTCGCTTGCGAAATATGAAATCAGTTGTAGAATGAATAACAGACGACAGGAGATTTTCATGTATCCAACAGTAGGTTCATCAGTTCACATTCAAAGTTTTAAACACGACGGGAGTTTACATCGCACATGGTGCAAGGGTTTTGTTCTTGAAGCAGATGAGGACAGAATCGTTGCAGTTACTGACCATGCATGGGTGATTGAAGCGGATAACCGTAAGTGGCTTACACGCGAACCGGCTGTATGTTTTTTCTATAGAAAGAAATGGTACAACGTCATCTCTATGATTCGTCATAGTGGTATCTACTATTATTGTAACTTGGCGTCCCCGACAATATATGATGGTGAAGCAATCAAGAATATTGATTATGATTTGGATGTAAAGCTCTATCCGGATCGTACATATCAGGTTCTTGATGAAAACGAATATTTCGAACATGCAAAGAAGATGAATTATTCAGATGATGTTATGGATATCGTTGAAGCACAATTGGATAAGTTAATTATGGATATGGAAGAGGAGAAAGAACCGTTTAATAAAGAGTGCATTGATAAGTATTATCAGCTTTATTTAAAGATGAGCTCAAGCCAGAATCTTGAGAATGAATAAGGCTTGAATTAGCTTAGACAAACTTTTCTAAAAATTTTTCTCAAAAAGTTTATAAAAGTAATTGACATCAGGATAGATACTTGGTATATTAATACAGCACTCTTCGGAAGGAGAGGGGCAGAGATCTTTGAAAACTGAACAGGAATAAGACACATAAACAACGTCAAGCAAA
>JABZLM010000061.1 GCA_015256775.1 Solobacterium sp. | reverse complement strand
TCTCTTTTCATATGCTTAAAATCGGATTAAAGGCGCATGTTCTTCTCAATCACCACACATCATACGATGTGACCTTTCTGGTAAAGTTATATCATAGAATCAACAAAACATAAACTTTTACAGAATGAATAAACCAAAAAATACTCCCAGAAGATATCCAACAATTACATCCCGTGGATAATGTACTCCCCCTACTACACGGATATATCCTTCTAGTGCAGCTATCACTAATAGTATGCTTGCAAGTATTGGAGAAATTGTAAAACACATCATCGCAATGACGGAAGCCGAGAATACATGTCGACTTGGCATTGCGTTATGTTGTGTTTCTTTTTCTAGAATTTGATCTATAGGATATTCCTCGTATGGACGAGGACGTGCTAGAACCTTACGTAATAATGTTATTGCGACAATTGAAAGTAGTGGAATTAGAATTGTCGGTAATAACTTCTCACTCTGTTTTACAAATAGATATACCAACAGTAACGGATATACAATATAATATATATTTGTCACAATTTTATTACACAGACGTAATTGATTTCGTTTTACGTCTGTTTGATAGTTTTTTGAAAGTTCTTCATAGAACCTTAGATAATTTGTTTTCATACAGTAACATCATACAACAAATTTAATATCTTTTCTGTATCATGCTTATCAAGTAAAAAGATACCCTTACGTTTTCAGTAAGAGTACCTTAGATTATTCTGCTGTTGTTTCTGTGGAATCAGCTTCTGCTGTAGGGAATAGCTTTGCTTTTACAAGTTCTGTAATCTCTGCATCAAATTCTGGGTGGTTTTTCATATACTCACGTACAGAGTTGAAGCCCTGTCCAAGTTTTTCTCCCTTGTAAGAGAACCAAGCACCTGCTTTTTCGATAATGTCGTTTTCTACTGCTAAACTGATGACTTCATCGATATGAGAGATACCTTGACCAAAAATCATATTGACTACTGCCACCTTAAATGGAGGAGCTACCTTATTCTTAACAACTTTTACCTTTGTGGCAGAGCCGATTACTTCGCTACCTTCCTTGAGTGCTTCACCCTTACGTACATCTAAACGTACGGATGAGTAGAACTTAAGTGCACGTCCACCTGGCGTTGTTTCTGGGTTACCAAACATAATACCAACCTTTTCACGTAGCTGGTTGATGAAGATTGCAGTTGTATTGGAACGGTTCATAACACCTGCTAGCTTACGCATAGCCTTTGACATCAAACGTGCCTGTAAACCTACAGATGCATCTCCCATTTCACCGTCTAATTCAGCCTGTGGAACAAGTGCAGCTACAGAGTCGATAACCACTAAATCAATCGCACCTGACTTAATTAATACTTCTGTAATCTCTAATGCCTGCTCACCAGAGTCTGGTTGCGATAAGATGAGTTCATCAATATCTACGCCTAACTTTTTAGCATAGAGTGGATCGATTGCGTTTTCTGCATCGATAAATGCACATCTACCACCTTGTTTTTGACATTCTGCGATTGCATGTAATGCAAGTGTTGTCTTACCAGAAGATTCTGGTCCATAAATTTCAATGATTCTTCCCTTTGGATAACCACCGATACCTAACGCACTATCTAGTGCTAAAGAACCGGATGGAATTGCGTCTACTGAAACATCAGCACGATCTCCAAGGCGCATAATACTGCCTTTTCCATATTCTTTTTCAATTGCCTTGAGTGCATCCGCAAGTAGTTGATCTCGCTTATCTGCGGTAACTGTCTTTTCTTTTTTCTCTGCCGCCATAATTACTCCTCCTGATTATATGTATGTTTGTTTTAAAATAATTCCACGATTATTTTGATTCTAAAATATCATCTTTCATCTGCATGAAGTACTGTACACCAGAAATAAAACTTACTAGTGCAGAGAACCACAACATGATCATACTCACCGGTAGTCCTAAGAGTTCAAATGGTAGATTATTTAATAGAATTAACGCAACGGTGACCATCTGTAACACTGTCTTTAACTTACCCATCATACCAGCCGCAACAACTTTACCATTGGCGCTAGCCATCATACGGCAACCATCAACGACCGTATCACGCGCAATCATAATGATGACTGGGATAACTGGGATAATACCTCTAGAGATAAACAATAGGAACATTGTCGTTGTTAGTAGCTTATCTGCAATAGGATCAGCAAACTTACCAAATGTAGTAATCATATTTCTACTACGAGCAATATGTCCATCAATCGCATCTGTGATTGCGGCTAAAATATAAATTAATAACGCAGCGATATCAATCACAGAGATAGATACATGTTGTACATAGAAACTGATTGGCGTAACTCCAAAAGCACTATATGGAAATAAGTAAATCAGAATAATAACTGGAATCAGTACAATTCTGAATAATGTTAATCGATTTGGAAGATTCATGATTTTTCCTCTCTTTACCGCTCTTTAGTATACCATATTCTATCATTTGTTTATATCTGTATGAATGTAAGAAAAAAGGAGGAAATTCATCCTCCATAAATGCGTACAATTGTAAGCCATGTTCTGTCCTGTTTCCAGGGGCAGCCATTTATCTGTGCTTTCGCACCTGCATCACGCTTCAGTTCGCCTTCTGCAGTTCCTCTACCAAATTTGAGTTTCTCGCTTGCGGGGTTTATCTCGTTCCACCCGATAGGTTTCCCTATCGGCTACGTCACTGTGACACCTTAAGGGCTTAAACCATGACCGAAGTTTTAGGTTCTCGCTCCGCCGTTATCTTTCGATACCCGGTCTTATTGATTGGGCCGGCACAAACACTACCATCATCGCAGATGGTGCGAGCATGGACTTTCCTCTAACACCATAGGTGCCAGCGACTGCCTCATGTACGTATATCATTTTCTTATTCGTTATTGTTTGAGAATACTTGTCTTTCAAGACGGCTCAGACGTTTCAGAATATCAACATTAGAAGCACCTTGCGAAATTGGATCTAAGTCTTCCTGTGCCTTAACCTTACCTTCCACTTCGATAAGCTTTGCACGTAAGGAAGCATTTGTACGTTCCAACTCTTCAGCCTTCTTTGTCAAATCTGCAATCATATTTTCATATGTCTGATAGTCTTGAATGATTTCATCTAAAAGATGGTCAACTTGATCAGGATTATATCCCTTAAAATCAATATCAAGTTCTTTATCAACAATTTTCTGCGGATCTAGATTTAATTTACCAGCCATAACTACCCTCCTATGAATGCTTATTTATTATCTCATTTCACTATCCTAAAAGCAATAAAACTTCCTTATTTATGTGAACATCTGTATAATATAAATGGGAATTTTTGTATGGTCAATTATCCAAACGGAAAGAAAAAAGCATATACGTCAAAACCTACTTCTGCCGGTGGTAGAGGTATGGTTCTCGAAAAAGATATTAACGTAACGAATATGTTTTATCTCAGTATTGATAAAGCTGTCATTCATAAGAAGCCAACACCGGTTACGATTGTAAAAGTAGATTATCCAGCACGAAGTGCTGCTAAAATTACGGAAGCCTATTTTAAACTTCCTTCTACGACGGACTACAACGGTATTTATCGTGGAAAATACGTTGATTTTGAGGCTAAGGAATGTGCTTCACATACCTCATTCCCTTTAAAATCATTACATGCTCACCAGGTTCAGCATCTACAAAATGTAATCAACCATGGTGCAATTGCCTTTTTAATTGTAAAATGGACAGTGTTTAACGAAACCTATTATGTAAAGGCAGCGGATGTGATTTGCTTCGTGAAAGAAAGCAAGCGTCACTCTATTCCCTATCGATGGTTTCAAGACAATGGGCACTTGATTCCCAGCACATACGTAACCCCGATTGATTATTTAAAGATTATCGATCAGTTATACTTCAACTCAGGAGGAAACAATGACAAATAAACAAACTAAAAAACCAGGCGTAAAGCGTAAGATACATGGTTTTAGAATTCTAACGTTATTTATGGCTATCATCGTTGGCTTTGAATTCGTTGGAACTGCCGTTGGAGCAATCGCAATTAGTACGCTTTTAAAAGGAACCCCACAGTTCAAGTTGGATGACTTCACTAACTTCCAATCTACGATTGTATTAGACGCAAATGGCACAAAGATTGCGGACGTAGGACAAACATTGCGTGAAAACATTGTTTACAATCAGATTCCTGAAGCAATGGTGGATGCCTTCTTATCTATTGAAGATTCCCGTTACTTTAGTCATAACGGATTTGATATCCCACGTTTTACGAAGTCCATTATTGAAACTGTCTTACATGGTTCTATGCAGGGTGGTTCTACATTTACGATGCAGCTAGTTAAGCTAACTTACTTCGTAGATGATGAAGCGGGAACTTCTAAAACCAAGAACATCCAGTATAAGGTACAACAGATTGCTTTAGCGATGGAACTTGAAAAAAAATCCTCCAAAGAAGATATCTTTACAATGTATCTAAATAAGATGAACTTCGGTGGTGTTGGTAATATCCGTGGTGTACAGAAAGCATCCTTACAATATTTTGGTAAGAATGTTTGGGAGTTGAATCTTGCGGAATGTGCAATGCTAGCAGGTGTTATTAACTCACCATATACATTTGACCCACATAACTACCTCGATAAAGCAACTGCCCGTCGTAATACAGTATTAGATATGATGGTTTACCACGGCTACATTACCCAAGAAGAATGTGACCTTGCCAAATCCATTAAGGTTGAAGACTTATTGATTGACGCCAAATCAACAATCAATACGGATTATA
Source organism: Solobacterium sp. (assembly GCA_015256775.1). Classification (GTDB taxonomy): domain Bacteria; phylum Bacillota_I; class Bacilli_A; order Erysipelotrichales; family Erysipelotrichaceae; genus Bulleidia. The sequence continues at coordinate 712 of JABZLM010000061.1, read as the reverse complement.
CTTATCAAGCATATATCGATGCGGCCCTCAAAGAGGCTCGTGAAGTAACTGGACTTGATCCAATGAACGTTTCTATGGAAATCCATACAAACATGAACCCTACTGTACAAGCACAGCTTGAAAGTATTCAGGCTGGTACAGGTGGCATCGACTTCCCTGATGATTTATATGAATTAGGTTCTATCGTTATCAATAACCAAACCGGAGAAGTTGTTGGTATCATGGGCGGAAGAAACTGGGCAAGTGGTGGATCGATGTTATTGGATCACGCTACCGAACAGTTCAATCAGCCTGGTTCTACAATCAAACCAGTACTCGATTACGCATTAGCGTTTGAAGATTTAGGTTGGGCAACTTCTCATACCATTGTCGATAAGCCTGTTACGTATGGTAACTGGACATTCAATAACTTCGACAATACAAAATGGGGTGTTGTTGATCTATCTAAGGCTGTTGGTCTCTCTCTAAATACTGTCGCGATTAACACATTACAAGCTGTCATTGATAAATCAGGTGTACAGCGTGTCACAAACTACTTAACCTCTTTAGGATTTAGCCAGTTTAAACCAGAGCTATTTGATATTAGTTTCGCTATTGGTGGTGGTAATATGCGTGTATCTGCACAAGAACTCGCAGCTGCTACAGGTGTACTTATCAATGGTGGTAACTATATCAAGCCTCATACAATCAACACAATCTTCTACCGTAACGG
>JABZLM010000004.1 GCA_015256775.1 Solobacterium sp. | reverse complement strand
AGACAGACAGACAGACAGACAGACAGACAGACAGACAGACAGACAGACAGACAGAATCTAATTAAACTATTTCAATATGTTTTTGGATATGCATCTATAAAAATTAAATATGTATATACAAGGTTAAAAGGGACACCTATTACTGCAAGTAAAATGAAAGAGATTAGTTGCAATAACGGTGATGTAAGAATTTTTGCTGGTGGAAAAACTGTAGCGACTGCGTTTGAGTCAAAAATACCGAATGCAAATATTATAAGATTGCCGTCAGTAATCATTCAATCAAGAGGGATAATTGATGCAATTTACTGTTGTGAGCCATTTACATTTAAAAATGAGATGTGGGCATATAGTAACGATAATGAAGTAACAGTAAAATATTTATACTACTTTATCAAAAATAATTTAGAGTTTTTTAGAGATGCAGCTTCTGGTATGGGATCATTACCTCAAATTTCACTTTCTGTGACAGAGGATTTTATTATTAATTTACCTAGTATTGATGAGCAACAAGAAATTGTTTCTATTTTAGATAAATTTGATAAGATCACAAATGATATTATTGATGGAATTCCTTCTGAAATCGAAGCACGTCAAAAACAATATGAGTATTATAGGGATAAGCTTCTAACCTTTAAAATGAAGCAAGGATAATTAATAAGGGGATAGTGTTATGTCGTATTTTAATATCGTAGCTCAAACTAACGAAAATACAGTGGTAACGGAATATGAGCCAGTAAAGAAACGCTCTGATAGTTATCAAAGTGAAGCTGCACTTGAGAATGAGTTTATTCATATGCTTGAAGAACAAGGTTATGAATATCTTTCGTTGCATACTGAAGGTGAGCTTGTTATTAACTTACGAAAACAACTCGAGAAATTGAATAATTATTCTTTTACAAACAAAGAATGGAAGCAATTCTTAGTGGAAAGTATTGCTAATCCAAACGAAGGTATCAAAGAAAAAACACGTAAGATTCAAGAGGATTATATACAAGTATTAAAACGTGACGATGGTACATCGAAGAACATAATCTTGCTAGACAAGAAAGATATTCATCATAACTACTTACAAGTGATTCACCAGTATGAAGTTAGTAAAGAACATGGTGCAAAACATGATAATCGCTATGATGTAACTGTTCTTGTAAATGGTTTTCCACTTGTACATATTGAGCTAAAGAGACGTGGAGTTCCAATTCGTGAAGCTTTTAATCAAGTTGAAAGATATCAACGCGATTCTTTTGGAACTGGTTACGGACTGTTTGAGTATGTACAGATATTTGTTATCTCAAATGGTACTAACTCTAAATATTATTCAAATACTACACGCTATAATACGGGTGCTAATTTATCTAAATCTAAGAAAGAAAAGACGTCTAATAGTTTTGAGTTTACGTCTTATTGGGCAGATGCGAAGAATAACATTATCCCTGATTTGATTGATTTTACACGAACATTCTTTGCTAGACACACAATATTGAATATCTTAACAAAGTATTGTGTGTTTACATCGGAAGAGATGTTGCTAGTCATGCGTCCGTATCAGATTACCGCAACGGAACGTATTATAAATCGTATTGAGATAGCTACTAATTATAAAAAATATGGCAGTGCTGCGGGTGGTGGATATATTTGGCATACTACTGGATCAGGTAAGACACTGACATCTTTTAAAGCTGCTCGTTTAGCAACTACACTTCCATATATTGAGAAGGTATTATTTGTTGTAGACCGACAAGATTTAGACTATCAAACTATGCGTGAATATGATCGATTCGAAAAAGGTTCAGCGAATAGTAATCGTTCTACAGCAGTCTTAAAGAAACAACTAGAAGATGATAATGCAAAAATCATCATTACAACGATTCAGAAATTATCTACTTTTGTTAAGAAGAATCCTGATCATCCAATTTATCAAAAACATTTAGTTATTATCTTTGATGAATGTCATCGTAGTCAGTTTGGTGAAATGCATAGAGCGATTACAAAGAACTTTAAGAAATATCATTTATTTGGATTTACAGGTACTCCAATTTTTGGAGCTAATGCAGGTGCAGTACGTGATCCAAAACTATGCACAACAGAACAAGCATTTGGAGATCAATTGCATACATATACAATAGTTAATGCGATTAATGATAGGAATGTTCTTCCTTTCCATGTGGATTACATTAAAACAATGGATAAGGATGAAGATATGAAAGATGAGCAGGTATGGGACATAGACCGTGAGAAAGCGTATATGGCACCAGAACGTATCTCATTGGTAACTGAATATATCTTAGATAACTTTGATAAGAAAACCTATCGTGGAACACGTGCTTATAATTTCAATAAGATTATGAATATTGATGAAATTGCTTCTGCTAGATTAGGTGCAATCAAAGAGATTAAGCAGAAACAACGTATCAATGGTTTTAACTCTATTTTCTGTGTGAATTCAGTTCCAATGGCAAAGCTCTACTATGAAGAGTTCAAGAGACAAATGGCAGCGAATCCAACTAAGAAGATTAACATAGCGACTATCTTTAGTTATTCTCCTAATGAGTATGAACCAGATGGTTTATTATGTGATGAGAATATAGACGATACATCTGCGTTAGATCAAACATCAAGAGATTTCTTGGATTATGCAATGAAAGACTACAATGAGATGTTTAAATCTAACTATTCTACAGATGGTGATAGTTTCCAAAATTATTATAAAGACGTATCATTGCGAATGAAGAATAAAGAACTAGATTTACTAATTGTAGTAAATATGTTTTTGACTGGCTTTGATGCGACAACATTAAATACATTATGGGTTGACAAAAATCTAAGAATGCATGGTTTACTACAGGCGTTTAGTCGTACTAACCGAATCTTAAATAGTGTAAAAGCAGCGGGTAATGTTGTTTGTTTTAGAAACTTACAGACAAGAGTAGATGATGCGATAGCGTTATTTGGTGATAAGGATGCAGGTGGAATTGTATTACTACATACATTCAATGATTACTATTATGGATATGAAGGAAGTGACCATCGATACCATGTAGGATATGTTGATTTGATTAGTGAACTCTGTGAGAAATATCCATTATCAATGACTCAAATTATAGGCGAAAATAATCAAAAACAATTTATTAAGTTATTTGGAAATATTTTACGTATGCGTAATATCCTTTTATCTTTTGATGAGTTTGCAGGCAAGGAAATTTTATCTGAACGTGATCTGCAGGATTATTTGGGTAGATATCAGGACTTGTATGATGATTGGAAGAATAAAAAATCTGATGAGAAAAAAGAAGATATCAATGATGATATTGTCTTTGAAATTGAATTATTGAAACACATAGAAATCAATATCGATTACATTCTCTTACTAGTACAGAAGTATCATGATTCTCATTGTCAGGATAGAGAAGTACTTGTGACAATTCAAAAGGCAATTCAAGCATCACCACAACTAAGAAGTAAGAAAGAACTTATTGACACATTTATCGCTGGCATCAACGATATTGATGACATCATGAGTGAATGGCATAAATTCATCGCGGAAGCAAAAGAACAACAATTAATGCAGATTATTACAGAAGAAAATCTAAAGGAAAAAGAAACGAGAAAATTCTTGGAAAGCTGTTTGCTTAATGGTGAAGTGAAGACTAGTGGAAAAGATATTGATAGTCTACTTCCTCCAATGAGTTGGTTTGATGCTAAGCGAGCAGAAAAGAAGCAACGAGTAATTGATAAGTTTAGAGTATTCTTTGATAGATTCTATGGTATTGGAGATGCAAATCTAAGTGATTTTAAAGACTAGATTTTATCCACAGAATTAAAATATTGGAATTATTTTTTGCCATTTGTAAAATCTATTAATTTGTGATGAAAAATCATAGAGGAATTTAGTTTACAATCCATAGTTTCGTATTCAGGAGGAGATATGAAATTTAAACAAATCTCAATAAAAAATTTCAGAAATTTTGAAAATATTGATATTTCACTAGATAATAAAAATATATTTTTTGGTATGAATGATATTGGTAAAACAAATTTTCTTTATGCACTAAGGTTTATTTTTGATAAAACAGTAAGAAAAAATAATTTGATTGATACTGACTTTTATGAAAAAAATATAGATGCTGAGATAGAAATAATTGTTCAAATAGATATTAGTGATACAGATGATACAGATAGTGAAAAATTACGTGCAAAAGTAAAAGGTGCATTATTGAGTAACCAAGATAGTATATATATAAAATTGGTTGCTTCTTATGATCCCGTTGAGATGGAGGCTAATCCAATCTTATATTGGGGTGGTTCTTTAAATGATTTACAAGAAATTAAGGCGAGGGGTAGTTCTTTTGAAATTGACACTATTTTTAATGTTATATATATTGACGCATATGTTGACTTATATGCATTATTCAAAAAAAATATATCATTATTATTAAAAGATAATGAGGCTATAGATGAGAATACATTCAAAAAAATAAAGGGTAATATTAATAAATTGAATAAGAATATCTCTTCGTTATCTGGAATAAAGAATTTTGAAAGAAAGATAATGCCATCATACGAACGTTACCGTGATGAATCTGTAGAAATCGTTGTGAAATCAGAAATTTCAATAAATGGTTTGTACTCAAGTGTGACGCCGTATATTAAAGATTGTAAATCTAATAAATTGTATCCAACCTCGGGTGAAGGAAGAAAAAAACTGCTCTCCTATTCTCTATATGATGTACTAGCACAAGATATTCAAGAGAGAAAGATAGTTTTATTTTTGATTGAAGAACCAGAAAACAACTTGCATAAAACACTTCAAATTGCTTTATCGCACGAACTATTCGAAAATGAAAATTATAAATATACCTTTATGACTACACATTCATCATATATTTTACAAGCAATGGATAATGTAAATCTTATTCGTATCTTTAATCGAAATAGAATTAGCTCAAAAAGTGTATTTTATCAAATTCCTACAGAATATTATGAACAAAGGCAGCGCTTGAATAAAGAAATAGGTGAGGCAATTTTTGCAAATAAGGTACTTTTGGTTGAGGGACAATCAGAGGAAGTTCTATTTGAGAAAATACTATATTCGCAAGATCCTCTATATTTATTAAAAGGGATATATATATTAGTTGTTAATGGGATTGATTTTCAACCTTATATTAAGATACTTAGTAAACTGGGGATTACTTATTTTATTAAAACAGATAATGATTTAAGAAGGAATAATGAAAACAAATTTACCCCAATCGGATTTATGCGTATTAACGCAATAATAGGAGAGGAAACCTTACCTGTAGCATGTATAGATGGAAATACAATGCAAGATAAAAGAAATCTATATAAAAAATCAAAGAAAAAATTAAATCAAATTCGTAAAGAAGAACATATATTCTTATCTAGAGTAAGTTTAGAAGAAGATTTAGATGAAGTTCTTGGGCCACGCGTAAGTGAAATATGCTCAGAGGCAAATGGTAATTTGGTAAGCTATTTAAAGGAACAAAAAAAATATAATATGATTAACTTGGTAAAGAATTTAGAAGAACAAGACTGTAAAGCAATATTTAATCACTATAACTTTGCTTGTTTGAAGGAACTTTTAAAATGACACTTTCTATATTGCAGAATGAAATTGTAAGTTCAAAAGGGAATATGATTGTTAGTGCTAGTGCTGGAACGGGTAAAACTTATACAATGGTTTCAAAAATAGCGTATGAATTAGAACAAAATCATACACATAAAGTTATTGCGGCAATTACATTTACAATTAAAGCTGCAAAGGAAATAAAAAACAGATTAAAAATAGATACTACTGATCATTTTATTGGAACAAATAATAGTTTTGTAATCGAGGAAATTATTAAACCTTTCATAAGAGATGTATATGGACTTGAATATAATTTTGATGTTACTACTGATTACTCAAAAAAAATCAAAACATTTAAATCGGGAATGCAAATTCTTAAAGAGAATCATGTTATTTGTTCTTATGAAAATAATAATCAAAATTTTGTGTTTGAACTAGCATTTGAAATAGTGAAGCAATCAAGAGCGTGTCGATTATTTCTGCAGTCAAAATATTTTAAAATATATATTGACGAGTATCAAGATTGTGATAAAACAATGCATAATTTTTTTATGTATATGTGCAATAATCTTGGAATAGAATTATTTATAATTGGAGATCCAAAACAATCAATTTATATGTGGAGAGGTGCATATCCTGAGGCATTTAATGGAATTTTGAATGATCCAAATTTTCAACATAAAACATTAACCGATAACTTTAGGTCATGCAAGCAAATACAAAATTATTCTAATATACTAAGTGATGAGACTATTAAATTATATCAAAATATAGTGGATAAAAACGCAATTATCTATATCAAATCTTTACCACATGAATGGCCAATATTAATTAAGCCATATTTAGATATAAATAAAAATTACGCAGTATTAAGTAGGACTAATAATGATGCAGAATGTAATGCCAATCAAATGATCAAATCAAATCTGGATTGTACGTACATTTCCAGAACGCCAATATCTGATATTTCTACATCTACAGCTTGGTTATATAATGCTCTTGCACAATACTTTATTTTAGAAAAATATTCTGTTTATGATTTTATGGATGAAATTCCTGAACAATCGATTGGTGATAAGAAGATTAAGACGTTCATAGAAAATAAATTAAATTTACTTGATCAGTTGATAAAATCGAATAATCAAAGTCAAATTATTATCCAGGTCAAGGAATTAGGTGATTATTTAAATTATGAATGTGAAGATGAACATATTATTAAGTTAATAAATACAATTTTAAATAAAAAATATCACTCGGCATTTAAGTTAGATGAGATACGTAGTGTTTCTATGACACTTCATTCGTCAAAAGGATTAGAATATGATCAAGTAATTATTTTTGCTTCTGATTATAACTTAGAAAACAAGGAGGATATAAACAATCATTATGTTGCTGTGACTAGAGCAAAGTCAAAATTAATAATTATAAATTTTATAGGTGATGAAAAAATGCATTTGAAGGGAGTTCAATATTGTAAATATATAATAGATAGACTTTGCCCTTTAGGTCTTAAACCTAATGACATAATGGAAATTATTTAATTTGAAAAGTATGCTGAAGGATCAATCTGGAATTTCTTTTTGAATTAGTAACTAGTTATGCTATGAAAATAAAGAACTTGGCGCTCCAAATTTTTATCTATAAGGTACAACTAGTTTAGCGTTTACAACCTTACGCTGTTCCCAAGAAATAGAATAAATGAAAAAGAATATTTGTAAGTAAATTTGCCATTTGATTTCCTGAATCGTTGTGCTGGATGCATGACTAACCATCATGCATCTTTTTGCATTTCTTGTGATATATTAGCATTCAATCTATAATTATATTAACTTTAGAAGTTCAATATGATTTAGGAGGTAATGCATGACAAGATCGTTTAAAAAATTATGCTTATTTATTTTGAGTTTGTTGATGATTACTACAATGGGGGGTTGTGATACGCAAAAAACGAATTGGAGCAAACTGTCAGATGAGGAAAAGATTGACAAAGTTCTTCAGAGTTTTGAACGAATGAAGAATGGGGAAATCCATATTGTAGCTTCGATGCATGCTGATGTTATTAACCCAAAAGAAGGAGCAGATCCTGTTTATAAATATGAAACAGAGTTTACAGGTACGTTTGAATTAAGACCAGATCATGTATCAGGAAAGCGTTCATTTAATGGTAACGTTAAAGACTACTATTGTGACAGAATGTATTCATATGAGAAAAATGAGACAGATACACAATGGACAACAACTAATTACTCTATAGTGGAATACAATCAACCGATTGGAATCCAACAAGATGCAATTCTCTATTTTGAAACGATAAAGGATCAACTTACATTGAGTGAAGATAGCGATACGATTACAGTACATTATGAAACAGATGATCTAGATTTTCTTCATGCAAATGATGTGCAATTGATATGGTCTTCTCTAGGATCTCTTGGTTTTAATGGTAATGATAAGAGTGGTAAGTTGGAAATCGACTTAAAGATGTCTAAAGATGATGGCATGCCTGCCTCGGTAACAATTACTGGATTGGTTGATAATGATTACTATAAGAATCAAAAATATGTTAGTGAAGTGACATATTCAAAAGTCAACTCTGGTATACATGTAGATATTCCAAGTGGAATAGATAATCCAATTTATCGCTAAAGGAGGGCATGAAATGAAAAATATTAGAAAAGTAATTTTAACGTTCCTTACACTTATCCTTGTTTTAAATCTTTCTGCTTGCCATAGTTTTTCTCATAATGCGAAAAAAGATGTTGATACTTTTATAACGGAACTAAGAGATGCGAAAAGTACTGAGTATGTTAGTCAAGTTTATCGTAAATATCTCTATACAGGTGATGATGAAAGAACAATTCGTGAAGAGATGGAGGTTCGCCAGGGAATGATTCAATTTGAACCGCAGGCTTTTTTTGAAGTATACAATAGTATTGAAGGAATGCGTAATGATTTTCAAGCACCTGCTCTTTTTGAGGAAGAACTCATGACCTTTGGGACTCCATACAGATTGGATCATGGCAGAAGTATCTATTCACCAAGTAAGGGCGTAACCTATACAGGGTACGTGAATAATGAGAAACAATTCGAGTGGAGAAAAACAGAAGATTGGACCTATGCTACGGAAGTGGAGGCTCCTAAACTTGGTCGTAATGAAGAATTTTTAAAACTATATGAAACATATTCTGATAAGTTTACTAGATCTGAAGATAATCAATTTGTATATTTAGAATTTAACGGTGATGTAAAAGACAATCTTGATTTAATTGAAGCATTTCATTCAAGTGTATTTGAAAGTAATATGTTTGCAGAACCAAGGGATATTATCACAGCTGTAGACATTCAAATTAAGCTTGTGATGGAGAAGGTTAAAGAAGGTAATAAACTTATTCCTAGTGAGGCAAAGATTATTCTTACAACTTCATTAGAAAATAAAGAGGAAAAATGGACGGCAAAGAGTGAAGACCATTTTGAATACTACTATCGTAATCTCAATAATGTTGAAGAGATTAAAAAGCCTGAAGGTGTTACACTAAAATAACTAATAATATACATGTGAATCATAGGCGAAAACACTATGATTCTTTTTTTGTAGAACGTGATTCATGAATGAATTGAAAATAACAAAAATAATTGAGGATTAAGGTAATAGGGTTATTACGATATTGTAATATAACCCTTTTACTTGCTTTCTATATAGCATAGGCGTAATATCAGATTTGATTTTAGAAAGAGGTTTTAATTTAATGCTAGGATATGAAAATGAAAAGTTAGAATTTAATTATAAAAAATCCTGTGGGCTATGGTTAATTGCGATTGCTTTAGTAATCGTAATTGCTACCCTAATAGGTGGAAAACAAATTATAAATATGCAGGTATTTAGTATAGGTTATATGATTTGCTTTTTTTCAATTAATATGAATAAAGGCTTACTTAACAAACTATCCACTGGTTCATCAACCAAATTTCAGAAAAATATTTCTAGATATTCAATAATATTACTGTTTGTACTAATGGCATTTATAGGTGGTCCATTTTTCGACACTGAGAATTGGAGAATGATATGGCTGGGAGCGTTATTGGCTACAGCACTGCATTTTTTTCCATTCTATTTTGTACATGGAAAATCAATGATTTTATTAGGTACTATGTGTACTATCAATATTATTACGGGGTATATTTTCTCAAATGTTCCTTTAGTATTCTTTGCTTATAGTGATGCAGCCATTAAATTAATTTTTGGGGTGTATTTATTGTTTTTTTCAAAAGCAACCAAGCAGTAAAACATAGTTTTTCAAACTGAACAAAACTAACAAAGGCGATAGAAAGAAAATCTATCGCCTTTGTTGTATTCATGCAACATGCTTTGAACAGAAATATTTGTTATTAAAAAACAATCATTTTAGATTTAGTAGGATGAGTGAATCGGGTTATGAAGTTTTTATAGACAGATATGGACAGGTAGATTGGCTAATCTACGAGTGTTGCGATATGAGAACCTGAAAAAATGGTTTTGACAAAAAATATATCTTCCATTGTCCAAAATGGACAATGGTTTAACTCCCTTTTTGTGATATTTTTGTCAAGTAAACAAAGGGAGAGAACTATGAATAAACGTTTATTTGCGGCATGCTTAAGCGTAGGCATGCTACTGGCTGGATGCTCAGCGAAGAAGAGTACTACTGTAAAAGATGGTACTTATGAGGAAACAGTTGATGGACGTAACGGAAAGGTTACAGTAAGCACAACAATTTCTTCGGGAAAGATTACAAATGTAGAAGTTAAAGATAATAAAGAGACACCTGAGATTGCTGGTACTGCAATTACAGAGTTACCAAAGAAGATTGTTGAAAAGAACAGTCCTAATGTAGATGGGGTAACTGGTGCGACAATCACTTCGGATGCGATTAAGGAAGCTGTTAAGAATGCGATTAAGACTGCTGGTGGTGATCCTGATTCATTTGGTAGTGATAGTACACAAGCATCTGAATCAAAGACAGAGAAGTTAAGTGCTGATGTAGTTGTTATTGGTGCGGGTGGTGCTGGTATTACTGCTGCATTAACAGCTCAACAAAATGGTGCAAAGGTTATCTTGCTTGAAAAGTCTGCGAATATTGGTGGTGTATCTGTTATTGCAGGTGGACCAATGGGGATTAATTCTAAGGAACAAAAAGAAGCAGGTGTAGCTGGCACATTTACAACACAAGAAATTCTTGCGTATTGGCAATCCTATAACTGTTGGATGGATGATGGACAGTTGTTCTATAACATCGCTAACCGCTCTGGTGAAACAATTGACTGGTTAGAAGAAAACGGTATGGACCTTGTCTATGTTGGTAATGAACAGAAAGCACATGCAAATGGCTTCCCAACATATCATGCATATGCAGATCAATCTAACAAGCTTGGCTACTATCAGGCTCTATTAAAGCAGTTTGAAAATGCTGGTGGTAAGATTTACTATCAGACCCCTGCAGTAGAACTTAAATCAGATGGCAATAAGATTACAGGTGTTGTAGCTAAGTCTTCTGATACAACATATGAAATTTCATGTGATGCCGCAGTACTTGCTACAGGTGGTTTCGGTGCTAATGCGGATGTGATTGAAAAGGAAGTTGGTTTCCCACTCGTTACATTTACGACAGGTACACAAACAGGTGATGGTGCAACAATGTCACAGGCAATTGGTGCTGGTAAGGGTAAGACAATCCAACAGTACCATGGTGTAACATCCTACTCTGGAATTGAACCAGGTTCAGGTAAAGATGAAATCGCAAAGGCTATTTATCTTGCAACAAGTATTTGGGTGAACCAACGTGGTTCTAGATTTGCTCCAGAAGATTTAAACTATGATACAGCGCTATCTTCAAATGCTGCTGCAACACAAGGTGAATACTATTTCTCAATCATGTCAGATGATATGGTGAAGAAAGTAGAGCAGGGTGGTTCTAAGGAATTGAATGTAGAAACAGCTGTTGGATACCAACCATCATTACCACTATTTAGTGTGAATGAACCATGGACAGAGTTTAGATCTGCACTAGAAGATGGTGTTAAAAACGGTACTGTGTTTAAGGGTGATACAGTAGAAGATCTTGCAAAGGCGATGGGTGTTGATGCCAATGCATTAAAGAAGACAATTAGTGCGTACAACGCAGATTGCGCAAATGGATCAGATGCAGTATACGGCAAAGATTCCAAGTACATGTTATCTCTAGGTGATGGTCCATACTATGCTGTTAAGGCAAGACCAGTATCCTTAGGCGGTATTGGTGGAGTACTTGTTAACTCTAATCTAGAAGTTATCAAGCAAGATGGAACAGTTATCGGTGGTCTATACGCAGCTGGTAATGAAATTGCAGAAATCTATAACAACTCATATCCACTCGTTGAAGGTGTTACATTAATGACAGCTCTAACAGGTGGAAGAATCTGTGGTGAAGCTGCAGCTGAATACGCAACAAAATAATCCCACTCGGGAGAAATCGTAAGATTTCTCCTTTTTCTTATGGGGAATAAAAGAAATCAATATGTATATACTCTTTAGAGTATCAAACTAAAAGATTCTTTAAGTAATATGTAATTGAAATATGCACCCAAAAGTATATAATTTTGGGTGCATGGAGGATGTGTGTATGATTTCGATTGTTAATCAAATAGAAAATTTATTCTCGAAAAATCCAGGTAAAATCTATTCAATAAATGATTTCTACTATTTGGGTACAAAGAATACAGTTAAATCAGCAATTTATCGATTAAATGAGCAAAATAAGATTACAAGAATACTTGATGGGTTATATACAAAACCTAAGTACAGCGAAGTCTTAAATGAGTATTCTTTTCCTGATAGTAATTTAATTGCGGATAAACTTGCCGATAAGTTTTCTTGGACAATAGCGCCTACAGGAGATACTGCATTAAATGTCACAGGATTATCCACACAGGTTCCAAATGAATATATTTATATTTCAGATGGTCCATACAGGGAATACTTATACAGAAATAAGAAGATTATTTTTAGACATACAACAAATAGGAATATCACATGCTATTCAAAGGAATTATCTATTTTAATTCAAGCAATTAAAGCACTTGGTAAAGATAATATTAGAGAGAATGAAATAAAAAGACTTTCCATATATTTGCGTGGAATTCAAGAGAACTTTAAGTTTGATATTTTAAAATTACCCTTTTGGATACAAGGGGTTTTAAAGAGAATAAAGGAAGTTCTAGATGAATAAATTACTTGAATTATCAAATGATCAGTTAGACCTAGTTATACAGAATACTGCGGATAAACTAGAAATTTCGAGAACTATTGTTGAGAAGGATTTTTGGGTTTGCATCATTCTAAACTATTTATTTAATGAATTTAAATATAAAGATTCAATAATTTTCAAAGGAGGGACTAGTCTTTCTAAAGTATTTAACTTAATTCAAAGATTTTCAGAAGATGTTGACATTGCCTTGGATTGGAGAGTTTTAGGATATAAAGCTTTAGAGCCCTATAAAGAAAGAAGTATTACTCAGCAAAGTAACTTTAATAAAAAGATTAATGAAGATACTAAGGTATTTCTCAAAGATGTATTTCTACCTATTTTACAGTCAGATTTTGAAAAGATACTAAAAGATTGTACTCAGAGATTTTATATAGATGAAACAGATGGTAATACGATTTGTTTTGATTATCCTAAGTATCATAATTTTGATGGTGGTTTTATTTTACAAATAATTCGTTTGGAAATTGGTTGCTTGGCTGAACCAATTCCTAAAAATAGACATAGAATAAGAACATATATAGAAGAAGTGTATCCTGATATTTTTGATGAAAATATTTATGTAATTGCAGTGGATAGTTTAAGAACTTTCTATGAGAAGATTACGATACTTCACAGGGAGGCAAATAGAAAAAATGGTCATTATCCACTTCGATACTCAAGGCATTATTATGATGTTTATAAAATGATTCTTACAGATATTAAAGAGAAAAGTTTAACCCACTTAGAAATGCTGAAATCTGTTATACATTTTAAAAAGAAATTTTATCGTTGTAATTGGGCAAAATACGACGAAATTATGGAAGGTAAAGTAAAACTTGTTCCTTCTAACGAAGGAATGAATGTTTTCTTAAATGATTACCGAAGAATGGAAAATATGTTATTTGGTGATTTAGTTCCATTTGATAGGATTATTAGAAAAATTCAAGAGTATGAGTCAGAGTTAAATATGAGTATAAAAAAATATATCTGTAACTCTACAAAACAGTGCTACTAAAAACTATTGCATTATTCATGGTAAAATAAAACCATGAAAAAAGATGAATTATTTGATTTAGTGAGTGAGTGTGCAACACTAGAAATCTTTGTGGCAAAGGCTGCGAAGTTAGTTCAAAATCCGATTTGGATTATGGATGATGCATATCAATTAGTAACCTGCTCTAAGGTACCAGATGCTTACGTATATTTATCGTTTTTACAAGATACAAAACTAAAACGAAGCTTCGTAAATCGATTGATAGAACGAGGACTTCTCAATGAGAATGGTATTCAAAAACCATTGCGTATATTCGATTCAGAGTATCAAAGAGATGTTTATGTAGTCGATATTTTTGCAAAGAAGAAGTCGATTGGAAAACTAACGGTTGCGGTGGAGAGTGAAATTAGTGAAGAGGATGTTAAATTACTTGCGGATGCTGCATCTATCTACTTACGTCATCAATTAACAAATCATGGTTCCAAACGTGAACAAGCATTTACCTTGCTGCTACAAAAGGATGAAGAGAGTCAATCGTTAGGACTTCAATTACTACAAGAGACTGGTTATCTCGTTAAAGGTACTTACATGCTTGCATATATTGATACTACAATTGCAAATCGTATTACTGTATTGCGTTCTTTCTTAAGTGAGATACAGAAGAGTGATGTAAACCTATTAGGTGGTATTGTGAATGAACAGTGTTATCTTTTGTTGGCGAGCACAAAGTATATTGATTTGAAACAATACCCAAATATTCATGTTGGATATAGTATGCAGTTTGAAAAACTTCATCATCTTGATGGATACGCAAGACAGGCAGAATATGCAGCTAGTAAGGCAAAGGGAAAAGAGGCAAACTTCCAGAATCTAATTGATTCCTATTTGTGTAGCCAATTAGAAAAACAATTACCACTAGATACATTGGTTGACTTAAAAATACAAAAACTCATTGCGTATGATTGTAAGTATGAGACGAAGTATTACGAGACATTGTGTATGTATGTTAACTCACAATACTCAAAACAGAAGACTGCAGAAGGGCTCTATATTCATCTGAATACCGTTAAGTATCGTCTACAGCAAATCGAAAAATTATTTGATATCGATTTTGAAAAAGACGAGAAATTGATACGTTTGGCAATGTTAGTGCATCACGTTTAATTTTTTTGCGTTTGACTTTTCAAATTAGAAAAAAGAAGTATACTATTAATGTGTTAGTTATAGTTAACTAAAGGAGCGTTTATATGAATATTTCAACATTTTTAGTATTAATGGTCGTTGTTGTAATCGTTGCATTCGATATTCGTTATGTAATGAAGAACGGAGTAAGCTCCTGTAGTGGAGATTGTAGTTCTGGCTGTCATTCTTCCTGTAGATGGGTAGGAGACATCAAAAAGGCACAACGAAATATCCGTATTCAAAATAAGATTAAGTCCTTGTTAGGATTATCAAAGTAATCTATAAGTCACTGAGGTGGCTTTTTCTTTTTGCTTTCTTGAAAGCTATCATAGATGGGTGTAGGCTATAAGTAGATGTTTCAACGACAATAATTACTAACCAATATCATTCATAATTTTTAGTGGGGAAGAAAATGAAACAGAATACAAAGTTATTGCATGGTTACACTGTATTAGATCAATATACTGGTGCTGCCAGCATACCAATCTATCAAACGTCCACATTTCATAATACAGAGTTGTATTGTGATGAACAAAAGTATTTGTACACCCGTTTCTCCAATCCAACGATTGATGCATTAGAAGATGGTCTTCGTTGTATTGAGAATGCCAAATATGCATTGAGTTTTAGTTCTGGTATGAGTGCGATATCGAATGTTTTGATGTTGTTAAATGCTGGTGAACATGTCATCCTTCCAAAGGAAGTGTATGGTGGTACTTGTCAGTTTGCGACGAAGATTCTACCGCGTTATCAAATCTCAGCAAGTTTTGTAGATATGGCAAATCTTGATGAAGTGGAAAATGCGATTACGGATAGAACACGTATGATTTATATTGAGACACCATCCAATCCTTTGTTAAAGGTATGTGATGTTGGCGCAATCGTGTCCATTGCGAAAAAGAATGGATTGATTGCGGTAGCCGATAACACCTTTATGACAACATTATTCCAAGATACACTTGCATTAGGTGTTGATATCGTTGTAGAGAGCGCTACGAAGTTTATCAATGGTCATAGTGATGTAGTGGCTGGTGTTGTTGCGACAAATAATGAAGATTACTACAAGCAGTTAGTTCTATTTCGAAAGAACTTTGGTGGTATCTTAGGTGTACAAGATGCTTGGCTAATTATGCGTGGTATGAAGACAATGGGCTTACGTATGAAACAGTCTTCCGAAAATGCACAAGCAATCGCAGAATTCTTGTACAATCATCCAAAAATCAAAAAAGTATATTATCCAGGTTTAGATTCCCATCCTGGTCATGATATTCATATGTCTCAAGCCAAGAGTGGTGGTGCAGTATTATCCTTTTCTCTTGCGAGTAAAGATGATTTGATGTCTTTTACAAGGAAAGTAAAGATTCCAATTTTGGCAGTTAGTTTAGGTGGTGTGGAATCAATTTTATCTCATCCTGCAACGATGTCTCATGCTTGCTTAAGTGTAGAAGAGCGCTTAGAACAGGGAGTAACCGATGAACTGTTACGCTTGTCTTGTGGCATTGAGGATATTACAGATTTACTGGAAGACTTTAAGCAAGCATTAGAATAATGGAAAAATATTCATCGTATTTTGTATGCGTGATAAGATGTAAATATCAACTTTTGAATCGTTGAATCATTCAACGATTTTTTTCGTGGAATAGACAATAGAACAGTGTACATAGTGAATGGGGTGGTAGATTATGTTAAATACATTTGTGCTATTAGGAAAGGTACATTCGTTACCTTTGATACAAGGGACGAATCTTTCAGAGAATCAATCGACGATAGAGATTGAGTGTCAACGTGCATTTACGGATAATGGAGTGATGTCGGATATTTTTACTGTGCGCTTGTGGCGTGGGATTGCAGAGTCTTGTAAGGCGGCATGTAAGATTGGAACTGTCATTGCGATTAAGGGAAGGGTGGAAGTGAATTTACAGACCAAAGCGATGGAGTTAATTGCGGAAAAGGTTGAGTTTATCCGATAAGTAGAGATTTGGGATACTTCACTATATGTAAAGCAGAGATAACTATGATAAAATAAGGACGTTTGATAAAGTGAGGTATAAAACATGGCATTTGATTCCTTAAGTGACAGACTGAATAAAGCGTTGCGTAATGTGGCCGGTAAGGGTACGTTAACGGATAATAACATGGAAGATATGCTGAAAGAAGTGCGTTTAGCATTACTTGAAGCAGATGTAAACTATCGTATTGTAAAAGAATTCTTAGATGAGATTCGTACAAAGTCCAGAGGTGAGGAAGTACTACAGAGCGTAGAACCTGGACAACAGCTCGTTAAGATCGTTCATGATCAAATCATTGAATTACTTGGTACAGAAGAAGCTGGTCTCAACTTTGTAGAAGATGGCATTACGAAAATTATGCTTGTTGGTTTACAAGGTACAGGTAAGACAACCAGCGTAGCTAAGATTGCACGTATCTGTAAAGAGAAGTTCAATAAGAAGGTATTGTTAATTGCGGCCGACGTGATTCGTCCTGCGGCGATTGATCAGTTACAGACATTAGGTAAGGAAATTGATACTGAAGTATTTACCTTAGGGGTTGAAACTCCAGCGGTTGAAACAGTTCGTCAGGGTATGGAATATGCTGAAAAGAATGGTTTTGATACAGTATTTATCGATACTGCTGGTCGTTTACATATCGATGAAGCGTTAATGAATGAGTTAAAGGACATCAATGAACTTGTTCATCCTAATGATATTCTCCTTACAGTCGATGCGATGACTGGTCAAGATATCGTTAACGTAGCGCAAGCCTTTAAGGATGCGTTACCATTAACTGGTTTAGTTGTAACGAAGTTTGATGGTGACTCTAGAGGTGGTGGTGTTCTTTCTGTTAAGAAGATTACAGGCGTTCCTATCAAGTTTGTCGGTGAAGGTGAAAAGATTGAGGATATGGATATCTTCCATCCTGATCGTATGGCTGACCGTATTCTTGGCATGGGTGACGTTGTTACTCTTGTAGAAAAGGCACAGGAGAAGTTAGACCTTGAAGAAGCCAATAAGATGGCTGAACGTATGCTTGCAGGTCAATTTACAATGGATGATATGTTAAAGCAGTTTGAACAGATTCAAAAGCTAGGTCCTCTTGGTGGCATTATGAAGATGATTCCAGGTATGAACCAATACGCTGGTATGTTAGATGAAGCCAAGGCAAGTGACTCTATGCGTCATATGAAGGCAATCATCCAATCCATGACATTTGAAGAGCGTGCACATCCAGAAAAGATGCGTGGCACAATGAAGAAGCGTGTAGCACGTGGATCTGGTCGTAGTGTAGATGAAGTGAATAAGCTCATCAACCAGTTTGGTAAGATGAAGAAGCTGATGGACTCCATGGGCAATATGCAAAGAAATGGCTCTTTAAACCAAGAAAATCTAGAAAAGATGATGGGTAATGCACAAAAGCGTGCAGGCAAAAACTTCCCAAATGGCTTTGGTGGAAAGAATCCATTTAAATTTTAATGATGTAAAGGTTTTTTACTTGACAGCGAATTTCGAATCAGTATAATAAACATGTAAGAAATAGGAGGTATTTATACCATGGCAGTTAAATTACGTTTAAAGAGAATGGGTGCCAAGAAGGCTCCAAGATATCGTATCGTTGCGGCAGACTCACGTTTTGCTAGAGATGGACGTGAAATCGAAACAATCGGACATATCAATCCAACAACAGAACCTGAAACAGTAGTAGTAAATGAAGAAAAGGCTCTTAATTGGTTAAGAAACGGTGCTCAGCCTTCTGATACAGTTAGAAACATTCTTTCTCGTCAAGGTATCATGAAGAAGTTCCATGATGAGAAGGTAGCCGCTAAGAAGAAAGCGTAAGCATCATGGCAGAGCTGGATAAGGTACTTCTAAATCTAGTTAAGCCAATGGTTGAAGACAAAGAATCTTTGGATGTACGTCTGATGCCTAGCTTAGATGATAAAGAAGTTTTGTTACATGTTTATGCAAAAAATGATGATATTGCTCGTCTGATTGGCAGAAAGGGCAGTATGGCAAGCGCATTACGTCAAGTAATGTCCGTTGCTTCTCATAGTGATAACAAGAAAGTAACAATCAAGTTCGAACAGATTTAAGGATGCTATGGCATCCTTTTTTTGAAAACAAAGGAGAAGGAAGATGGCATATATTTGTATTGGAAAAATTATCAATACGCATGGTATCAAAGGAGAAGTAAAGATTGAAAGTTACTCCGACTTTGATGAAGAAAGATATACCAAAGGTAAACAAGTATATATTCGTGTTGATGAGAAATATCTACCACTTACGGTAGCTTCCTATCGTAAGCACAAAGGCTTTCCGCTTGTATCCTTTGTGGACTTGCAGAATATCAACTTTGTAGAACAGTATAAGGGATGTGAAATCTACATCGATGAAGCAGATCGTAAACAACTCAAAAAGGGTGAATACTATCGCAAAGACCTTATTGGTTTAACGGTTGTGGATGAAGAAGGTATTACATTAGGTACAATCATCAGTGTTGAAGAAACACTCGGTGCTCAAAATAATTTACGTCTTCGATTAGAAGACGCAAAAGAAGTGCTAATTCCTTACATTCCAATGATTGTAAAGAACGTAGATTTAGATAAGCAAGTGATGATGATTCATCGTATGGGAGGCCTACTATGAGGATTACCGTATTAACACTATTTCCAGAGATGTATCGTGACTTTGTCAGTACTTCAATCATTGGCCGTGCGATTGAAAGAGGACTCGTTACAGTAGACTTTGTTCAGATACGTGATTTTGCCCATGACAACTACCGCCATGTGGATGATAAGCCATTTGGTGGAGGACTTGGACAAGTGATGAAGTGTCAACCAGTACTGGACGCACTCAACTCTGTAAAGAGTGAAAATAGCTACAGTATGATGATGTCACCAGCAGGTAATGTCTATAGCCAATCTAAGGCAAGAGAGTTATCTCAAAAAGACCACTTGATTCTATTATGTGGACATTACGAAGGTTTTGATGCACGTATTAACAAACATGTAGATGAACTTGTAAGTATTGGAGATTACGTTCTAACGGGTGGGGAAATGGCTTCTATGGTTATTATGGATAGCGTCATTCGTTTGCTGAATGGTGTGATTCGTGAAGGTTCTACTGATGATGAATCTCATGAAAATGGATTACTTGAATATCCACAATACACCCAACCTGCAGATTACCAGGGAGATAGGGTACCAGATATCTTATTGAGTGGTCATCATGCGAAGATACAAGAGTGGCGTACACAACAATCTTTATTACTTACAAAGAAGGTAAGACCAGACCTTTTCGAAAAACATCAATTAACAGAATATGAAGAAAAAGTCTGGAAAAAACTATGTGATCAAGAGAGCAAATAACGCTCTCTTTTTGTATATAATGAGTTTAGATAATCGCTTGTGCACTCTTTTGGAAATATCAATCAAAACCCTATTGTAAAAGTAAAAAAGTTCAATTATAATATCGAAGATTTAAGTAGTTGGCTCTAGAAGGGGTTTCATATGAAAACAATCTTAAGAAACGCAACAGTCTTTACGCGAAAGGGTTTTGAGAGGATGGATATCGCTATCTCTGGTGATAGACTTCTTGTCCCATTTGATGTTTCAGACATTGTTCAAAGTGACGACGTTGTTTTTGACTTCAATCATAAATATATTTTACCGGGTTTCGTTGATGTACATGTACATTTCCGAGAGCCCGGTTTTTCTTATAAAGAAACGATCGGCACAGGTTCAATGGCGGCAGCACACGGAGGATTTACAACTGTATTTACGATGCCTAACTTAAATCCACCTCCTTGTGATTATGCAAGCCTTAAACAACAACTCGATATTATTGAAAAAGATGCAGTGATTAAAGTTGTACCATTTGGTGCTATCACAGAAAATCAAAAAGGTCGTGGAAAGCTTTCGAAGATGGATGAGATGGCTGATTATGTAGCGGGTTTCTCTGATGATGGAGTTGGTGTACAAGCAGACTTTACGATGGAAGATGCGATGGTAAAAGTCGCAAGCTTAGGTAAAATCATTTCTGCCCATTGTGAAGATGAAAGTTTGAATACAATCCCATACACTGGCACAACTTCCGCAAGTGAAAGTGTACAAGCCGCAAGAGATATCGAACTATCTGCTAAAACAGGTTGTAAATATCATATTTGTCATGTCTCAGCGAAGGAAACCTTAGATGCGGTAAGAAAAGGAAAGGCAAGAGGAATCAATGTAACCTGCGAAACTGGACCACATTACATTGCCTTTAATTCCAATACAATCAAGCATGAAGGAAACTTCAGAATGAATCCTCCAATTAAGTCCCCAGAGGATCAAAAGGCAATCATAGAAGCCATCAAAGATGGAACGATAGATATGATTGCGACAGATCATGCACCACATAGCTTAGAAGAAAAATCGAAAGGTTTTGATAAGTCGTCCTTCGGGGTTGTAGGACTAGAAACATCCTTTGCGGTGTCATATACAGAACTTGTGAAGAAGAATGTGATTTCCTTTGAGCGACTTGTCGAATTAATGAGTGTTAATCCAAGAAAGCGATTTGGCTTACCAGGTGGTTATATTGAAAATGGAGAAGTCGCAGATATCTGTGTTGTTGATACGGAAACTACGTGGAAAGTTAATCCAGAAGAATTCTTAACCAAAGGAAGATCGACACCGTTTGATGGAATAAATCTTACGGGCAAAGTTATCGCAACTTTTGTGGATGGAAAACTCGTCTATCGTAACGAGCAAGAAATATAAATTATTGTGGAGGGAAAAGAGTGAGAATCATTGAGAATGTAAAGATTGCGCTAGATACATACAAGATGGTATTACAACCAACTGGTCCAGAATCTAAGAAGTTAAAAACTTTAGTACCAGGGCAGTTTATTAATATCAAAATTGAAGACTTCTATTTACGAAGACCAATCTCCATTGCAGATTGGAATGATGAAAGTCTAACTATTATCTACAAGGTAGTGGGTAAAGGCACAAAAGCACTCAGTGAAATGGAAATAGGAATTAAATTAGATATTCTTTGGCCTTTGGGCAATGGATATAACCTAACCTGGATTCCTACTTCCGTGATATTGATTGGTGGAGGTGTCGGTGTTCCACCGATGTATGGCTTAGCGAAAAAGCTAGTTGAAGCAGGAAAGAAGCCAAGAATCATCCTTGGCTTCCGCGAGAAAAATCAGGTTTTCTATGACGAAGAATTTAGAAAACTTGGTTTAGAAGTTACGGTGTATACAGAAGATGGTTCCTATGGAGAGAAGGGCTTTGTCACAGATGGGTTTAATCAAGCAGAATATGTTTGTGCCTGTGGTCCTGAACGCATGTTAGAAGCGATTTACCGCAAAGCACAGGATGGTCAATATAGCTTTGAAGCACGTATGGCATGTGGCTTTGGAGGCTGTATGGGATGTTCATGCGAAACGCTTGTAGGAAATAAGCGTATCTGTAAAGAAGGACCAGTTCTTTTGCATAAGGAGTTGTTATGGAAGTAAATACAAAAGTAAATTTAAGTGGCTTAATACTAGATAATCCAGTAATTCCAGCCAGTGGAACCTATGGGTTTGGCAAAGAATATGTAGACTTTTATGACATCAATATCTTAGGTTCTATTTCAATCAAAGGAACTACGGTTCAAAGACGTAAGGGAAACCCGCAACCTAGAATCGCAGAATGTTATTCTGGATTGATTAACTCCGTAGGTCTTGAAAATCCAGGCATGGAAAATGTCATTCAGAAAGAACTCAAAGATCTAGAAAAGATATATAGAAAACCTGTTATCGCAAACATCAGTGGTTTTTCTGTAGAGGAATATGTCACTTTAGCTAGAGAAATGGATAAGGTTGATAACGTTGGTATCATCGAGGTCAACATCAGTTGTCCTAACGTAGACCATGGTGGACTAGCGTTTGGGACAAATGCGGATAACGTTAGAGAACTAACAAAGAAAATCAAAGAAGTAACGACAAAACCTATCTACATGAAACTCAGTCCAAACGTAACTGAT
Organism: Solobacterium sp.; assembly: GCA_015256775.1. Taxonomy (GTDB): domain Bacteria; phylum Bacillota_I; class Bacilli_A; order Erysipelotrichales; family Erysipelotrichaceae; genus Bulleidia. Next base: position 82,278 of record JABZLM010000004.1, on the reverse strand, counting down.
ATCAAAGAAATTGCACGTGCTTCTGAAGAGGGTGGTGCAGATGGTATTTCACTGATTAACACCCTGATGGGTATGCGCATTGATATCAATCGCAGAAAACCAGTCATCGCCAATAAAAAAGGTGGTTTCTCGGGCCCTGCAATCTTCCCGGTTGCACTAAGAATGGTATATGAAGTATATGAGGCAACAAATCTTCCAATCATTGGTATTGGTGGTATCTCAAGTGCAGAAGATGTCATTGAGATGATGATGGCAGGGGCTACTGCTGTACAGATTGGTGCCGCAAATCTCATCAATCCAATGGCATGTAAAGAAATCATTGAAGAATTACCACAGGTAATGGAAAAACTAGGAATTAATTCACTTGATGAAATTATAGGGATTGCACATAAAGACTAAAGGGAAAGGAGAATTGTTCAACGATAAATCAGAATTGATAATAAGACGTTTGTTTGAAGATTTAGGAAACAACTGTAGTGATGAATCATTGATGAAAGGAAATCATAATGGAAATTAGAAATTTAATCAGCATCACAGATTTTTCGGTAGAAGAAATCGATAAAATGATAAAAGTTGCGGGAGATATCATGACAAACCCTGACAAATACATTGATATTTGTAAGGGCAAGAAACTGGCAACGCTATTCTTTGAACCAAGTACACGTACAAGACTCAGCTTTGAAGCAGCGATGTTAGAACTTGGTGGTTCTGTATTGGGCTTCTCTGAAGCTTCCTCAAGTTCCGCTTCAAAAGGGGAAAGTGTGAGTGATACGATTCGAACGGTAGGTTGTTATGCGGATATCATTGCCATGAGACATCCAAAGGAAGGCGCACCTATCGTAGCTGCAAGACGAACAACAGTACCTATCATCAATGGTGGTGATGGTGGACATCATCATCCAACCCAAACACTAACAGACCTTCTTACCATTACAAGAGAAAAGGGAAGACTTAACAATCTTACAGTAGGCTTATGTGGAGACTTAAAGTTTGGAAGAACCGTTCACTCTTTAATTGAAGCGATGTTACGGTATGAGAATGTGAAGTTTGTACTGATTGCACCACCAGAATTACGAGTACCACAGTACATTATTGATATGCTTGAAAAGGCAGGGGCTGAATATAAGCAAGTAGAAACGATGGAAGCAGTTATGCCTGAGTTAGATATCTTATATATGACAAGAGTACAGCGTGAAAGATTCTTCAACGAAGAAGATTACATTCGCTTAAAGGATACTTATATCTTGAATATGGATAAACTTGCAAATGCAAAGAAAGATATGGCAATCTTACACCCACTTCCAAGAGTAAATGAAATATCAGTCGAAGTCGATGATGACCCACGCGCTGCCTACTTTAGACAAGCACTCTGTGGTAAATACATTCGCATGGCTTTGATTCTAAATCTTCTCAACATCGTTAAGGAGGTCAAATAATGAATATCGATGGTGTAAAAACAGGTATTGTACTAGATCATATCAAGGCTGGTAAATCAATGGAAATCTACAGTTTACTACAATTAGAAAAGCTAGATTGTTCAGTTGCGATTATTCAAAATGTAGTATCTAGAAAATATGGCAAGAAGGATATTATCAAAATCGATTCAATGATTGATTTGGACTTAGATATTCTTGGCTTTATTGATCCTAATATCACAATCAATAAAGTTGTCGATGGTGTTCTTTCTAGCAAGGACCATCTACAACTACCAAAAGAGCTTGTCAATGTAATTAAATGCCAAAACCCAAGATGTATTACATCTGTAGAACGTGAGATACCACATGTATTCTATCTAGCAGATGAAACAAGTGGTAAATACCTCTGCAAGTATTGTGATGTAGAAAGTAAACAGAATAAATAATTGTTTCAATAAACAATGATAGTTCACACAGGAAGAGAGTAAATGCTACTCTCTTTTTTCTGGATTGACGTATAATAAATAAAAAGGGGAGTTTAACTATATGAAATATACTTCACGTAAAAAAACACCACTAAAGTGGCTGAATTTTCTAAAGTTTTTCATTTTACCAGTACAGATTCTGTTTTATATTTTTGTATTTGTTAGTATCTTGATGGAACTGTTTGGAACGGATATGTTACCACATTTACTGGCACCTATTCTCAATATCTATGGCTATTCGGCAAATCATTTGGGTTCTGCTTTCTGGCCAATTCTTTCTGTTTTGTTAGCGCTAATTATCTTAGTGTATTGGGTATTTGAAATTGAAAGAGGACTCATCAAGTGGGAAGGATTTTCCACAGTATTATGGAATCTTTATTTAGTTATCATGTATGTCATCTGCGGTGGTGTGATGGTTATGGCACTCATGTACCTACCACCAAGTACAGTATCAACAGTTGTAATGGGTTACCTAGTAAACTTTGGTGTGAAAGTTCCAGCAAGTTTTGTGTCCTACATTCCACTACTAGTATTTGTGGTTGTATGGCTTATTGCAGGTATTATCTATATCTGTTTAAATATCATCTACTTCGTACGTCGTAAGGCACTCTTTGCGAAAGACTACACTGAAGAAGTAGAAAAGGAAACATCTACAGTCGAGGAAGTAAAGACAGAGGAAACAATTCCTTCTGAAGTAGAAGAAAAGGCTGAAGAAGAATCATCCTCAACCGAAATAGAAGAAAAGCCTGAACCAGTTGAAGAAAGTTCGGAAGAAAAGTTGGCAACGACCACGGAAGAAGAGCCAATTGAAACAGAAGCTATTTTGGAAGAAACACCGAAAGTAGATCCTGTAGAAACAGAAGGATATACACAAGTAATCTCAACTGCAATCGAAAATGATACCGCGGAAGTAAAAGAACCTACTCATAAGGTTTGTAAGGAGTGCGGTGCAGAAGTCTTAGAAGAAGACGCAATCTTCTGCACAAATTGTGGTAAAAAATTAGAATAATAAAAATATCTGTATGCATATTGACGAACAACATGCATACAGATTTTATTTTTTCAGTGATGCGAAGTATCTTTCAAGATACATTTTATGTGCAACAGCGGTAATGATATTGTTTAACATTGGGTGCTTGTCATCATGAAGGATAGGTGTTTCACTTTGTTCATGATGATAGAAAGAGGATAATGTACTCATAAGAGATTCGCTACAGTACCGATATAGTTCTTCCATCGTATCATTTCCTTCATGGAATTCATGCAGTGCTAAACGAATATTTTCAATCGATAATACGGTTTTTGCACAAACAATAAATAGTAAGATTGAGATTTGATTGCGTGTATAAGTTTTCTTGTTAACACGGTCAAAGAGTTTTTGTTTTGCATAGTTAGAAATCATGGAAGGAGTAACTTGCATCTCAGGAAACTCTATGAAATAGCTATTGATGAATTTTGCGACTTGCTCTAGATAAAGACCAACATCAGGTATTTCGTTATATGCTGGTAAACGGAATTCGTGAAGGGTACTTTCAATTTTTGTGTTTGTTTTCATAATTTAAGTGTATACATAAGTGAAGAACTCGTCAACGATATACTATAACTCTTGACGGGTTTTTGAATAACCGATAATATGTATATAGGTTAATGAAAAACCGATTATCAGTTTTTGAGAATGGAGGTGCTGATGTATGACATATAAAAATATGACAATCAGCCAGGAAAAAGAAATATTTGTATTTCGTATTAAGGATTTTTGGAGTGCAGTAACACACTTTATCGGAATGGTGGTTGCGATTATAGGCATGCCAATATTACTAATCAAAGCAGCATCCTATCAAGCATCATTTCTTTCGATGATCAGCTTCATGATTTTTATGTTAAGTATGATTTTATTGTATGGAGCCTCTGCCAGTTATCATAGCTTCCATGTATCAAATCATGTAGATATGATTCTGAAAAAGATTGATCACTCTTCCATTTTTATTTTAATTGCTGGAAGCTATACACCAATCTGTTTAACAGCCTTAAAGGATACGGTAGGGCCAATGTTATTGACGATGATTTGGATTATCGCAATTGCAGGGATTGTCTTTAAGGTATTCTGGGTAACTTGCCCGAAGTGGGTATCCTCGGTGATGTATTCGCTAATGGGTTGGCTTTGTATTATGTTTTTACCACAGATATTAAGTGCGGTATCTGTACATGCATTTATGTGGTTACTAGCAGGTGGGATTGCCTATACGATAGGTGCGGTTATCTATGCTTTAAAACCAAAGCTTTTAGCTAGTAAGTCTTTTGGAAATCATGAGATTTTCCATTGTTTTGTGTTACTGGGAAGTCTTTGTCACTATATCTTTGTTTTAAACTATCTGACAATGTTTCATTAAAGTGTATTAATGTGCACAACAATAATCCTCCTGACAGTTACGATAATGCCAGGAGGATTTCTTTATGAAACAGAAAACATTACACACTGCATTACAAGAGTTTGCCTATGAACAATATCACAGTGAGAAAAATAATCTAAGCCCAGAACAGTGGGTTGCCTTGTTGAATGGATATTACTATAACAAGGAAGCCGCAATGCTAGCACAACAGATTGGATTAAACGAAGTCGATGTACAGATTTGGTATTGCCGTTTTGCCTTAGTAGTGACTGCATATGCACTCAAGCTTTGTAACAAAGCCAAACAAAAAGCATTCTTTCGTCTAACACCACAGAATCATGTCACAACATCTATTCCAGTATTTCTTGTAAATTGAGTATAATAGAACAAGAATAGGAGAACTTTATGGAAATTCGTTTTGAAGAAAATGGCGCAAAAGCCTATAACGATGAAGGCAAAGAAGTAGGTCTTTGCGAGTATTATGAAAAGGATGGAAAATGGGTGTTAAATCACACAGTTGTAGATCCATCCATGAAAGGACAGGGTATTGCTGGTAAGCTTTTAGATTGTGTATTAGAACATGCAAGAGAAAAGAAGGTAAAGATTGTACCTGAATGTTCTTATGTGGCACATGCATTTGAAAAGAACCCTGCATTAAAAGAAGAATTTGAATAAAAAATAAGGTCCTAATACTAGGACCTTATCGCATTTTTGCGGCTAATTTTCTGGCTTCTTTTTCACCAAGCCAAGTTAATGAACCATCTTCTAAACGCTTCATGATAATCGCAACACCATGAGGATCATCTTCCAGATGACCGAGAATTGTAATAAAATCGTCATGTCGTTGAGATGGAATTTCAGCTTCATTGTAAATGACACAATATCCTGGGCCAAGCTGTGGCATTGGCACTTCAACGAGTTCACGCTTACCGTTATATGGATCGTCTAAAGACTCTCGAATGACTTTATTTGTTTCGTAAAATACCGCATCCATTACGTACTCAGAAGTGTGATCAATATCAACATTTTTCTTCGTATCATCTGTATAATAAGTACGTAGAACTAGGTTGCCAACAACGACCAATGGGTTGTTGGTGCCATATAAGGCAACTGTCGCTACGCGATGATGTAGGTAATCAAATGGGTAAATGAGCTTTTGTTCGTTCATTTTGCCATCTCCTTTATTCAATATAATATCCTTGATAACTATATTTCGCAAGCACCAGCTAAAAGGATTGGAGGAAATTGAAATATGAAAATTCAAATCTTACCACTTGTAACAGGCGCACAGAAAGCTACTGGCTTAACTGTCATCATTGATGTCTTTCGTGCATTTAGTTTAGAAGCATATATGTACGCAAGTGGCGCAAAGAAGGTAATACCTGTTAAGACAGTGGAAGACGCATTAGCGCTGAAGAAAAAGAATCCATCTTATATCCTTGTTGGGGAAAGAAAAGGTATTAAGGTTGAAGGTTTTGACTATGGTAATTCACCAAGTGAATTTGTAGGAGTAGACCTTAGTGGAAAGACCTTAATACATACAACCAGTGCTGGTGTTTTAGGACTTGCTTCCGCAGTAAACGCTAGCCAGATTGTAACAGGAGCTCTTGTTAATGCGAAGGCGACCGCAAAGTATATTCTTGAACAAAATCCAGAAGTTGTATCAATTGTACCAATGGGTTGGGAAGGGAAGATTGAAACCGAAGAGGATGCCTTGTGCGCCGACTATCTAAAGGCGTTATTAGAAAATCGTACGCTTGATGACTTACAAGAAAGAGTGGATCTTCTGAAACAACAAGAAGGTGCCAAGTTCTTTGATCCAAATAAACCGCAATTTCCAGAAGAGGATTTCTGGCTATGTACAAAGGTTGATATTATTGATGGTGTCAATGTTATTTCTAAAAATGAAAATCAAATTCAAAGTGAGTGGATAAAGTATGAGTAATCAAAAGAAATACTTCTTCTTTGATATCGATGGCACATTAACGGATGATGCAACACATCGCATTGTACCAAGTGCGAAGGTTGCACTACATCAATTAGAAAAGAACGGTCATTTTGTGTCAATCGCAACTGGTAGAGCACACTACAAGACAGTTTCGTTTACCAATCAGATAGGGATTCATAATATTGTATGTGCAGGTGGTGGATGCCTTGAATATCAACATAAAATCATAAAAAATGAGCCACTTCCGTTTGAAAAAGTACAGGAACTATTAAAACATGCGGACAAAGAGAATATCGGTTGGCTTTTGATGTTAGAGGATAGTGATAAAGTATACATGCGTGACTATCGTTTCCTTGAACAAGCAGGCTTACGAAAGGAACTTACAACCTATATCTATGAACCAAATTTGGATTATACAAAGATTCCAAATATCCTAAAGGTATACTTAGCATTTGATGATGCGTATGAACGAGAAAATCCATGGGTAGACGAGATTGGTCATTTACGTATGGCTAAAACATATTGTGTATTCCAGCATGATAAGAAAAAAGATGGAATCTTAGATATGATGCAGTATCTACATGCAGATCCAAGTGATGTTGTTGTGTTTGGAGATGGAAAAAATGATATAGTTATGTTTGATAAAAGATGGACTTCCATCGCTATGGGAAACGCATATCCGCCATTAAAGGAACTCGCGAATTATGTGACGGATTCAAATGTTAACGATGGAATCTATAAAGCATGTGTCCACTTTGGGTGGATAATGGAGGAAGAGCAATGAATTTAACGGTTCCTGATTTAACCATTGCATGCATGATTGTTTCATGTGTGATTGCATTTGGCTTACCAATTCTTTTGGCGTTGTATTTTCACAAGAAGAAGGGTGAGTTTATTCCGATGATTGTAGGCATTGCGGTGATGTTTGTGTTTGTATTTACACTAGAAGCAGCAGTCAATCAAACAATCTTTAAGAGCACAATTGGCGAAACCATTCGTAATAACAAGGTTTTATATGCAGTCTATGGAGGTTTAATGGCGGCTGTATTCGAAGAATGCGGAAGATGGATTGCATATCGTACGATATTGAAGAACCGTATGGGAAATGATTCTAATGCACTCATGTATGGTGTAGGTCATGGTGGATGTGAAGCAATCATGATAGTAGGTTTTATGATGTTAAACTACATCACAATTTCTATCATGATGAACAAAGGGACAATTGGTGATACGCTTAGTCAATTGGATTCTACTACGCTTGCGAAGATGCAGTTAGCGATGCGAACACTATCGACAACACCATCTTATGTATTCTTATTAAGTGGTGTAGAACGTATATCTGCCTTGATGGCACAAGTTTCTTTGTCTGTACTCGTTTGGTTTGCGGTGAAGTTTAAGCACAAGAGATATTTCTTTCTGGCATTACTCTTCCATTTTGTGATGGATGCAGGAACTGTTCTTTTACGTAGTCAAATTGAAAGTATTATTCTAGTAGAGGTATTTATTTTTGTTGTGGCCGCAATCATCGTCTTTGTGGCATATAACGTTTGGTGTCATTTTCATACAACTTCTGTAAAGAAATAAAATCTTGCGAAGAATTCCAGCTTATGGTATCATTTAACGGCACATGTAGTGCGTCACTGTTCCGCTGATATGGTTTGGGTTCATGAGCAGCTGATTAATCGTAAAAGGAGAAAAGAAAATGAAGTTGAATTTAGTAGAAAAGATTACAAAGAGTCAGCTACGTACAGATGTTCCTGATTTCAAGTCAGGTGACACAGTTAAGGTTAACGTACGTATTAAGGAAGGTCAGAAGACACGTATTCAGGCTTATGAAGGTGTTGTAGTTGATCGTTCTAACGGTGGTATCGGCGCAACATTTACAGTTCGTAAGATTTCCAACGGTGTAGGTGTACAGAGAACATTCCCAGTTCATTCACCAATCATCGAAAAGATTGAAGTAGTTCGTTATGGTAAGGTTCGTAGAGCTAAGCTTGGCTACCTCAAGGGATTATCTGCTAAGAATGCTCGTATCAAGGAAGATCGTCGTAAGTAGTCTACAAAGAGAGAAATTATTCTCTCTTTTTTTGATATAATACTCAATAGTAGGTACATGATATGAATACGGATATGAATAAAGATCAAGAAATGCTTGATGAAACAAGAGTTATGGAACGATTGACAGATGAGACAACTGTCATCGATATGGAAAAAATCAGAAATGAACAAAATCAACCAAAGAAGAAAGATGATAAAGAAGAAAGTACACTTTTTTCTTTCTTGAAAGAAGTATTTATTTCTTTTGCGGTGGTATTGATTGTTGTGAACTTTGTTGTAAGACCAATACAGGTAAAGGGAAGTTCCATGTATAACACACTAGAAGATGGTTATTTTGGCTTCTCAGATTTAATTGGTTATCGCTTAACTGGGTTAAAACGTTTTGATATTGTCATTGTCTATTTAGCGGAAAAGAAAGAATATCTCATCAAGCGTGTCATTGGCTTACCTGGTGAGACAGTCGAATATCGTAATAACCAACTATATATAAATGGAGAACCGGTAGAAGAACCGTTCTTAGATGCGTCTTATACAAGTACTTATCCTGGTACATTCACGAGCGATTTTAAGACAGAGAAGCTTGGAGAGGACGAATATTTCTGCATGGGAGATAATCGTCCACATTCTTCTGACTCACGCTACTATGGCGCATTCCACAAGTCCGATATTGTATCCAAGGGTGTGTTTGTAATCTATCCATTTAAGGCATTTGGAGTATACACATGGTAAAGATTCAGTGGTATCCAGGACATATGGAAAAAGCCCGTCGTGAGATGACGGAACGTTTGAAGTCTGTTGATATGTTGATAGAGTTACGTGATGCTAGAATTCCTGAGGCATCTGTCAATCCAATGTTAAAGCAGATGGCACAGGGAAAGCCTCGCTTAATCGTTTTATCAAAGATTGATATGGCAGATCCAGTTCAAACCAAAAAATGGGTAGAATATCTAAACCAAGGCGAAAATGCATGTCTAGCATTGGATTTAATGAAAGATTCACAGTGTGGTAAAAAGATTATCCGCGAAGCAATCAAACTCATGGAAGAAAAGCGTCAGAAACAGATTGCTAGAGGAATACGCCCACGTGCAGTTCGTGCGATGGCTTGTGGTATTCCTAACGTTGGTAAGTCGACGATGATCAATCGTATCAATGGAAAGAACTCATTAAAGGCAGCAGATAAACCAGGTGTCACACGCTCCTTAACGTGGTTACACGCTGATCCAAACTTAGATTTATTAGACACACCAGGTGTACTGTGGCCAAAGTTTGATGATGAAAAGACCGGTTCCTTGCTTGCGGCACTTGGCTCAATCAATGATGATATTTTAGATCGTAAGATGGTAGCTATGGATGCCATCCACTATATTCAAGATCTCTATCCAAATCTATTGGAAGAAATTTATGAAAGTGGTGAAGTGAATCCAAATGGCATGTTAAAAGCGATAGCAAAAAAGAGAAACTTACTCAAAGCAGATAACGAATTGGATGTAAAGCGTGCTGCGGAGTTATTCTTAACAGAACTACGTCATGGAAAACTTGGTAGATTAACATTGGAGAGAGTGAATGAAGAGTCAGAAAGTCTGTCCGAATGAATATGAACATCAATATTGGCCATTAGAAAAATTGATAGTTGGTATTGATGAAGCAGGAAGAGGTCCGCTTGCTGGACCATTAACAGTTGCAGGTGTCATCTTTCCAATCGGATATGAAAATCCAGATATCTATGATTCTAAATCTATCAGTGAAAAAAAGCGTGATACGCTATTTGAACAAATACAAGAGGATGCGCTTTGGTTTGAAATCATTCAGGTATCACCAGAAGATATTGATAAATACAATATCTATCGTGCAGATCAACTTGCAATGGAACAAATTGCTATCCATTCTAACGCGGAAGTTGTTTTAACAGATGCGATGCCATTGCTGATTGAAGGAAAAGAAATCATTCCACTAGTAAAGGGTGATCAAAAATCAATCTCTATCGCAGCCGCAAGTATCCTTGCGAAAGTCACAAGAGATCGTGTGATGTTGGAATACGATAAAGAATATCCAGAGTATGGCTTTGCCAAGCATAAAGGTTATCCAACCAAGCAACATATGGAAGCCCTACATACTTATGGAGTAACCAAGATTCATCGCAAGAGTTTTGGCCCTGTTAGGGAAGAATACATGAAGATAAAATTGTTCTAGGGAACAATCAAGAAACTCTTCTATAAATAGGTAGGAGAGTTTTTATATGGACAAAAGAAAAAAATTAGCTACACTATCAATAATGTACCAAGGAGATTGGGATAAGATTGCAAAAGCTTTACAAGATGATGTACAAGCAATTGACATTCCAATCAAAGACTCGTATATTACAATTTACGACAGTGAGTATCCCGATAGTTTACGAAAATTACGCTTTCCTCCATGGGTTTTATTTTATTGTGGAGATATTTCGTTGTTGCGTAAACCTATGTTAACGATAATCGGTAGTCGTGAAATGAATAGTTACGCAAAGTGGTTAGTTGAAGAAAGTGTAAGGCACTTAAAAGATCGCTTTGTATTAGTTTCTGGACTTGCCAAAGGTGTTGATGGCTATGTACATACCATGGCAATACAAGGTGGTCATACAATAGCGGTTATCGGTAGTGGCTTAGATATTCATTATCCATATGAAAATGAACATCTCTATCAGCAGTTACAGAAAACAGATTTAATATTGAGTGAATATCCATCTGGTACCGGTGTACGTAAACATCACTTCCCATGGCGTAATCGCATTTTAGCGGCACTTGGGGAAAGTGTGATTGTGATTGCGGCAAAGATACGTTCTGGTACGATGTGCACTGTAAATGAAGCTATCTCATTAGATAAGGATATCTATGTATTTCCTCATCTATATCGCAGTGAACAAGGGATGGGTTGTAACAAATTAATTGCGGATGGAGCACAAATTTTATACGATACGATACAGATAAAAGAGATGATTCCGAAAAAAGATGATTGAAAAATAAGAATTTTTCGGCTATTCTTGGAAAAGAATTTTGCACGAGGAGGAACGAACATGAAAAACTTAGTGATTGTGGAGTCACCATCAAAGTCAAAGACAATAGGTAAATACTTAGGAAAAGACTATACCGTTATTTCTAGTAAAGGTCATATTCGAGATCTTGCAACGCGAGGAAAAGAAGGTCTTGGTGTTGATGTTGAAAATGATTTTGCGCCAACCTATGAAATATCAAAGGATAAAAAAGAAACAGTAAAAGAACTACGTGAAGAAGCTGCCAAAGCAAAGCGTGTATACCTAGCAACCGACCCGGACCGTGAAGGGGAGGCTATCAGTTGGCATTTAGCTCAAGAACTAGGACTGGCTGAGGATGCAATCGACCGTGTTACATTCCATGAAATTACAAAAAATGCAGTACAAGAAGCGTTCCAATCTCCACGTGCAATCGATATGGATCTTGTACACTCCCAAGAAACAAGACGTATCTTAGACCGTATTATCGGTTTTAAGTTATCAAAACTATTACATAATAAGATTCGCTCCAAATCTGCTGGTCGCGTACAATCAGTTGCGTTAAAGTTGGTTGTTGAACGCGAGAAAGAAATCCAAGCATTTATTCCAGAAGAATACTGGACATTGGATGCGAAGTTTAATAAGGATAAGATTGATTTTTTCGCAAGCCTTGCGAAGATCAATGGTAAAAAAGCAGAATTAAAGACACAAGAAGAAGCCCAGAAAGCATATGATGCATGTCAGGGTAATTTCGTTGTGTCGAATATCAAGTCTACTACACGTAAGCGTGAAGCACGTCCACCATTTATTACAAGTACACTTCAGCAAGAAGCTTCTACAAAACTTTCCTTCTCCGCAAAGCGTACAATGTCAATTGCGCAAAGATTATATGAAGGTGTGGATATAGGAAATGGTCAAGAAGGTCTAATTACTTACATGCGTACTGATAGTACACGTCTATCAGATGTATATGTAAATGGTGCAAGAGAACTGATTCAAAATGAATATGGAAAACAATATTTAGGTACTTACCATGTAAGTAATGACGCAAATTCTCAAGACGCTCACGAAGCAATTCGTCCAACAAACCTTGCCAATACCCCAGAAAAGTTAAAGGCACACTTAACAAGTGAACAATATAAGTTATATGCATTAATTTATGCGCGTGCTTTATCATCCTTAATGTCTGCAGCGAAGTATGACTCACTTACATTAACACTGAGTCAGAATGGTTATGACTTTACTGCGTCTGGAAGTACGATGAAGTTTGATGGTTACCTAAAAGTATATGGTGAATACGAATCAGGTAAGGATGTAGTTTTACCATCCTTTGAAGAACAAGAACAAATCGCTGCGAAGGAACTCAAAGCAAACCAACACTTTACAGAACCACCAGCAAGATATACAGAAGCCAAGTTAATCAAGGCACTGGAAGAAGATGGAATCGGTAGACCTTCTACATATGCGATGATCATCGATACAATTCAAGCAAGAGGCTACGTTACATTAGAAAAGACCTCCGAAAGCAGTCGTACAAAAGTGTTTAAACCAACAGAACAAGGTATCCTAACAACAGAGAAACTGGATGAATTCTTCCAAGACATTATCAATGTTCGCTATACCGCAAAGATGGAATCTACACTAGATGAAATTGCGGATGGTACAGCAAAAGAGGTCGCAACATTAAAAGAATTCTATGACCGCTTCCAACCATTACTAGAACATGCATACGAAAACATGGAAAAGAAGGAGTTGGAAAAGGTTGGCGAAGTTTGTCCAGATTGTGGAGGGGAGTTAGTCTATCGTACCGGTAGATTTGGTAAGTTTATCTCTTGCTCAAACTTCCCTAAGTGTCGATATACAAGACAAATTGATAAACCAGAAAAAGAAAAGCCAGAACCAACAGGTAAGATGTGCCCTGACTGTGGCAGTGAACTATTGAAGCGTAAGAGTCGTTATGGAACATATTTCTTAGGTTGTTCCAACTTTCCCAAGTGTCATTACATGGAAAATCTAGAAGGGGAACGTATCGTTTCCAAGAAGGATAAAGCAAAGGCAGAGAAGGAAACAAAGACAACAAAGAAGGTTTCTACTAAGAAGACAACAAAGAAAGCGGCTACTAAGAAGACAAGTGCAAAGAAAACAACGAAGAAATCAACAACCAAAAAGACAACAACAAAACGTACAAAGAAAAACGAGGAATAACCAATGGATGTAACAGTGATCGGTGCAGGCCTAGCAGGATGTGAAGCCGCATATCAATTAGCCAAAAGAGGATTTCATGTCCGTCTCTATGAGATGAAACCAGTGAAACATTCACCAGCGCATCATAGTGACGATTTTGCGGAATTAGTTTGTTCAAATTCATTACGCTCTGACGCACTTACAAATGCGGTCGGTGTTTTAAAAGAAGAAATGCGTCAGATTGGCTCTTTGATTATGCAAGTCGCTGATAACAACAAGGTGCCAGCAGGTAGTGCTCTTGCTGTAGACCGTGAAAAGTTTGCCAAAGAAGTTACAGAGATGGTACGCAATCATCCGAATATCGAAGTGATTGCAGAAGAAGTAACGAAGATTCCTGATGGACCAACTATTATCGCAACAGGTCCATTAAGTTCTGAAGGAATGATGAAAGCCATCGGTACTTTAATTGATGATCGTTATTGTTATTTCTATGATGCGGCAGCCCCAATCGTAACAGCAGAATCTATTAACTTTGATAAAGCCTATAAGAAGTCACGTTACGATAAGGGTGAAGCAGATTATATTAACTGTCCTATGACACGGGAAGAGTTCGATGCTTTTTACATGGAATTAATCCAAGCAGAAACAGCGGAAGTACATGCCTTTGAAAAGGAAGTATTCTTTGAAGGTTGTATGCCATTTGAAGTTATGGCAAAACGTGGAAGAGATACCTTACTCTTTGGCCCGATGAAACCAGTAGGACTTGAACAAGAAGGTAAGAAGCGTCCTTACGCAGTGGTACAGTTACGTCAAGATAATGCACAAGCATCCTTGTACAATATTGTTGGTTTCCAAACCCACCTAAAGTGGGGAGAACAGAAGCGTATTATCCAGATGATACCTGGCCTTGAGAATGCAGAAATTGTACGCTATGGCGTCATGCATCGAAATACGTATATTTGCTCACCAATCTATCTACGTGAAACGTATCAGTTTAAAGATAGAGATGACTTGTTCTTTGCAGGACAAATGACAGGTGTCGAAGGATATGTAGAATCCGCCGCATCAGGAATGCTAGCAGGTATTAATATGGCCCATGTACTAAAGGGTGAAGAACCAGTAGTACTTGGTGTAAATACAATGATGGGCGCAATGGCACATTATATTACGCATGCAGATCCAAATCACTTCCAACCAATGAACGCAAACTTTGGTATTATGCATCTAGAAGGTGAAGTGAAAAAGAAAGATCGTAAAGCTGCCTACGCTCCACAAGCACTAAAAATCATTCAGGAGTTAAAAGAGAAGAATGGACTTTGAGAAATCATTGGATCGTTTCTTGCGACAGATTGCACGTGTTCGCACGGGATCAAAAGATACAGAAAACGCATATCGTCGTGATGTAGAGAGATTTCTAGAATATCTACGCGAACATCACATCGATTCTTTTGAACATGTCACAAAAACAGATGTCAGTGATTACTTTACGCAATTGCGCGATGGTGAGATTGGTGGTAAGCCACTTTCCAACAGTAGCTATGCCCGTAATCTCTCTTCTCTAAAATCCTTTTATCGTTACTTAAATCGCTTTGAAGGAATCAAAGCAAATCCTGTACGCATCTTTAAGGGAGGTTCTATCCATCGAAAACTACCTGAATTTTTAACATTTGACCAAATGGAAACAATGTTAAATCAATTTGATTTACAAGATCCTGTACAGATACGTAATCGCTGTATCATTGAAGTCATGTATGCATGTGGTTTACGTGTTAGTGAATGCGCAGGTTTAAAAATATCATCCATCAATCTAGTGGAAGGTTTCTTAACGGTACTTGGTAAAGAGAGTAAAGAAAGAATGGTTCCATTCTATCCAAGATGTAAACAGCTAATTCAATACTATTTGAATAATGCAAGAGGGACATTCATGGAGAAGACAGAGGAACACGATATTCTCTTTGTGAATCAAAATGGTAAACCAATCTCTGCTAGAAGTATTCAACTCATCTGTGAAAAAGCAGGGGAAGACGCAAACCTTCCGATTCATATCCACCCCCATATGATACGTCATAGTTTTGCGACACATATGTTGGATAATGGTGCAGATTTACGTATCGTACAAGAATTACTGGGACATGAAAATCTTGGCACAACACAAATCTACACCCACATAACGCAAGATCGACTCCGCAAAGTTGTGGATGAGGCACATCCACACTCCAAGAGTGCAAAATAAGAAAGAGGTAAATATGATTACAGATTCATTTGATACTAGCGATGTATTTATTTCGCCAGAAAAATTGTTGCCAAGAAGTTCGGTAACGTTAGATGTTTGTATCGGTATCTTTTCGCACAAGGTGATGAATGAATTAATCTCTTCTGGAGATTTAACTAAACTGCCTATGGAAAAGATGCCAGGATCTGCCAGTGGGAAAAATGCTGTATACCGTTATAAAGATACAACTATCGGTATCTATCAAAATGAAGTAGGTGCAGTCGGTGCCAGTGGACTCATTGAAGAAATTTCAGTTATCTTCGGTGTAAAGAAGTTTATTATCTTTGGCTCATGTGGTGCACTAGTACAAATTCCAGAGGGAGATTGCATTATTCCTACGCATGCCTATCGTGATGAAGGTGTCAGTTATCACTACGCTCCAGCAAGCGATTATATTAATGTGAAGAATGCAAATGTAATTGCAAAACTTTTCGATAAGCTAGGTGTTGAGTATATCTTTGGTAAAACATGGACAACAGATTGTTTCTATCGTGAGACAGTGAATCAGAAAAATAAGCGTGTTGAAGAGGGTTGTATCTGTGTAGAAATGGAATGTGCAGCATTACAGGCAGTAACAGATTTTAGAGGATATGAGTTATACCAATTTCTCTATACTGCGGATGATCTAAGTAAGTTAGAGTGGGCACCACGTATCCTTGGAGATAACGAAAGTAATGCAAGATTCCTATATTTCGATATTGCTGTAAAACTAGCGAAGAGTTTGTTGTAAGAATAAATTGTGATTTTATTGAGATGACTATAGAATACTGGTACTAGTATTTAGGTATAGTCATCTTTTTTTAATAAATTATATGGTCGCACTATTCTTATGATTTCAAATATCCTTCAAGATATATCGGTGATAATGAAAAAATTTTCAAATATCAAGTAAATAATTTAACATTTTCAAAAATAATATTGGGAAATGTATATATATATATATATATATAAGATTTGGTACTAAAATCATTTATAAAGAAGAGTTGATTGATATAACCAATTTTGAATAGCGTTTAGGGGGGACATTTTTATGAAATTGAAAAATGTATTTCGGCTAATTAAGGATAATGGTAAATATGTTGGTGTAATTACAATTCTTGTTATTATTCAAGCCTTATTAGCATTTGTATTACCAATTACAGTTTCGAAGGTAATTGATGGCGATTTAGAAATCAAAAAATACCTGATCATTTTTGTGATTATTGTTGTTACACTGCTAATCAATCTTCTAATCATTCAAATTAAGAAGAGTGCGATTATAAAATATAAGCAGAATATCAACATGGAAATTTTTAATGAATTAACAATGGTAGTATGTCAAAAATATAATGAAAAGGGTGCGGCATACTATATTGAGAGAATAGGTACAGCAGTATATAACTTTGCGGATTTTATTCTTACGACAATTCCAGATTATATTAAAACAATTTTAACGATTATTTTGTGCTTGGTGTTGATTGGCAAAGATAGTTTGTTGTTAATCGGAATACTGGGATTGTTGCTAGTAATTCAGTATAACGGATATAAAGTTCTAAATATTCAGCTATCTAAGAAAAGTAAGATACTTCAAGATGTGTGCGCTTCACGCTTTGCGGATAATATTTCTATTTTTAATAACGTTGAATTTATTAAACAATTTGGTAGTTCGAGCAAAATACAAAGCATCCTAAATCAAAACGTATATGATATTCATCGCGTAACAACGGATATCAATACATATGCGGGAAATTTCTATTATGTCCTAAATAGTATCATCACAAATCTTCAGTATGTCATGTATTTGGTATTGGCAATCTTACTTGCAAACAAAAGTATAGATATGTCCATGTTTCTATTTGATATCATGATTATTGTTATTTGTTTTGAAGCATTTAATGATTTGATGTCATTAAATGTAAATATGAAAGATGTGAATGCTTCTTTTGAATTCTTGACAAATGATATTGAAAATAATTTAGAGAGAATGGACGGAGATGAAATTGATCATATTAGAAATGTTGAATTTAAAGGCACTACAATTCAATATAAAAAGAATATCTTAATTCAAAATATAAATATGACATTTAACCAAGGGGATATTGTATTTATTTCTGGAGAAACTGGAACAGGAAAATCTAGCTTTGTAAAATCATTAATGGGTTTTGTGGATGCAGATAATATTTTCTTCAATGGAATTCAGCAAAAGAAAATTCTCTTATCTTCACTGCGAAAGAGAGTAGCATATATATCGCAAATGAATTCAATATTTAATGGGACAGTAAAAGATAATATTGAATTAAATGGTGATGCAAATCAAGAATACGAAAAAATGTCATTTTTTGATAAATTTATTGGGAAAGAAAATCTAAAGCTTACGTCTGATGGAACAAATCTATCTGGTGGTGACAAGCAGAAAATTGTATTAGGAAGATTAATTGCTAATTGCAAAGATGTGGATGTTGTTATCTTGGATGAAGTAACAAGCTCTATGGACACTGATACAGAGACAAAGGCTTTTGATGAAATTTTACCATTACTCAAAAATAAAATAGTATTAATTATTTCACATAATAAAAATCTACAACGCTATGCAAATAGAATTGTAAACTTGAAAGATAAGACTATTATGTTAGAAAATAATTGAGGGATAAGCAGGGGATGCTGTTTATGATAGAAAAATTATATAAAACCCTATACTTCCATAGGGTTTTATGCTAATATCATGAATGGCATCTTTTGTACTTTTGTCATGCAAAAGGAAGATGTACTTCTCACACAGTGAATTCATTATCCCGTGCATATGGGTTCGCTATGAACATGCCGTATGTTGATGGTGTTCGAAACTGTGGTGGAAAACAACGGAAAGGTAGGTAAATAGAAAATATGACTGTTGTTTCAATGAGGAAAATGTTAGAGAACGGCGTACACTTTGGTCACCAGACACGCAAGTGGAACCCAAAGATGAAGCAGTTCATCTACACAGCTAAGAATGGTGTATACATTATCGACTTAGCAAAGACACAGGCTAAATTAGAAGTAGCCTATGATGCTTTAAAGAAGATTGCTGAAGATGGCGGAAAGATCTTATTCGTAGGAACTAAGAAGCAAGCTCAGGCAACAATTCTTGAAGAAGCATTAAGAAGTGGAAGCTTCTACATCAACCAGAGATGGTTAGGTGGAACAATGACTAACTTCCGTACAATCCAAAAGTCAATCAAGAAGCTATTAGAGATTGAAGAAATGGAAGCAAACGGACAGTTAGCAGTTTACACAAAGAAGGAACAAGCAGTTCTCTTACAGAAGAAGGAAAGACTTGAAAACTTCCTTGGCGGTATCAAGGGAATGAAGAAGTTGCCAGATGCAATCTTCGTTGTAGACCCATTAGAAGAGCACAACGCAGTAGCTGAAGCACGTAAGTTAAACATCCCTGTATTCGCTTTAATCGATACAAATGCTGATCCAGATTTAGTAGACTTCCCAATTCCTTCAAATGACGATGCAGTACGTTCTATCAAGTTAATGGTAGGTGTAATTGCTGACGCTATCTTAGAAGCTAAGGGCGGTGTATTAGAAGTTGCTCACCAAGAAGATGAGACAGCTGAAGACATCACAATGAAGGATGTAATCATCAACGTTGAACAGCAGGCTGCTGAATATGAACGTAAGAGAAGACAGAAGTTCGAAGAACGTCGTGCTCAGATGGCTCAACGTCGTGGTAACTACAATGGCGAACGTCGTGTATTCCGTAGAGATGCAAATGGTAACCGTCAGACAACACGTCCAGCTGCTGAAGCAGAAGCTACAACAGCACCAGCTACTGAGGAGGCTAAGTAAAAATGGCAATCACAGCTGCTCAAGTAAAAGAATTGCGTGAATTAACAGGCGCAGGAATGATGGACTGTAAGAAGGCTCTTACAGAATGTGAAGGCGATACAAAGAAGGCTATTGACTGGCTTCGTGAAAAGGGTATTGCTAAGGCTGCTAAGAAGGAAGGCAGAATTGCTGCTGAAGGCTTAGCTAAGATCTTAATCGAAGGTAACAGGGCTGTTGTATTAGAAGTTAACTCTGAAACAGACTTCGTTGCTAAGAATGATCGTTTCTTAGCTCTATTAGATGAAGCTGCTAAGACAATCTTCAATTCTAACGCTAAGACGGTTGAAGAAGCATTAGCTCTTCCTACAGCAGAAGGAACATTGAATGATTCATTCATTGGTGCAGTTGCTATTATCGGTGAAAAGATTACATTAAGAAGATTCGAAATCGTTGAAAAGAGCGATGATGAATTATTCGGTTCTTATACACACCAAGGTGGACGTATCGTTGCTGTTACAGTTGTTAAGGGTACTACAGATGCTCAGGTTGCTAAGAATATGGCAATGCAGGTTGCTTCTATGAACCCAACATATGTATCACGTAATGAAATGCCACAGGATGTAGTAGCTCATGAACGTGAAGTTCAAGAAGGAATCATGGCAAATGATCCAAGCCTTGCAAACAAGCCTGAAAAGGTTAAGGCTGGAATCATTGAAGGTCGTGTATCTAAGTCATTACAGGATATGTGCTTAGTTGATCAGGAATACTTCTTAGACTCAAGCCTCAAGTGCGGTCAGTACTTAAAGGAGAACAACGCTGAAGTTGTTAAGTTCGTTAAGTACATTGTAGGTGAAGGTATTGAAAAGAAGCAGGACGACTTCGCTGCTGAAGTAGCAGCAATGGCTAAGTAAGAATTGCTCAATTCGAGAGAACAACAAGACTGTTGTTCTCTTTTTTGATGTTTAAAATTGAATATAACAACTATTAATATTGTTTTAATATTGATACGATAAAACAAATTTAATTGTATACAATGATAAAATTATACTTGTAAGAAACGATTTTTTTGTTTAAATATGAAGTTTCATACATCAACAACTCTGTAATATTTGTTACAAGAATCAACGTATTATAAGAATATCTTAAGATTCAATTTTTACAGTGTACAGAGAAAATGTTACAAAGTAGAATAGTGAAGATAAATTATTGGATATTATGTATGACTTTATTTCTTTTATTGAATTGCAGGTATATTTAAGGTGATTATTTGTAAATATCAATTTGCAAATGGAATTAAGGGTGTACACAGTTATTTATGAAAAGTTAGGAGGGGCTATATCGTATGAGTATGAGAAAACTTCAAAGGATATTTGTAATCGTATGTGCTTTTATCATGTTATTGAGTGTTAACAATTCTGTTAATGCGATTGATACGACTACACCAGCGCTTACAACAACTGTAACTACAGCTGCTAGTACACCAATCAATCCAAATGAAAAAATAGAGATATTATTTAGAAGTCTTTGGACTGGCAATGATAGGCTATCTGCCCGCGTGCATTTGTTCGCCGATGGAGAAGAGTTAAATATTCAAACAACGGACCCATCTACTGGTTTACAACGAGATGGAATCATATTGGATTATCAGAATGCTTGGGAATATAGACAAGCAAATTTACCAAGATACGATCAAGATGGAAATGAGATTACTTATACGGCTACACAAGAAATCATTAATGAAGATCTCTTTGCGTTTCATGGTCTAAGATTTAAGACTGTTACTACCGGGTCCAGCGAAGAAAGATATTTTATCTTTAAAAATATTTCTATTATCAATATTAAAGTTGGAAAAACCTGGAATGAATATCCTAATATTGTTATTCCAGGAACGCCTAGTCCAGCAAATCCACCAGTGATGTTGAATGTTAATACATTGGATTCAGAATATTCAGCTTCCTATGATGAAGAGGAATTAAATGAACTTGTCGCTGAATCTGATGCGTTAGATGCGAATGACTTAAGTTATGCAGCGTATACATCAGGTCTTGATGAAGTTGATACTTCTCTTGAAGAAGACGCTCAAGCTACTGCAGCACAACAATCATCAGTTGCGATACCGGATTCTATTACCGTAAATCTTTTGGCAGATGGAGTTGTTGTAGGTACAATCCAAGTTACAAAAGAACAAGACTGGGAAAGTGAATTTGTGGGTTATCCAAGATTTGATGAAAATGATGGACACGAGATCAACTATACGATTGAAGAAGTACCTGTAAATGGATATAAGACAGAATATGTTCATACAAGAGTCATTGATATGATTATCAACCGTTCTATTATTGATATCCCAGTTGTAAAAAAGTGGGTAGGTAAGATGCAATCGTCAGTTCATGTTACTTTACATCGGAAATATACAACTACATATTTTGACTATGCTACATATAGAAATGTTACTGACAATCATGATGAAGTGGTAGAAACAGTTGAATTAAATGCAGCGAATAATTGGCAACATATATTTAGAGAACAATATGAATTCTATACCGTGGCAGGACAGGATCCTTCGAAGTATGAGTATTATATAACGGAAGATAGTGTTGCAAACTATGCTACAGATATTACCGGTAATCAAGATGATGGATTCACGATTACAAATACAAACACTACTGATTTAATTGACATTCCTGTTGAAAAGAATTGGGATGGGGGATACTGCAAATAGTACAAAGATTACTCTATTTGCAAATGGTAATGAAGTAGAAACAGTCGAATTAAATGCAACAAATAATTGGAAACATACATTTACACATCTACAAAAATATAATAATGATGGTTCTGAAGTTTCCTATACGGTTAAAGAAGTAGGTGAAAATGGAAACGTTATTGAATTAGATGGAAAGAGGTTTGATGTAGAGTATTCAGGTGCCATCACTCAAGGCTTTAAAGTTACAAACAAAAAGCCACTTGATCCTCCAACTCCTACACAAACACCAAATACAAGTGATGATACTCATGTAAAGACATATGGGTTATTGATGTTACTATCTGCAGTATTGGTGGTTATCGTCGCAGCAAAGCGAATGAAATATTCAAACTATTAAATAACTAGTTTTACAAAATTTTGATTTGAAATAAAGCTTGATTCTGAACTTAGTGAGGAGTCAAGCTTTTTTGATGTATTTGTTGTTTTATCCATTTGTAATGCATGTATTAACAATTCTTTTATTATCAAATTTAAATTTATGTTTTTTCAATGTTTCATAATTGAAAAGAAGTGATTTAAAGAACGATTTGAATATTCTTTTTCATTTTCAAAATTAAGAGTAATATATTCATATAATATAAGGAGGGTGTATGAAACAAGCAAAAATTATAATGGCTGTTGCTTTATCTCTTTCATTGACAGCCTGTAATTTATCATCTGGCTCAAAGAAATCAGATGTAAAAATGAAAGATGGAACATATACAAGTGTCCAAGAAGGTCATAATGGATCTGTAAAAGTGGAAACGACGATATCTGAGAATAAAATTACAGATGTCAAAGTACTGGAGAATAGTGAAACAGAAGGTCTAGCGACTCCTGCACTGACACAAGTTCCAGAACAAATAGTTGAATACCAAACAGTACAGCCAGATGTAGTCTCTGGAGCAACCTATACGACTGTTGCGATTACAGCAGCTGTTAAAGATGCTGTAAAGCAAGCAGGTGGTGATCCTGATGCATTTAAGAATAACATTCCTAATCAAGACAAAGGAAAGAAGGAATCACTTGAAACTGATGTAGTTGTTGTTGGTGGAGGTGGTGCTGGTATGGTCGCAACATCACGTTTAGAACAACTAGGAAAGAAAGTGATTATTGTTGAGAAAACATCATCATTAGGAGGTACAATTCGTGTTTCTGGTGGTAACCAAGTAGTACAAGGCTCAGAAGCACAGAAGAAGTTAGGCGTTACAGATGATTCTGCCGATTCTATGAAAGAAGATTTCCTAAAAAATGGTGGAAATTTAAATGATACAGAACTATTAGATATATATTCAGCGAATGTAGGACAGACGACAGATTGGCTTATGAGCGACCTTCATGTAAGTTACAATGAAGAAGCTGGTCTTCATAAATTGGCTGAATACAGTAAGAACAGAGAACTTGCTTATCAAGGTGGTGGCTCAGGTGTTGCTAAAGTTTTAGCACAAGCTGTAGAAGATAGTGGTGCTCAGGTATTGTTAAATACAACTGTGAAAGAATTAATCGTTGAAAATGGAACAGTTGTAGGAGTGAAAGCAGTAACGAACCTTGGAAAAGAATATACGATTAAAGCAAAACAGGTAGTCCTAGCAAGCGGTGGTTATGGTAATAATGCGGACTTATTACCAGCTATTGCAAAGGAAGGATTATTCTATGGTTTGGATTCCAGTATGGGCGAAGGACTTGAAATGGCAAAACGAGATGTAAATGCTAATACAACACATATGGAATATATTAAAGAATATCCGAATGGTGTTGAAACATCGCCAAAACATGCAAAGTCAACAATTGCAGGAAATATTCCTATTCTTTCTTCAAATGGAATCTTAGTGAATCAAGATGGTAAGCGCGTTGTAAACGAAAAGGCTTCTAATCATGATATCTTAAATGTTTTACAGCAACAAAAAAATCAGACACTATATTTAGTGATGGATGCTGCATCATTTGCGGTATGGAAGACAAAATTAAAGAATGCTGGGTTAACAGAAGAGACAATTGATCAGTATGTAGCTAATAATGGTTCTACTGAACCAATCTTCACAAGTGGAAAGACACTAGAGGAAGCAGCTAAAGCGGCTAAAATTGATGGTAAGGCTCTTCAGGAGACAGTAGATAAATTCAATGGTTATGTAGCTGCAGGTGTTGATGAGGACTTCCAAAGAAATCCTGATTATCTAAAAACACCGATTGGAGATGGACCATATTATATTGTGGAGCAGAAAGCACGTTATGCTTCTACGATGGGTGGTTTAGACGTAAATAGTAATCTACAGGTTATGAATAAAGATGGTAAACCGATTGAAGGACTATATGCTGCTGGAGAAATTATCGGCGGAGTAATGGGTAGTGACTCACCATCCGGTGCAAATAATGGTTGGGCAGTTACTTCTGGAAAGTACGTTGCAGAAAAGATAGCAGAACAAAAATAAAAATGTGAGAGGAACTAAATCCTCTCATTTTTTTCATCTAATCTAATTTTTAAGAAACCTTCACGGATACCTGTTTTTGATATGAGTATACGTTTTGCTTGATAGCTTCTGGCAATCTCTAAAATCATGTGTAGACCTGGTAAGAAGACTGGTTGACGACTTGGGTCAACGTTTGCCTTCATAACTTCTTCAAAGATAGAATCATGCATGCATAGTTTATCGAAGATTTCTTGAAGTTTGCTAACTTCAATGATTAACTCTTGTTCAAAGAGGGCTTGATATACTTTGCCTGCTGCACGCATTGTTCCGCCAATGCCAATGAGTTCTTCGCATGTAGTATTTAAAGATGGATATCGTGTGCGTGCAGAAAGAATTTCTTTCGCACATTCTGGTGTATCAATTGGTAAGTGACGTAAACGTACACATCCAAGTGGGAAGCTCATCGCATCGATTGGTTGTCCATCCTCAAATGAAATCAGTTCTGTTGAGCCGCCACCTACATCAAAAGCTATTCCATCTGTAAGATTTGGATATGAATATTTTGTACCTAAGAAATCGTATAGTGCTTCTTCATTTCCACTAAGTGGGTAGATATCCCATCCTGTTGTTTGAAGAGATGCTACGAGTTCTTCTTTGTTTTGAATGCGGCATGGTTCCGTAATATCCGCAAAACGGTATTGTACGTGCATTTCATCAAGCTTATCTGCATAGGATTGTAATACTTCGGTTGCTTTTAGAATACCTTCTTTTGACATGATTCGATTTCCATAAACATAGTCAATGAGATGTGCTGGAGTAGAAATATGTAGGATAGGTGTTGGGTAATGATTGACCATCTCATAAACTAATAAGACGATGGTATTAGAGCCGATATCGGCAATTGCGTATTGTGTCATAGAATAACCTCACTGTTCTCATTTAAACATATATAAAAAGGAATGAAAACTCTTTCTAGCAATGCTATAATACTATAGAAATACATATGGAGGAAAAACATCATGTATAAACGAGTTCTGTTGAAACTAAGCGGAGAAGCTTTAGCAGGAAATGAAAAGAACTTTGATCCAAGCATTTTACAAAATCTTGCTTTGGAAATCAAAGAAGCACAGAAATTAGGAATTCAAATTGCTATCGTTGTTGGTGGAGGTAACTTCATCCGCGGTAAAGTAGTTGAAGGATTAGGAATTGATCGCGTACAAGGCGACAATATGGGCATGTTAGCAACTGTTATCAATGCTCTGGCAATACAATCATCTCTTGAAGGTATTGGTGTGGATACAAGAGTGATGACAAGTATCGAAATGTCTAAGGTTGCTGAACCATTTATTCAGCGTAGAGCGATTCGCCACTTGGAAAAGGGAAGAGTTGTTATCTTTGGTGGAGGAACTGGAAGTCCATACTTCTCAACCGATACGACAGCAGCTTTAAGAGCGAGTGAAATTAAAGCAGAAGTTATCTTAATGGCGAAGAATAGTGTAGATGGCGTATATAGTGCAGATCCTAAGAAGGATCCAACTGCGAAGAAGTATACACATCTAACATATATGGACCTATTAAATAAAGGATTACAAGTCATGGATTCCACTGCCACAAGTATGTGCATGGATAATGACATGGAACTCATGGTATTTAACATGAATGAGAAAGACAATATCGTCAAAGCAATGAAGGGCGAAAAGATTGGAACAATCATTAATAAGGAGGAGAAGTAATAATGGCATACGCAATCGTTGATTCCAGCGCAGTAAAGATGGACAAAGTTATCGAACATCTACAATCAGAATTAAATACAGTACGTACAGGGGCAGCTAACGTTAAGATGTTAGACCGTGTTGAAGTGGATTACTATGGTTCCCCAACACCACTCAACCAGATTGCGGCTTTATCCGTTTCTGAAGGTCGTACACTTGTTATCAAACCTTATGACCCAAGTAGTTTAAAGGCTATTGAACATGCATGTAATGAAGCAGACTTAGGTATTGCGCCATCTAACGATGGAACAGTTATACGCCTAACAGTTCCACAGTTAACTGGTGATACTCGTAAAGAAATGACAAAGAAGGTTGATAAGATGGGTGAAGAATGTAAGATTCAAATCCGTAATATCCGCCGTGACGCAATGTCTGTTGTAAAGAAGGATAAAACAATGGATGAAGACACTCAGAAAGATTGCGAAAACGAGATTCAGAAGCTTACTGATAAGTATGTTAAGAAGATCGATGATTTAGCATCTGCTAAGAGTGCTGAAGTATTAAAGGTTTAATCGCAAAGTTATCCTTTATGATCAGCCTGTGTACAGGCTGATTTTTTTGTAGTAAAAAGGTATAATAAGATAGTTAGTGGAGAATTGATATGAATACATGTAAACACTTAGCAATTATCATGGATGGCAATGGTAGATGGGCCAAGGCACAGGGAAAACCTCGTACAGCAGGACATCTTGTAGGAAGTGATAATGTTCGTACCATCGCAATTGCGGCAGATGAGATGGGAATTGAATATCTTACACTCTATGCTTTCTCAACTGAGAACTGGAAACGAACAGCTGATGAAGTAAACTACATTATGAAATTACCAGCCTTCTTCTTTAAGAAGTATATGCAGGAGTTCTTAGATAGGGGCTTCCGTATGCGTATTATTGGAGAATTGGATATGTTACCAAAAGCAACACAAAAGGTATTGCGTGATGCGGAGGAAGAATCAAAAGATAATCATGGCTTATCGCTTAATATCTGTATGAATTATGGTTCTAGAAGAGAAATCTTACTTGCGGCTAGAAAGTATGCCCAAGATGTTGTGGATGGAAAGGCTGCGCTGGATATCGAAGAGGAAGATTTTGATCAATATATGATGACCAAAGATTTCCCACCAGTTGATCTTTTAATTCGCACAAGTGGCGAACAGCGGATTTCGAACTATTTATTATGGCAGATTGCGTATGCGGAGTTAGAGTTTGTGCCAGAGTCATGGCCAGAGTTTACACCAGATGTATTAAAGCGTTGTTTAGAGGAATATCAAAATCGTGATCGACGATTTGGAGGAATTAAGAATGTCTAAAATGAAATTAAAAACAATCGTTGCGTTTGTGATTATTCTTGTTGTAGCACCACCGCTCTATTTTGGCGGAAATCTATTACAAGCGCTATTGATTCTTGTTAGTGCGTTAGGTTCTGTTGAGATTGCGTCTTTAACAGATCAAAAGAAACATTGGTTTTTATCTTTTATGACATTAGCTGCAGTAATGGCAATGTACTATATCAACCGTTCAATGTTTCCGGCAATCCTTGCGATTTGGGTGATTGTGTTATTTGTTACAGAATTACTACGCAAAAATGAAAGCAGTGATTTAACAGCGTATACATTATTGATGTCTATCTTATTAGGCTTAGGTCTACGTTGTATTTCAGTCATTTATCAAGATGGTGCCAAAACAGGATTCTTAACAATTATCTTTGTGTTAATAGGTTGTTTCTTCTGTGATACGGGTGCTTATCTTTCTGGTTCGTTATTTGGAAAGCATAAGTTAATTCCCCATGTTTCACCAAATAAGACGGTGGAAGGAGCGATTGGTGGATACCTTGTTGGTGCGATTGGAGCCTTATTATGGGGATTACTAGTCACGACATATCTACCAAAAGAACTTGTGATTTCTGCTAGTTTGATTATTCCTGCAGTTGCACAGATTGGTGACTTAAGTTTCTCGTCAATTAAGCGAAGATTTGGAATTAAAGATTTCTCAAATATTTTGCCAGGACATGGTGGTATCTTTGACCGTATTGACTCACTGATTTTCTGCCTGATGGCTTTTAATGGTTTGATGATCTTATGGGGTATCTAAAATGAAGCGTTTGATGTTATTGGGGGCCAGTGGTTCTATTGGTACCCAAACAATCGATGTTGTCTTACAACATCCAGATGAGTTTTCGCTGGTTGGAATCAGTGTGGGTCATCGCATCGATATCTTAAAAGAAATTTTAGGAAAGATTCATGTACCACATGTATGTGTATGTGAACAAAAGGATATGCAAGAGTTAGTTTCTCAATATCCGGATATTCATTTCTGCTATGGAGATGATGGCTTGATTACACTTGCGAAAATGAAAGACTATGATTTATTAGTAAATGCACTTGTTGGATTTGTCGGTTTTCTGCCAACGCTACATGCAATTCAAACTGGACATCATATCGCACTTGCCAATAAGGAAACACTGGTAGTTGGTGGAGAATTAATCGAAAAGGCAATCAAGGAATATGGCGTATCATTATATCCAATTGATAGTGAACACTCTGCCATCTTCCAAGCCTTACAAGGAAATGAACATAAAGAAATTAAGCGACTTTTAATAACAGCTTCAGGTGGCTCTTTCCGTAATCGAACAAGAGAAGAGTTAAAGGATGTTACGGTAGAACAAGCACTTGCACATCCTAACTGGGCGATGGGTGCCAAGATTACAATTGATAGTGCAGATATGATGAATAAGGGATTTGAAGTTATTGAAGCACATTATCTATTTGATATTGATTATGATCGTATTGATGTGGTGATGCATCCAGAGTCAGTGATTCATTCTATGGTGGAATATGTAGATCATAGTGTGATGGCGCAACTTGGTGCACCTGATATGCGTTTGCCAATTCAGTATGCATTAACATGGCCACATCGCTATCCGCTTGCTTTAGAGAAGCCATTAGACTTAACTGAAGTTGCAACTTTGCATTTTGCAAAGCCTGATTTAGAAAGGTTCCCATTACTAGCACTAGCTTATGAAGCTGGTAAAAAGGGAGGGAATCTTCCGGCTGTCATGAATGCCGCAAATGAAGTCGCAAATGCTGCATTTAGAAAGAAAGAGATTTCGTTTTTAGCAATTGAAGAAATCGTTATAAATGCAGTGCATACTGTAACATATCAATCCGTCAATACAGTACAAGATTTAATTGATGCGGATCGTTGGGGAAGAGACTTCGCATATCAACAAATACAAGGAGTGAACCAATGACAGCAGTTTTATTTATCATATTACTTTCCATTATCGTAACGATTCATGAATTCGGTCATTTCTTAGTTGCCAAGGCATTTGGTGTTTATTGTTTTGAGTTTTCAATCGGTATGGGACCAGCTATCTTTACACGGAAAGGAAAAGAGACACAGTTCTCTATCCGTGCACTACCTATCGGTGGATATGTCGCAATGGCAGGTGAAACCGAAGGGGATGAAGCCTATCCTAATGTAAAGGTTCCTGAGGGAAGAAGAATTACAGATCAAAAACCATGGAAGAAGATTAGTATCATGCTTGCAGGTGTCGCAATGAATTTCCTACTTGCATGGGTTATCTTCTCTATGTTCTTGTTAAATACTGGTACATTTACAAAATCAAGTGAACCAGTGATTGCGACAGTCTTAGAAAACAGCCCAGCTGAACAAGCAGGTTTGCAGGCAGGCGATCGTATTATTAAAGTTGTTAAAGAAGATGGCTCATCCGTTGAACCAAAGACATTCCTAGAATTCCAAGCATTCAACGGTGATAATAAGGGTACAGAAACTTTCACCATCTTGCGTGATGGTCAAACATTAACAGTTAAGGTTACACCAACCTACAATAAAGAAACAGATAGCTATATGTTTGGTATCAGTGCGAAAGCTGGAGAACAGGTAAAGATTAATCTTCTCAACTGTTGGTATTATGGTCTAGTTGAGATGCAGGTTATAACATCAATGACAGTACAGGCACTACTAAACCTTGTACGAGGTAAGGGATTGAATCAATTATCTGGGCCTGTCGGAATTTATCAAGCCACTGCTACTTATGCAAGTCTTGGCTTTGGTGCGTATATGATGTTGGTAGCACAAATTAGCCTGAATGTCGGTATTTTCAATCTATTACCACTTCCAGTACTAGATGGTGGACAGGTTGTGATTACAGTACTTGAATGGATTACAAGGCGTCAGTTTAATGAAAAATTAAAGACAGCTATCATGATAATTTGTTGGCTACTATTAATCAGTGTTATGATATTTGCGACATGGAACGATATTTCCAAATTATTTATAAAGTAGAGGAGATTAAATAAAATGAAAACAATTCTTGTAACGGGAGGTACTGGCTTTATTGGCTCAAACACTTGCGTTTCTTTAATGAATGCAGGGTATGACGTCGTTGTGTTAGATAATCTTTACAACTCCAAAGAAGTTGTATTAGACCGTATCGAAAAACTAACAGGTAAAAAGCCAAAGTTCTACAAGACAGATATCTTAGACCGCAAGGGATTAGATCAGATTTTTGCGGAGAATAAGATTGATGCGGTCATTCACTTTGCGGGCTATAAGGCAGTTGGTGAATCTGTAGAAATTCCATTAACATATTATGAAAATAATATTACTGGTTCTTTAAACTTATATATGGCAATGAAGGAAGCTGGATGTAAGACACTTGTATTCTCATCTAGTGCAACTGTTTATGGCTCTCCAGAGTCTTGCCCAATTCGAGAAGATTTCCCAGTATCCACAACAAATCCTTATGGTTCTACAAAGCTAATGAATGAGATGATTTTACAGGATTTAAGTAAGTCAGATCCAGAGTGGTCCATCATGTTATTACGTTACTTCAACCCAATTGGTGCACATCCAAGTGGATTATTAGGAGAGGTTCCAAATGGTATTCCTAATAACTTAGTACCTTATATCGCTCGTGTTGCGATTGGTACTAGTGAGAAGGTTCGGGTATTTGGTAATGACTATGGTACAGTTGATGGAACAGGTGTTCGTGACTACATCCACGTATGTGATTTAGCAGATGGCCATATCGCAGCTGTTAAATATGCTTTAGAGCATAAGGGTGTTGAAAAGGTAAACCTAGGTACAGGTAATGGATATAGTGTATTACAGGTTGTTCAAGCCTACAGCAAAGCATGTGGTAGAGAGTTACCATATGAGATCTTGGCGCGTAGAGCAGGGGATGTTGCGGAATGTTATGCAGATCCAACAAAGGCATTAGAATTATTAGGTTGGAAGGCACAGTACAATATTGATCAGATGTGTAAGGATTCATGGAATTTCACTCAAATGAATCCAAATGGAATCGAGTAGTACTATGATTGGACTGATCATTACTGGTAATGGTAAATTTCCAGAAGGTGTAAGTAGTGCAGTTGAAATTCTTTCTGGAAAGTTAGAAGACTATACCACCGTATCCTTTCTATTAGAAGAGACTGTTGATCAATTCATTAATAGATTACGTACTGCAATTGAATCCATGAAACAAAGTGGCGATATTCTTATCATGGCGGATGTACAGGATAGTACAACCTATCGAGAAGCTTGTACACTTGCCAAAGAATATGCGGCAGAATGCAATATTGATGTGGTTGCTGGTTTAAATATCGGAATGGTTCTACAAGCAAGTATGGCTAGAAGTTATATTCATAACGTTAATGATCTAGCTGCTTTAGCGGTAGAGGCAGGACATAGTCAAATTGTAGATTTTGATGAAAAACATCCAGACGAAGATATTGCATAAACAAAACATGAAAATCTTGTTTGTATATACAGACAGGATTTTTTCATTTCTCTCTAAAAAGCATTGTATAAAACTTGTTATTTTCAACAATTACTTAAAAATACTATATTTATAGGCTATACTGTATTTAGTAAATGGTAATGATTTTTACGCAATGATAAAGAATATTACATTATTAAAAAAGGGGGGGAAGATATGATGATTCTGAGATTATTGCATCGTAGGTATCGTTGTTTTATAGCTCTTATGGTAGTTGTTTTCATGTTTTCTTTCGCTACTACCGTACGGCAAGTAAATGCGGAAGATGAAAGTACATCAGAAACAACAGAAAGTACAGGAACAACTTTTACAATGCTACGAGCACCATCGATTATCACCGAGATTTATCTAGATGGTGTAAATGGAGATGACACGAAGGATGGTAGTAATACCGCAAATGCAGTAAAGACATTTGAAAGAGCAAAGGATATCGCAACTGCGAATCAATCAATTTCTACGATATGGGTTACTGGTACAGTACCAGTTTCAGGAGAGATTACATTAAGTGGTACAAATGCAATCTTAAAGCGTGATCCTGCATTTGCAAACTACATGTTGCAAACACAAGGAGATACTGTTTTCCATGATATTACAATTGATGGAAATAAAGATAGTATAACAGTGATCGGTTCTATATATTCTTTGGTAAGAGTAGTGAATGCGACTGCCACGATACAGGATGGTACAGTACTACGGAATAGTGAAGTAAGACATTCGAATATTGGTACAGGTGGTGCTTTAATTATCGAAGCTGCTACAGTCAATATGACAGGTGGACATATTCATGATAACCAAGCAAACTGGGGTGGTGCTATCTATCTGGGTGGTAATGCGAACTTTAATATGTCTGGTGGTGTAATTGAAAATAATCATGCGGTATCTATTGGTAGTCAGATTGCGGCAGGTGGTGGTATCGCTTCTTGGTCTGCGTATTTAAATGGCACCAATACAACAACAATTAGTGGTAATGCGATTGTTCGTCATAATCGGTCCGATGAAATGGGTGGAGGTATTTCACTTGGTACAAACTCAGCTTCAAATGGAAAAGATAATTTAGTCATGACTGGTGGAATGATTGATGATAATCGCTCTGGTACAGGCGGTGGTGGCATATTTGTACAAGCAGGATTTACAGGCTGTAATGCGACTGCTACGATTTCCGGCGGTTATATCACGAATAATATAATGACTGGAACAGGGCAAGGTAATTTTGCTTTTGGAGGTGGTGGAATTTATGTCAATGGATTTAATAATACAGTTTCATCATTTCAAAATGGAGAATTAAAGTTAACGAATGCTCTAATTATCAATAATACAGCAGAGATGGAAGGTGGCGGATACGCGTCATGTCCAAACTCACAGACTAAGATTTATCTAAAGAATGGCGTTGCGTTATATGCAAATATTGCTGAGAGCGCAAAAGAAATTTATATTCTAGCCAGTAATGCTTATGGGGCACATAGTGGAGATCCAACCTATGAGATTTCACCACTTATGCTTGGAGGTACATCGTATCAGTGGAAAGATGATGATGGAAATGAGATTCCTCTTAATCGATTATCTGGGCAACTATTTGCTATCAATGATGAATATCTAGGACTACATACAGATATAGTACAAGATACTAATGCACAGGCTCTTGCCAGAGTTATTATCGCTGGTAATTATTCTCTTACAAGAGGGGGAGGTATTGGCTCGAATGGTACAGTATATATGGGTGAAAGTGATTTGACCTCTGTAAGTGTTCGAAAAGAATGGAAAGACACTCTTGCGAGTGGATTACCAGGATATATTGAAGTGGAACTCTATCGAACTATTGTAGGTAATACAGAACAAGCGCAATACGTAGGATATGAAACTATCATTCCGGATTCTAGTGGTAACTGGACAATCACATTCCAGAATCTTCCAAAGAATGACGCAAATGGTAATAGTTTTATATATACGGTAAAAGAGCGTCCGATAGACGACTATGTGTCAACGGTGACAGGTAATCAAGATATTGGATATGTCATTACAAATTCCATTCCAAGAACACCACCAACGGCAGACCATATTCACATTTGGCCACCTATCATGATACTAAGTATATCTTTGATTACAATTCTCATCATCGGATTTAAGAAATTTGAAAAGGAATAGAATCATAAGAAAGGAAGCTCTGAATTGGGTTTCCTTTTCATATGTTTTTTTACAAAATATGAGATTGATTGGAAGTGCAACTTATTTTTTGACGAAAAAATCGAAAAAATGGGAAAAAATAACAAATTTCACATTTTTTTACAATTTTTGTAACAAAATCAAAAAAATTTTTAAAAAATTAAAATGCGAAAAAATAGCATAGAATAAGGATAATTTACACTTTTCGTAAATTTAAAACACGAAAAACACTGGAATATGATTGCAAATGAAATAGGAAAGTGGTTAGAATACAGCCATGATGAAAAATACTATCAAAAAACAAATGGGAATGATTGTGACTGGTGCATTATCTGCAGTATTAGTTGCAGGTTCTGTATCAATAACACATGTAAAGGCAGAAGAAGCTGCCAATCCGTTTACAAGTAATGCGTTACCAGTTATTACTGTAGACGCACAGGAAGAAGATCCTTATACAGCGATTAAAAACGAAGTTATCAAGCAACGTGCTTTACTCGGTGGATATGATTTGAATTATATCTCACTGGATAAGAGTGTAGCTGATATTACTGGTTTTGATCGAAACGCAACAGGTATTCAAACTGTTACAGTAAAAGTCAACTTAGCTAGTACAGGGGATAAGGAGGTTGAAAAGAGGCTTGGATACTCCTTTGTACAGAAGGTTGTTGTTAAACTGAAACAAGACAGTGCACCTGTAGTACAACTTAAGAGTGATGCCGTTACAGTAAATAACGGTGATACATTTAACGCTTCTAGTTATATTTCCTATATTAATGATGATTCTGGTATCTTACCTGTATTATCAGTAACTGGCGAAGTAGATATGGATAAAGATGGTGAGTATCCAGTAACTTATACAGTATCTGATACTGCTGGTCATACTTCATCTGCTGTATTAACCGTTACTGTAAAGACTCCTGTCGAAGTAGCAGTAGCTAAACAAGCTGAAGCAGAGACAAAGAAAGCTGAAGTTACAGCTCAACTTGAGGCTGTAAAGGCATTAACCGATTCATCAACAAGCACAACAACTGATGCAGCTACAACTGCTACTACAAATAGTTTGGAAACACAGTTAGCTGAGCTTCAGAAGGAAATTGATTCCATTAAGGAAATTGGTAATAACGCAAATGCTGCAGTGGGTAAAAACGAGACAATCGATGTTCCTGCTACACCAGCAGCTACAGAGACACCTGCAACTGTTGAAACACCTGCAGTAGAAACTCCAGCAGCTACAACAGTTACTGAGACACCTGTCGCTACACCAGAGCCTACACCTGCAGCACCAACTGTAGTAGAGACTCCAGTAGCTACACCTACACCAGTTCCTACACCAACAAAGACAATGTATCCAAATGTACGTCTTAATGTTCGTACAGCTCCAAGTACATCAGGTTCAATTATTACAACATTAAATGTTAATGATCCTGTTTATTGTACAGATACAGTTTCTAACGGATGGCAAGAAATCGTAATCAACGGACAAGTTGGTTGGGTATATGCACAATATATTCAAAGTGAACAGTATGTAGCTCCAACTCCACAATATGGACAATATGGTGCATATACTGACGCAATTAACCTTGCATTATCATTCGTAGGTAACACACCATATGTATGGGGTGGTGCATCTCCATCTGGATTTGACTGCTCTGGCCTTGTTAAGTACTGCTATGGTATTTCACAGAGAACTACATATACACAGCAAACATTAGGCACACACCGCTATGACGTATGGAATGCTCCAGCAGGCGCACTATACTTCTGGGGTTCTGAATCTGCACCTTACCACGTAGCTATCGCTCTTGGTGGTGGACAGACAGTACAGGCAATGAACGAAAATGATGGTATTCAGGTCATTGGTATCACATACTTCATGCCTTCATACTATGTAATTATCGGACAATAAGACTCCTGAAAAGGAGTTTTATTTTTGCGAAAATTTGTGAAAAAATACCTAAAAATGTTATAGTTTTTTGAAAAACTTGTGAAATTGTGTGAAATACGGTCCAAAAAGTTGCATAATTAGCACTAAAAAAAGTAAAATAGAGTCATGGTAAAAAATAAATTAAACAAAAAACTCGGCAGAGTAGGTGCTGGATTATTATCCGCATTACTCATTGCCAGTACATATTCAACAAAAACAGTATACGCAGATGACAACAAAGTTACTACAGTTGAAAAGGAAAACACATTACCAGTTATTGAAGTAAGTCAGCAGGATTTAAATCCTCTGGATACAATCAAGAGTTTGGTAATCCAAGAAAGAGCTGCTTTTGATGGAACATATGATCTTACAAATATCTCAATCGAGAAGAGTGTTGCGGATATTGAAGGATTCAATCGTTCTGTAACAGGTATTCAAACAGTTACTGTCAAGGTTACACTTGCAAGTACTGGGGATATTGAAGCTCAAAAGACTTTAGGGTATTCCTTTATTCAGAAAGCTGTTGTAAATGTTGTCAATAGTACAGCACCTGTCATCAAGTTGAAGAATTCATCTGTTGTGGTAAACAATGGTGATACATTTAACGCATCTAGTTATATTTCTTATATCAATGATGATTCAGGTATTCTTCCTGTGTTAACTGTTGAAGGTTCTGTAGATATGAACACGGATGGTGATTATCCAGTTACATATACAGTCGTTGATACTGCAGGTAATAAGTCTACAGCGACTATGACAGTCTCTGTTCGTACTCCTCAGGAAGTTGTTGACGCAAGAATTGCGGCAGAAGAACAACGTCAAAGAGAAGAAGCTGAAAGAGCGGCTGCTGAAGAAGCTGCTAGAGCTCAACAAGCTGCGAACACTGCTAGATCTGCTACTACATCTACATTTGATCCATCTAAGTATGATTCAAGTTTATATGCTGGTGGTATCGCTGCTGCGTTATCTCTTGTTGGTACTCCATATCAATGGGGTGGTACGACTCCAGCAGGATTTGACTGCTCTGGTTTAGTTCAATATTGTTAT
The DNA here is from genome assembly GCA_015256775.1 of Solobacterium sp. Classification (GTDB taxonomy): domain Bacteria; phylum Bacillota_I; class Bacilli_A; order Erysipelotrichales; family Erysipelotrichaceae; genus Bulleidia. The sequence continues at coordinate 44,874 of JABZLM010000004.1, read as the reverse complement.
GGTTTAGGTGCTCGTACAACATATGCTCAACAAGCACTCGGTACTCACCAATATGATGTATGGAACGCTCCAGCTGGTGCACTCTACTTCTATGGTTCTGATTCAGCTCCATATCACGTCGGTATCGCACTTGGTAATGGAACAATGGTTCATGCCGCTACATATGGTATTGGTGTAACAGTTCAAGATATCTCTGGTTACTTACCATCCTATTACGTAGTGCCAGGACAATAAAATGATGTTTAAGACTCACTGATGTGAGTCTTTTTTTGGCTTATTGGGAAAAGAAAAAGTCCTTTCGGACTTTATAGAATTTGGAATATGAAATATTTTAGATAACTTGTTTCATCCATCGTCCAAAGGATAGGATGGTCAGGATTTTGCTGGGTAACGGAAATCTGACGTAGTGTAACTCCACATTCCTTGGCGCTTTCTAGTAACATTTGCTCAAAGAGTTTTGTTTCCATGAATCTTGAACACGAACAGGAAATCAAATAACCACCATTGCGTAATACATTCATGGCTTTCATGTTAATGTTTTTATATCCATAGTAAGCACTGTTCACTGTCTTACGAGATTTTGTGAATGCTGGTGGGTCTAAGACGATAATATCAAACTCGTTATCCTTGAGATTCTCAAGATAGTCGAATACATCGGCTTGCACAAATTGAATTTTATCTTCAAGGTGATTAAGTTTGGCGTTTTGATAACCTTGTTGTAGGGCAACATTTGATACATCAACAGCGGTGACAGCTTTTGCGTTACCATAGGCTGCGTTTAACGCAAAGCCACCGGTGTGGCTAAAACAATCTAGTACACGTTTATCACGTGCGATATTACGTAATAATACACGATTTGATTTTTGGTCTAAGAAGTAACCCGTTTTTTGACCATTTTCAATATCTACCTGAAGTTGAATGCCATTTTCGTTGATAATCGTTTGTGGAGATACATGATTTGGATTATAGAAGAAACCCTTGTAGGTTGTTAATCCTTCTTTTTCTCTGACTTTGATATCGTTACGTTCATAGATAGCCTGGATGATGTGATTATTTTCTTTGAATACTTCTAGTAAGATATCATAAATCATCTGTTTGTGTTGTTCCATACCAGTATTCGAAATTTGTGTCACCAGAATATCGTTATAACAATCCACAACAAGACCAGGTAATAAATCAGCTTCACCAAATACATAACGACAATTGGACAAGTTATTTGGTTCTACTGTCTTACGATAGTCATACGCAAAGCGAATACGTCTTTCAAAGAAAGCTTGATCGATAAGTTCTGATTCATCTTTGGTTAAGATACGACAAGTGATATGACTGATAGGAGAGTAGAAACCTGTACCGTAATATGTGCCATCAGTAGAGATAATATTGACAATACATCCATCTGAAATATTTTCGTCAGCTTGGACTAAGTTATTGCGATACATCCACATTTGATCTTTTTGAAGCCAAGTTTCTCCTTCTTTAGAAATTGTGATAGTAGGATATTTATTTTTCATAGGAACACCTCGGGATAATGATAAACGATATTGCGCCAATTTACTAATCTTTCCATGGGATTTTTGGAATGATTTGTAATAAAGAGTAGGAGGTTTTTGGAAAATGATTATTCGTGAAATGCCAAGCACAGAACGACCACGAGATAAGGGGCTAAGATATGGCGTAAGATCTCTTAGTTCAAGAGAGCTACTTGCGTTAATATTACGGACTGGTTCACAAGGAGAGTCTGTTTTAACAATGGCTGATAATTTATTACAGATGTCGAAGGGGATTAAAGGTCTTGTACGGATGTCAAATGAAGAACTATGTAAAATTAAAGGGATTAGTAAGGTAAAGGCTCTACAATTACAAGCAATCTTTGAAATTAGTCGAAGGGCGTCATTAGAAACTGCTTATGAAGAGGAAATTATCGATAATCCAGAGCGTATTATCGATTGGCTAAGAAATGAAATTGGTACAGGTAGTCAAGAAAAATTCTTGGTTGTATATCTTAATACTGCTCATCGAATTATCTCCGCAAAGACCTTATTTGTAGGAACCATTAACGCAAGTGCAGTATATCCTCGTGAAATCTTTAAGGAAGCTTTACTGATTGGTAGTACAGATATTATGCTGGCACACAATCATCCTAGCGGTGTTTTAACACCGAGTACACAGGATTTGGTAGTGACTGGAAAACTAATGGAATGTGGCAAACTGATGGGCGTAAGAGTGTTAGATCATCTCATCGTTTCTCAGACAAGTTTTCTCAGTTTTGCTAGGGAAGAACTCTTTGAAACTTGTATGGAAGCTTACCAATGTGCACATGGAATCACAACCTAATACATGGTAAAATAATAAGGATACTTTTATGGTAAACAAGAGTCATATTGCGGTATGAAAACCAAAATAGACTATAATAAAAGAAAGTCTTTTACGACAATCGAAGAGAAGAAATAAGCCTAATTTTTACACGGGTGGGAGAATATGAAATGAAGAAATTATTACTGACAGATGGTAACTCAATGTTATTTAGAGCGTATTACGCTACAGCATATGGAAGACCAATGACTACATCTGATGGAACACCAACAAACGCTGTATTTGGTTTTGCGTCTATGATGCAAAAAGCAATTGATATTATTCAACCAGATGCGGTATTAGTTGCTTTTGATGCAGGAAAACATACTTTCCGTCATGAACTCTACGCAGACTATAAGGGTGGTCGTAAGCCAGCACCTGATGACTTAGTACCACAGTTCAAACTCGTGCGAGATTTTTTGGATGCCTTTGCGATTACATGGGTGGAGATGCAAGATATTGAAGCTGATGACTTGATTGGAACGATTTCTAAAAAAGCAAAGGACTATCAAACCTATGTACTCACAAGTGATCACGATATGTTACAGCTAGTGGATGATACGACTTCTGTATTACTAATGAAAAAGGGTATCACAGATATGGATGTCATGACACCTGAAAGTCTAAAGGAACAGATGGGGATTGAGCCGCTACAAATTATTGATATGAAGGGTTTGATGGGTGATAAGTCAGATAATATTCCAGGTATTCCTGGGATTGGTGAAAAGACAGCACTCAAGCTTTTAGAAGAATACGGTACAGTTGAAAACGTTCTAGCAAATGAAGATAAACTCAAGGGCGCCTTACAGAAAAAAGTAATGGAAGGACATGAGTCGGCATTGCTATCTAAAAAACTTGCGACAATTCGTCGCGATGTTGATGTAAAGATGAGTGAGAAAGAGTTATCCTTTACACCAAACTATCCACAACTTGTAAAGTTTTTACAGATGTTAGAGATGAACACGATAGCAAAACGCTTCTTAGATAAGATTGTTGCAGAAGAGAATACAACAGAAGAGACTGTTGTGACGCCAAGTGAAGATAAGCGCGTTACAAAAGTACCTACAGAAATGTTCAAGGATGCATGTGCTGTGTTTGTGGATGATAACCATGACGCATTCATGCATGCGACAATCAATGGCTTTGCGCTATTCAATGGTAAGCAAGCAGTATATATTTCCTTAGCAGATGCAAAGAAAGATGAAGACTTGCTAGCATATCTTTCAAGTGACATGCCACATAAATATGGATTTGATGTAAAACGCAACTTACATCTAGCGGAAAATGAAGGATTAACCATAAATTTCCATGATGATATGATGCTTGCAGCATCACTTGTAGACTCATCTTTAACAACAACCGCGAAGATTATTGAGCGTTATGGCTTTGAAAATACAGTGAGCTATGAAGAAGTATACGGTAAACCTACAAAGCCAAATTTAATTATTGATGAAGAAAAACAATGCATGTATGCATGCGCATTTGCAAGAAATATCTTTAGTTTATATGCGGAAATTACCCCCAAATTAAAAGAATATAAGATGGAAAAACTCTACTATGAAATGGAGATGCCACTAACAAGCGTTCTCTATCACATGGAAAGAGAAGGAATTCGTTGTGATATTGATATTCTTGATCGCATTGCGACAGAAACAATGGCAAAGATTAGCGAAGTACAAAAAGAAATCTATACGATTGCAGGAAAAGAGTTTAATATCAATTCTCCAAAGCAACTAGCAGAAGTGTTATTCGATGATTTAGGACTTCCTACAGGTAAAAAGAGAAGTACTGCAGCTGGTGAGTTAGAAAAGTTACAAGGAAAATCACCAATCATCGATTATATTTTGGATTACCGTAAGCTATCTAAGATTTATAGTACTTACGCTGAAGGTTTAAAGAAGTATATTCAAAAGGATGGTAAGATCCATACAATCTATAACCAATCCGCAACACAAACTGGAAGACTATCTTCAAGTGAACCAAACTTACAGAATATCAGTGTTCGTGATGAACAGGGCAAAGAGATTCGTAAGGCATTCTTGCCAGAGGAGGGTTGTGTATTAATCTCCAGTGACTATCATCAGATTGAGTTACGTATGCTAGCGCATATGGCAAATGAAACGAGTCTGATTGAAGCGTTTAAAGAAGGAATCGATATCCATACAAAGACGGCAATGGATGTCTTCCATAAGCCACAGGATGAAATTACACCTCAAGATAGACGTAGTGCGAAGACAGTTAATTTCGGTATTGTGTATGGTATCAGTGACTTTGGTTTAAGTGAGCAGCTTGGTGTAAGTCGTTATGAGGCGCATGACTTTATTGAACGCTATTATGCGGCGTATCCAAAGATTCGCACCTACATGGATCAAATCGTTAAAGATTGTGAAGAGAAGGGTTATGTAGAGACACTTTGTGGTAGACGTAGAGAGATCCCTGAGATTCATGATAAGAATCACGCAACACGTGAATTCGGTAAACGTGCGGCGATGAACGCACCAATTCAAGGCTCTGCTGCAGATCTTATTAAACTTGCAATGATTCATATCGATCAGATGATGAAGGGTGCGAAAGTAAAGAGTAAGATGATTCTACAGGTACATGATGAATTAATCTTTAATGTACCAAAGGAAGAGGTAGATGTCATGAAGAAACTTATTAATGACGGTATGGTCAATGCGATGCATCTTCAGGTTCCTTTGACAGCTGAATGTTCTATCGGCAGCGATTGGTATGAGGCTAAGTAATATGCCAGAACTACCAGAAGTAGAAACTGTTCTACGTACACTAGAAAATCAAATTCAAGGAAGAAAAATCTTGGATGTAGATGTACGCTACCCAAAGATGATTAAAAATGACGTAGAACAGTTTAAACAACAACTAAAGAATCAAACATTTCATACATTCATGCATCGTGGTAAATACTTACTATTTGGTTTAGATGACTATATTTTCATGAGCCATTTACGCATGGAAGGAAGATATTATATTCAAGATCCAACAGAACCTACGAACCGTCACATGCATGTGATATTTCATCTAGATAACGGTAAAGAGTTACGCTATATGGATACACGTAAATTTGGACGTATGGAAATCCTTCCGTTGGATACGGATTTTAGCCATTTTCATGGCTTGGGACCTGAACCTTTTGATGAAGCGTTCAATGCGTCCTACATTCATGCATATCGTAAAGGAAAACGTACACCACTGAAGAGTTTGTTATTAGACCAAAGTTTTGTGGCAGGGATTGGAAATATCTATGCGGATGAAATTCTTGCGGCTTGCAATCTTAGACCTGGTAGGTCTTGTGCGCGTATCACGCGCAAGGATGAAGAAAATCTTGTACTGCATACAAGACGAATCATGAAAGCTGCGATTGCGGCTGGTGGTACGACGATTAGAACGTATACATCTAGCTTAGGTGTCACCGGTAGATTTCAAACGGAGTGTACCGTGCATATGCAGAAAATTTGCCCTCGTTGTAAAGGGGAAATTCACATAAAATATATCGGTGGACGGTCAAGTTATTATTGTCCACATTGTCAGAAATAGGAGTTTTATGAAGATTGCGATTACAGGAACGATTGCGGCAGGGAAAACAACTGTTGCGATTCTATTTAGAAGAAGAGGAATACCAGTATTTAATGCGGATCAATACGCAAAGCGTTCCTTGTATCAAGGTTCTGTTTGTTATGAAAAAATTAAAGAAGTATTTGGTGAAGATGTGATTGGCACCAGTGGTGATATAGACCCAAAGAAACTTGCAGGAATTATCTTTCAAGATAATAGTAAACGTGAACAACTAAACGCAATCGTTCATCCCTTTGTATTAGAGGGGATGCAAAAATTCTTTACAACAAATTTACTACAACCAATTATTTGTGCAGAGATACCACTATTATTTGAAACAGGTTGGAACCAATACTTTGATCGTACGGTAGTCGTAACCTGTAGTGAAGATATTGCTATTCAAAGAATGATGGAAGAAAGAAACTACACATATCAAGAAGCAAAAGCAAGACTATCAATGCAGATAGCAGCCGAAAAACAAATTGCCTTGGCAGATAAAGTGATTTATAACGAAGGTGATTTAAAAGAATTGGATTCACAGATCAACCGATGGTTAGGAGAACTTAGAAAGGACATCAGAAATGGAAAGAATGCCAACTAGTACATATCGCATTGATTTTAGTAACGGTATCTCTGAGGAAACTTTACTTTCATTGATGATGTTATACCAACCACTAATCGGTAAAGATGCGACAGTTTTATACTTAACACTTATTGCGGAAGGAAAAACCCAAAAGGGTTTTGAAAAACATCAACGTTTACTAGTGCTAGCAGATTTAGATATTAACGCACTAGATAAAGCATGTACAAAACTAGAAGAATACATGTTGATGAGAACATACGTAAAGACTACAGAACTATGCGACCAATACATCTATGTTCTAAATAGTCCAATTCATACAAAAGATTTCTTAAAATCAAATGTATTTATGAATCGTTATGAACGTACTGTAGGAAAAGATGAGACATCTACTACAATGACGCATTTAAACGCAAATAATGCATCCTTACGTGGTTATAAAGAAATTACAAAGGCAGTCAAATTCTTGCCAGAAGATCTTTTAGACCGTCATATTGAATTTGATGCACTACAGCCACGTTATCAATTCGCAATGGATGATCAAACGATTAACTTTGATTATGAAAAGTTTATTGCGACCACAAGTACACTAGTATTCCCAGCTGAACTGCGTACGCAAGATAACTTAAGTTTAATTGGTAAGCTTGCGACAATCTATGGTTTATCTGTAGATAAGATGCGTATCTTAGTCAACCGTTGTATCAATTTACAGACGATGACATTTGATGGTGCAAAGTTAAAGATATACGCATCACGTGCAGAATCTGATGTAAAACCAGGAAGTGATCCATATTCCTTGCCACCTGTATCTTTCTTACAGGCAAAGCAAGGTGGGGCAAAGGTTACACAGTTAGAAAAGAGTATCTTAGAACATTTGGCAATCGACATGCATTTCAGCAATGAAGTGATCAACGTGATGATTGAACATATCCTAAAGATTTCTCAAAACCGTTTAAATCGTAATTTTGTGGATATGGTTGCGGCAGAGTGGGCTAGAGATGGTGTTACTACCAAGCAACAAGCTCTACAACAACGTAAGAAGACGATACGTCATACTCCGCAGGTTAATCATAGTGTTAAGATTGGTATGCCTGAATATATACGCCAACAAGAAGAAGGTACTCTACCAGAAGGTACAGTCGCATCTAAAGAACTATTAGAACGATTACAAAAACTACAGAAGGGAGAAGAGTAATTCATGGAAGCACTAAATATCAAAGAAATTCCAATGACAGACGAGCAGAAACAAGAAACAAAATCGCTCCAAGATGAATTACGTAAAGATCCTGTGGTTGTCGAGTTATTTCAAAGAAATAAACTCGATGAAAGATATCTGAACACATCTCCATGGAAGATTCATGCATGGAGAAAAAGTTTTGAACCATGCTTGCATTGTACAGGTTTAAATCAATGCAAGCAAAGAGTAAAGGGATACTATGATGACTTAGAGGATAATGGTATCCTACAAAACGTACAAACGCCATGTAAATTCCAACGAGCATATATGGAAAAGACAGCACATCTAGAGAAGTTTAGTGTAAATGATATGCCATCTAATATGTATACAGTATCTTTTGATAAAATAAATTTACTGAAAGAGATGGAAGAATACTTACTTGTTTGGGAAGCTTGTAGGAGTGCTAGTATTCATAATCAAGGACTTTATCTACACGGTACGATGGGAAGTGGAAAGACATATCTTTCTGCTTGTGCCACAAATGATCATGCCCGTAAAAATGAAACAGTAGCTTTTGTGCATTATCCAACATACTGTACAAGAGCTATCGCAACGATGAAGACTTCGGAATATAAAATCGAACTTGGTCGTTTGATGCGTGCAAAGTTTCTTGTCTTAGATGATATCGGGGCAGAGAGTGTGAATGAATGGAATCGCGATCAATTATTGTTGCCACTATTAGAGAAGCGATATACAGAAGGGCTACCAACTTGGTTTACATCCAACTGTGATATTGAATCACTCAAAGAACACTTCCGTTATGTTGGAAAAGGTAAGGATGATGAACTGAAAGCAGCTCGTATCATAGAGAGAATTACGAGTATGGCAAAGATAAAAACGCTTACAGGAAAAGATAGGCGAAAAACATTGTAAAATGCTTTAATAATACGCTTTAATGGTATAAAATGATTAAGATTTGGAGGCCTTTACATGGTTAGAAAAATTGGCGTTTTAACATCAGGTGGTGATGCGCCAGGAATGAATTCCGCAATTCGTGCCGTAACCAGAATTGCGCTTAGTAATGGAATTGAAGTTGTTGGTATTCGCGATGGATATCGTGGACTTCTAGAAGAGAAGTTTCAAGTACTAGAACGTACAGATGTATCGGATATTTTAAACCGTGGTGGTACGACACTTGGATCAGCTCGCTTACCTGAATTTAAAGAAGAAGAAGTTCAAGATCAGTGTGTTGCCAATTTGCGAAAAGCAGGCATTGATGCACTGGTAGTCATTGGCGGAGATGGTTCCTATCGTGGAGCACTCGCACTTACAAATAAGGGAATTAATTGTATTGGGTTACCTGGTACAATTGATAACGATATCTCTGGTACTGATTTCACAATCGGTTTTGATACAGCGTTACAGACTTGTGTAGAAAACGTGGATAAATTACGTGATACATCAAGTTCACATCACCGCTGTTCCATCGTCGAAGTAATGGGAAATCACTGTGGAGATCTTGCGCTATATACAGCGATTGCGTGTGGTGCAGAAATCGTCATTACACCAGAAACAGGTTATGATGAAACGGAAATTCTAGAGAAGTTACGCTATCTTGGAGATGCAGTGAAGAAGAATCACGCAATCGTCATTATCTCTGAAAAGATTTGTGATGTAGATGGCTTAGCAAAGAAAGTTTCATTACATACAAATTTCAGCGGTCGTGCAACGATTTTGGGACACATTCAGCGTGGTGGTTCCCCAACTCCGGTTGACCGTATGCTTTCTAGCAGAATGGGTGAAAAAGCCATTGATTTATTGATGGAAGGTATTGGTGGACATTGTGTTGGTATTATCGACAACGAAATTTGTTCAATGCCAATTCAAGAAGCACTAGAGAAACCTCGTAAGAGTAGAAAGAAACTATATCGATTGTTTGATCGTTTAGTATAAGAAGGAGATGATTGCTGTGGAAAACAAACATTTATTTAAGAAAACAAAGGTAGTATGTACGATTGGTCCAGCTTCAGAAAATGAGAAGACACTTACAGAACTTGTAGGTGCAGGTATGAACATCGCTCGTTTAAACTTCAGCCATGGAACACACGAAGAACACTTAGAAAGAATTAAATTAGTTCGTTCTGTAAGTGCAAAGACAGGTGTAAACCTAGCGATTGCGTTAGATACAAAGGGTCCTGAAATCCGTTTAGGTACTTTTAAGAACGATGTTGAAAACTACGAAATCGGTGAAATCGTTTATTTGACAAAGGCAGAAATTGAAGGAACACATGAACGTTTCCACATTCAATGCCCAGAATTATTCGATGACTTAAAGCAAGGAAATTATATCTTAATCAATGATGGTAAGATGAAGCTTACTGTACTTGAAAACTATGGTCACGAATTAAAGTGCCGTGTTGATGTTGCAGGTCCTATCAGTTCACGTAAAGGTTGTAACGTACCAGGCGTCAAACTAAGTATGCCATTCTTATCTGCTAAGGATGAGGCTGATATTCGTTTCGGTTGCCGTAATGATGTTGACTTTATCTTCGCTTCTTTTACAAGAAGACCAGAAGATGTAAATGCAATTCGTGCAATCTGCGTTGAAGAGGGTAAGCCACATATTAACATTATTCCTAAGATTGAAAACCAAGAAGGTTATGACAATATTGATTCTATTCTTGAAGCAGCTGATGGTGTCATGGTAGCTCGTGGTGACTTAGGTGTAGAAATTCCTACAATGTTAGTTCCTATTTATCAGAAGCATATTATTCGTCAGGCAAACATTATTGGTAAGCCAGCCATCACTGCTACACATATGCTAGACTCTATGACACACAACCCACGTTGTACACGTGCTGAAGCATCTGACGTATGTAACGCTGTATTAGATGGTTCAGATGGTGTTATGTTATCTGCTGAATCTGCAGCTGGTGACTATCCAGTAGAAGCTTGCGAAACAATGTCAGAAATCGCTGAAGAGGCTGAAAAGATCATCAACTACCGTACAAAGTTAGATTGGTTGAAGCAATCTACACGTAAGACAGTACAGGATGCAGTTTCTATCGCTATCAGTGATGCAACATTAACACTAGACAATATCGGTGCTATCGTTGTATTCACACAGGGTGGTACAACAGCTCGTCGTATTTCTAAGTTCCGTCCAAGCGTACCTGTATTAGCAGTTACATTTACTAAGGACATTCAACGTAAGTTATTAAGCTACTGGGGAGTATTACCAGTTTACTCTGAAGTACAGAACCAGTTAACAAACGATGACGAACTCGCATCAACAGTTGCTAAGAACTTTGGTGTGAAGAAGGGTCAATTAATCATCATTTCAGCAGGTTATCCAACAGGTGAAGGATCTGCGAACATGATGAAGATCGTAGAAGTTAAGTAATTATCTAGAAAAGACGGTGAAACGTCTTTTCTTTTTATATACATGCATAAAGAAAAGAGTCCGATTAGGACTCTTGTGTTTTCTTGGTTGTTCTTGGTGTACGTGTTGCGTTTGCTTTCATCTTTGCTTGAATCTCTGCAATGGCTGCTTTCTGATTCAAGATAACTGGAATCACAATTGGATTACGATTTGTCTTCTGGAAGAGGAAAGGTTCTAAGCAAGAACGGATACAGTTCTTTAATTCACCAAAGGTTGTACGTTGTTGCATCTTCTTCTTAAGAGAATCATATACAAGTAACTCAGCTTCTTTGAGTAGGGTTTGAGAATCTTTGATGTATACAAAGCCACGAGAAACGATAGAAGGACGGCAGAGAATCTTATTGTAGCGAGAATCGATTGTGACGATAACTGCTACTAGTCCATTTTCTGCTAAGATCTTACGGTCTTTGATAACAGATGTACTTAGACCAGAGATATCATTACCATCAACGTAGATATCATCTGTCTGTACGCGCTCATTTGCGATAAAGCACTTGCCATCTCGTAATACAACGACATCCCCATTCGAACAAATCAAGCAATGATCTTCAGGAATACCTGTTTCTTGCGCTGTTGCGGAATGTTGTTTTAACATCTTGTATTCACCATGGTTTGGCATAAACCACTCAGGCTTAATTAGATTTAACATTAACTTCTGTTCCTCTTGAGGAGCGTGTCCTGTTGTGTGGAAGGAAGTTAGTGGTGAATTTGTAATAACGTTAGCTCCAACACGTGTTAATTGGTTGATAACACTACCAACAGAAGTGCCATTACCAGGAATTGGGTTGGATGAGAATAGTACGGTATCACCAGGGATAATCTTGATGAAACGGTGTGTACCATTCGCAATTCTACTCAAGGCAGCCATCGGTTCACCTTGAGAACCTGTACATACGATACAGATACGATTTGATGGTAGGGTATTTAACTCATTACCAGAGATGAAACTACTATCAGGAATCTGGATAACACCCATCTTTTTACCAATCTCACATACATTCTCCATTGAACGTCCAAATACCGCAACCTTACGATTACATGCGACAGCTGCTTCTAGAATCTGATTCAAACGTAATACGTTAGAAGCAAAAGTAGAAACAATCATACGTCCTGGTGTCTTACGCATCTGTTCCATGATGGCACGAGCTACAGTCTTTTCGGATATAGAAGAACCAGGAACAGAGGAGTTTGTGGAATCACTCATTAGAAGGGAAACACCAACCTGACCAATGTACGCCATCTTCTGGAAGTCAGCATTTGTGCCAACTGGAGTCATATCAAACTTAAAGTCACCTGTTTCAACGATACGTCCGTTTGGTGTATTGATTAACACACCAAGAGCATCTGGAATTGAGTGAACAACATTGAAGAAACCAATTGAGAAGTGTTTCGTTTTGATACTAGACTCTGAATTGATTTCTGTAATCTTACATACACGAGTTAAACGATGTTCTTCTAATTTCTTTTCGATTAACGCTTTCGCAAAACGTGGAGCGTAAATCTGCTTCAATCGAATTGTCTTTAAGAAGAATGGAATACCACCAATGTGGTCTTCGTGACCATGAGTGATTACCATTGCGGCTATTTTGTTTTGGTTTTTTACCAGATAAGAATAATCTGGGATAACATAATCGACACCAAGTAGGGCGTCTTCTGGGAAGAGTACGCCACAGTCTACAATGATGATTTCATCATCATGTTCAACGCAGTACATATTCTTTCCAACTTCACCTAAGCCACCAAGTGCGTAGACCATCGTATCTGTCTTATGATTAATTGCTAAATCGCTTAAATCAGGTTCAGTAATACGAGTACGACGAAGTGGGCGAGTCGTTTTCTTACTGCTATTATTTTCAGTCATTATAAAAATTCCTTTCATTTATTTAATTATTGGTAAAGGTAGTAGTTTTATTCGCCTACATTATAGCATTCTTCAATGAAAAAGAAAGAAGTCTCACTATAAAACAAGGGCACCTTCAATTGGTTTATTTGGTTCTTTTTTGTTGATGTGATCATAGAATAAAATGCCATCCATATGATCTAATTCATGTTGTAATACAATGGCGATATAACCGCGTGCACGGATTTCTACATCTTGGTTTTGGACTAGGTCAAACGCTCTGATTGTTACACGTGCGTTACGTACAACATAACCTTGATGTTCATTTTCAACGGAGAGGCAACCCTCACCACTTTCTAAATATGCAGGTTGTACGGAACGAGAAATAATTTTTGGATTTACTAACATAAATTCATATTTCACAACATTGCCATCTTTATCTGTTTCATCGAAGGCAACAGCGCACATTCTCTTTTTTATACCGACTTGAATTGCACTGATACCAACGGCTGGTCGAAGGTTAAACTTCGCAGCTTTTTCTTCGTCAGTGGAATCTTTTACGTATTGCAACATATCACGTAATAAAGTTTCATCTTCCTTTGATAGGGGCAAAGAAACAAGCTCGGATTTTTCTCGAATTAACGGGTCATTATCTTTAATGATTGTGTCATTATTTATTAACATAATTTTTACCTCAGCATACATTTTAACATTCTAAAAGCGTAATTCAACTAACACGCATCGATGTAAGCGTTTAGCATAAAAAAATTTATGAAAATTAATGATATTTGTGATGTTCGATGTTTGGATTTCGTGCAGTATGTTAAAATAATACTCGTATGCAAATAAAGAAAAAGAAAACGAAAAAAGTTGAGCCAATTCAGATGAATACGTCAGCGAAAAAGAGAAAGTTCTTAAATCTACGTATGCCAAAATCATCGGACCATTTCTTACATGCGGCGATGATTATTTTGATGTTGTTTGGCATCATCATGGTTGGTAGTGCATCCATGGGTGTTGCTGGTGGCAATAACCGTTTTCTAGTGATTACAATTGTAAAACAGGTTATCTATGCTGTTGCAGGTTATATTGCCATGACATTTTTAGCAAATCGTTTCCAACTCAAAAAATTGAAGTCTTCAACGACTTTCTTGGTGATACTTGCAACTATCGCAAGTTTGTTATTGTGTTTATTATTTGCGGAAACCAATGGTGCTAGAGCATGGATTCGTATTCCGCTTGGTGTAACGGAAGTGACCTTACAGCCTTCGGAGTTTGCGAAGATTATTGCAATTTTAGTTGTTGCCCTATATTTAGGTGATAATGTACATAGTTATAGTAAGAGATTTGATTTAATTAAACGGCCACTCTTTATTGACGGTGTAATCTTATTTATCGTTTGGATTCTACAGTCTGACTTTGGATCAATGGCAGTTATCTTTGTGATTATCTGTGTTTGTTTCTTGGTTCCAAATCATCCGCAATTAAGAGGATATCAAAGAATATTAACAATCTTATTCTATGGTGTAGTTCTCTTGGGATTCTATATCTTATCTCCATCTGGAGAACACCTCATCATGAAAATGACATTCTTAAAGACATATCAGATTAAGCGTTTCGTATCTGCAATCAATCCATTTATGGACCAGTATGGTACTGGTTATCAGTTGATTAGTGGTTTGATTTCCTTTGCGACAGGCGGATGGTTTGGTAAGGGTCTTGGTAATTCTGTACGTAAATATACAAACTTTCCAGCAGCTAGTACGGACTATATCCTCGCAATTGTAGTTGAAGAGCTTGGTTTTGTAGGATTTATTGGCTTACTTGCTGTCTATGGATTTATCATCTTTGTTTTATTACGCTATGCAATGAAGATGCGCAGTGAGAAGGGACGTATTATCCTTGTTGGTACAGCAATGTATTTCTTGGTACATATGTTCTTTAATATCGGTGGTGTTACAGGATTAATTCCTCTAACAGGTGTACCGCTGCTCATGGTATCTGCTGGTGGTTCCTCTACGATGTCTATCATGGCTTGTGTTGGTATTTCTCAAGCAGTGATTGCCTCCTATAGACGAGGTGAGATTCGATGAGAATTATCGCTGGTGAATATCGCTCACGCAAGATAGAAACACGTTCTGGGAATCAGACGAGACCTACATTAGATAAAGTTAGAGAAGCTGTTTTTTCATCCCTAGGAGGGATGTTTGATGGTGGCACAGTATTAGATTTATATGCTGGTAGTGGTGCCAATGGCTTAGAAGCACTATCTCGTGGATATGATTATGCAGTGTTTGCGGATATCTCTAAAGACGCAATTCAGGTTATCCGTAAAAATATAGAGTCATTACGTTGCAAAGAGAAGACGAAAGTCTTACATATGCCTGATAAGAAAGCATTATCACTTTTAAAGGCGGAAGGGCTACGCTTTGACTTAGTATATCTAGATCCGCCATATGCAGGACAACGCAATAACGAAATTCTAGAATACTTACAAGAAAACAATATGATTACGGATTGTGGTGTAGTTGTTATTGAATCCGCAAAAGAAGATGAATTTAAAAAAGAGTTTGGCTCTTTAAAACCATATAAAGAAGCGACCTATGGAATTACACGTATTACCTATTATCGAAATGAGGTGGAAGGATGAAGGCTTGTTATCCAGGAACATTTGATCCAATTACAAACGGTCATTTGGATATTATTGAGCGTGCATCACGTTTGTTTGATGAAGTTGTGGTATTGATTATGGTCAATCCACGTAAGACTTGTTTATTCAACAGCGAAGAAAGAAAACAGATGGTTATTGATAGTTTGAAGTCCATTGGTAATCCACAGAATGTGACTGTAATGATTGGTTCTGGTCTAACCGTAGAGTTTGCTCGCAAGATTGGAGCGTCTGTCATTATTCGTGGTATTCGTGCTGTCAGTGATTATGAATACGAACTTGGACAGGCAACTGCGAACATGATGTTGGCACATGAGATTGAAACAGCATTTCTCATCGCCAAACCACAATATTCATTCCTATCTTCTTCTGTATGTAAAGAGATTGCCCTTAATGGAGGAGACTTGTTAAATCTAGTACCTCATCAGGTAGAAGGACCTCTTAAAGAGAAGATGTCCGTAGTAGCTGAAAACTTAAAGGCTGCACAGGGGCAGATATGATACGTTGGGGAATTATAGGCGCTGGGAAAATTGCCCAGCGTTTTGTAAAGAGTCTAGTACATGAATCAAATAGTGAACTTTATGCCGTTAGTTGTCGTACACATGCAAAAGCACAGCAGTTTGCGAATACATA
This sequence comes from Solobacterium sp., assembly GCA_015256775.1. Lineage (GTDB taxonomy): Bacteria > Bacillota_I > Bacilli_A > Erysipelotrichales > Erysipelotrichaceae > Bulleidia. Next base: position 28,609 of record JABZLM010000004.1, on the reverse strand, counting down.
TCACGCTTTAAAAGCGTATGGATCCTATGAGGAGCTTTTACAAGATCCAAACGTTGATGCAGTATATATTACCTTGCCACATGGCTATCATTATATATGGTCAATCAAAGCCATTAAAGCAGGCAAGGCAGTACTGGTCGAAAAACCAGCTGGTATAAATGCATATGAAATTGAGGGTATCATGGAAGTTTTGAAAAAACATCCAGTATTATGGATGGAAGCCATGAAACCTCGCTTTACACCACTCTATCAAAAGGTATATGCGTTAATCCAAGAAGATATCATTGGAGATATTCAAGAAATTCATACTGTACTTAACTCAAAACAGACAGATGAAGTGATTCAAAATAGTTATCTAAGTGATCCTATCTATGGAGGAGCACTGTTAGATTGTGGTTGTTATTGTGCAACATGGATTACAGAATATACCAAGGGTAAGCTACGAATCGACCATATCGATGTAGATTTGCAGGATGAATATGACTTACACACAAAGGTACAGATGCATATAGGTAATACACTAGTCACTTTAGAAACTGCAATCAATCAACCAGAAAAGAAAGAAGTTTTGATTAAGGGCACAAAGGGTGAAATCCGTATTCCGGATTTGCATAGACCTATAACGGCAGAGCTAAAGATTGAAGATAAAGTAGAAGTTATTGATTGTCCATATAAAGTAGATGACTTCTATGGAGAACTATCTCACTTTGTAAACCTACTTGAAAATGGAAAGCAAAGTTCTCCAATTATGCCTATTCAAAGTAGTCTAGAAACTGCTATGTTATTAGACCGTATCAAGGATGCGATGACACCTAATCCAATTGAAATATAATAGGGAAGAAAAATATGAAACTGAAAGAATATTTGCATCAATATGTACAAATCACTAACGATGAAGGATATTCTTTTGATGGATATGTAGCAGAGTTCTTTCGAGGCGAAGATAATGAAGATGGTATCGATAGTATCGGTGTTTCAAAGGATGCTGAACATCTTGGAGGAATAGAGATTAGTGAGAATAATATAGTATCTATACAGATAATTAAATGATGAATATTCTTGTTTAGAGCACTAAAAAATAAGCTGATATATAAGGCCGAAAATTTTCGGTCTTTTTTATTAAAATTTAGCACTAAACTGTTGACAGTGCTAAAGTGTTGGTATACTATATTAGCAGACATTGAAAAAGAGTGCTAAAAAGGAGGTGCTGGAGATGTTGACACCAAGACGAATAGAAATCTTCAAGGCAATTGTCGATGAGTATATTCGTACGGCGGAACCAGTTGGTTCGCGTACATTACAAGAACAGTATGACTTACCATATTCCAGTGCGACTATCCGTAATGATATGCAGGTCTTAGAGGAAATGGGCTATCTGGAAAAGACACATACTTCCAGTGGACGTATTCCTAGTACGATGGGATATAAGTTCTATTGTGAGAACTTATTGAACAATGCGGCTGGCATTGACAAACGTATGGAACTTGCGATTCGTAGTGCATTTGATGTGTCTAGTATGAATATTGAGGAGGCGGTTCATCAAAGCTGTGAAATCCTCAGTGAAATGACAAATATGACAGCTGGTGCAATCGGACCAGATGCCAATACGCAATGTCTAGAACATATAAAATTGTTCCCGATTGATACGCGTAATGCGGTATGTGTATTTATCACAAATACAGGACATACCGAAACAAGGAACTTCCACTTTGAAGATGATGTACCATTCAAAGATTTGGAAGCTTGTACAGATATCTTAAACAAGAGATTACAGGGTGTTCCACTTGCGGAAGTACCTAGTCGTATGGAAGATATCAAACCTGATTTATGTAGTGTTGTACATCGCCACGATCTACTCTTTACAGCGTTTGTTAGAGCGTTTGTGAAGTTTGCGAGTGAGAGTGTATACTTCTCTGGAAAAGATCGTGTATTATATCAACCTGAATTTGAAGATATCAACAAGTTGAAACAATTGATGTTGATGTTTGATGATACAAAGGTATGGCGTGGATTAGATTCCAGCGAAAATGCTGTTGCGGTAACTACAACAAAAGGCGCACAGCTTACTTGGTATAACGACCTAGCAGTCGTACGTTCCAAGTTCCATGTTAATGATACGGAAAGTGGAGAATTGATGGTTGTTGGACCAAGCAGAATGAATTATGAAAAAGTCGTAAATCTAATCGATTATGCGGCACGTTTGATTGAGAAGATGTATAACTCAGGAGGTGAAAGTGGCAATGAGTGAAGATATCAAAAAAACAGAATCTGAAGTTGAAGAAGTAGTTGAAACAAAGACTCCTGAGGTAGTAGAAGAAGTTGATGAAGTTGCAACACTTCAAGCAAAGATTACAGAGTTAAGTGAACAGGTAAATGTTCTCAAGAATGAATATGCAAAAGCGTATGCAGATACAGAGAATACAAGAAAACGTCTACAGGCTGATTTTGATAGCCGTACAAAGTTTATGATGAAGAACTTTGCATTAGAGTTGTTACCTGTATTAGATAGTTGCGAAAGAGCGTTAGCTCAAGCAACATCCGATGAAGCATATCGTAAAGGTGTCGAAATGATTTATGGACAACTACAGAATGCTTTAAGTAAAGAAGGTATTACAGAAATTGATGCATTGAACCAACCATTTGATGGTAATTGGCATCAAGCATTGATGACAGAAGCAAGAGAAAATGTCGAACCTGGAACTGTAATTGAAGTATTACAGAAGGGTTATCGTATAAAGGACCGTCTGCTAAGAGCAGCAATGGTCAAGGTTAGTGAATAACTAGGAGGAAGATAAACATGAGCAAGATTATTGGTATTGACTTAGGAACAACAAATAGCTGCGTATCCGTTATGGAAGGTGGCGAAGCAAAAGTAATCGCAAATCCAGAAGGAAACCGCACAACACCATCCGTTGTAGCATTTAAAAACGGTGAACGTATTGTTGGTGATGCGGCTAAGCGTCAATTGATTACAAATAAAGATACAGTATATTCCATTAAGCGTTTAATGGGTACAAATCAAAAAGTAACATTAGAAGGTAAGGAATATACACCACAGGAAGTTTCAGCAATGATTCTTACATATTTAAAGAGTTATGCAGAAGCTTATTTAGGCGAGAAGGTAGAAAAGGCTGTTATTACAGTACCTGCATATTTCAACGATGCACAGCGTCAAGCAACAAAGGATGCTGGTAAGATTGCTGGTTTGGATGTAGTACGTATTATTAACGAGCCAACTGCTTCTGCACTTGCGTTTGGTTCCGACAAAGAAACATCTAAGGAACAAAAGATCTTAGTATATGACTTAGGTGGTGGTACATTCGATGTATCTATCTTGGATATTGCGGATGGTACATTTGAAGTATTATCTACAAATGGTGATACACACTTAGGTGGTGACGACTTCGATGAAGCTATCATCAATTGGTTAGCAGATAACTTCAAACGTGAAAATAACATCGATCTAAGACAAGATAAGATGGCTTTACAGAGATTAAAGGAAGCTGCTGAAAAGGCTAAGAAGGACTTATCTGGTATGGTACAGACACAGATTTCCTTACCATTTATCTCCGCTGGTCCTGCAGGTCCATTACACTTAGAAGCTACATTAACACGTGCACAGTTTAATGAAATGACAAAGGGACTTGTTGAAAGAACATTGATTCCAGTTCGTCAAGCATTAAAGGATGCAGGTCTAACAGCAAATGATATTCACCAGGTATTACTTGTAGGTGGTTCTACACGTATTCCAGCTGTTCAAGAAGCAATTAAGAATGAATTAGGTAAGGAACCTAACAAGTCTGTTAACCCAGATGAATGTGTATCTTTAGGTGCTGCTATTCAGGGTGGTGTTATTGCTGGTGATGTTAAGGACGTATTATTACTTGACGTTACTCCACTTTCATTAGGTATTGAAACAATGGGTGGTGTTATGACAGTTCTTATTCCACGTAACACAACAATCCCAACAAGTAAGTCTCAGATTTTCTCAACAGCTGCAGATAACCAACCAGCTGTAGATATCCATGTATTACAGGGTGAAAGACCAATGGCACAGGATAACAAGACACTTGGTAACTTCCAGTTAGATGGTATTGCCCCAGCAAGACGTGGTGTTCCACAGATTGAAGTAACATTCGATATCGACGTAAATGGTATTGTACACGTTACTGCAGTTGATAAGGCAACAAATAAGAAACAGTCTATTACGATTACAAACTCTTCTGGTTTAAGCGAAGATGAAATTGACCGCATGGTTAAGGAAGCTGAGGCTCATAAGGCAGAGGATGACAAACGTAAAGAAGAAATCGAGACAAAGAATCGTGCTGAAGCTTTCATTCACCAGATTGATGAAACATTGCAGAATGAAAATGCAAATGTGACTGAAGAACAGAAGGCAGAAGTGAAGAAGTTACGTGATGAATTACAAGAAGCTATCGACAAGAATGATACAGAAGGCTTAAAGACTAAGTTAGACGCTCTTGAAAAGGCAGCGAATGATATGGCTCAGGCAATGTATCAAGGTCAGGCAGGTCAACAGGCTGCTGGTGATACTGCCGGTAATTCAACAAGCGCAAACGACGATGTTGTTGACGCAGACTTCCAAGAAAAGAAGTAAAGTTTGAAAGGAATGCGGGGCTTGTTTCCGCATTCTTTTAAGAGAAGAAAGGGTTAAAAGATATGGCTGAAAAAAGAGATTATTATGAGGTGTTAGGAATATCCAAAGGAGCAAGCGATGCGGAAATTAAAAAAGCCTATCGTTCGTTAGCCAAAAAATACCACCCTGATGTAAATAAAGAAGCAGATGCAGAAGCCAAGTTTAAAGAAATTAATGAAGCTTACGAAGTACTAAGTGATCCACAAAAGCGTCAGACATATGATCAGTTTGGCTTTGCGGGAATGAACGGTTCTCAAGCAGGTGGAGGCTTCGGTGGTTTTGGCGGTGGATTTAACGCTGGTGGATTTGATGATCTCAACGATATCTTCTCCTCATTCTTCGGTGGAGGTATGGGTGGATTCAGTACTGGATCACGTCGTTCCAGTAATGGACCACGCAAGGGTGAAGACCGCTACATGCGCATGAATATCTCATTTATGGACGCATGTTTTGGTAAGACTGAGACCATCTCATTAACAGTTGAAGAACAATGTGACCAATGTCATGGTACAGGTGCAGCTTCTCCAAGTGATGTAGAAACCTGTCCAACCTGTCATGGCTCTGGTAGTGTTGTGACACAACAGCGTACAGCGTTTGGTGTATTCCAATCACAGAGTGTATGTCCTGACTGTCGTGGTACTGGTAAGAAGATTCGTAAAGTGTGTCCAAAATGTGGTGGCACAGGTTACGAGAAGAAGCGCATTAGCGTAGATGTAAAGATTCCTGCAGGTATTCAAACAGGACAGCAGTTGCGTGTATCCGGTAAGGGTGAACGTGGCTATAACGGTGGTCCAAATGGTGACTTATACCTAGAAATCAATGTATTACCACACGAAAGTTTTGAGCGTGATGGCAAAGATATCTACCTTGATATTCCAGTCAGTGCAGTTGATGCGACTTTGGGTGTTAGTGTAGATGTTCCTACGATCCATGGTGATGTTACGATGAAGATTCCAGCCGGAACCCAAGATGGTACAAGAATGCGTCTAAAGGGTAAGGGTACTGCGGATTTACATGGTGGAAGAGACGGTGACCAGATCGTTACAGTACGTGTTACAGTAGAAAAATCACTTTCACGTAAAGAACGTGAACTATATGAACAGTTACAAGAGTTACAAAATTCCAGCAAAGGTGAAACAGCCTGGGAAAAGTTTAAGAAGAAATTTATGTAAGTAACAGGCATCACCTATCAAAGGAGGTGTTACGATGAACATTGAGCAGATGACAGAAATCCTGCAAAATATCATCATGCAAGCAGTACAGCTTGCACAGGAAAAACAAAGTCCTGATATAAAACCTGAGCATATCCTCTATGCAATGGTCAATGACGATAGCCTAGAGGGTATTTGGCAAAGATTACATATCAGTCAAGAAGAATTAAGAAGTTTCATCGAACAAGCACTAACAAGAATTCCGACAGTCAGTGGATCTACGCAACCACAGCTATCAAATGATGTCATGCAAGCATATAACTATGCATTAAAACGCATACAGAAACAAAATGATAGTTACATGAGTACGGTTACATTCTTACTTGGCTTGTTTGATACAAAAGCTACAATTATCGAGCAAATTAAACAACAGTTCCATATCACAACACGTGATATTGAAAAAGCAGAAGAAGAAAGAAGAGGAGGGATGACAATGGATGAAAAGACCAACGAAAGCCAACTCGATGCATTGAGTAAATATGGACATGATCTAGTCAAAGAAGTAAAAGACGGAAAGATTGATCCAGTTATCGGAAGAGATGAAGAAATTCGTAGAGTTATCGAGATTCTCTCTCGTAAGACAAAAAATAATCCAGTCCTCATTGGTGAACCTGGTGTAGGTAAGACCGCAATCGTAGAAGGTCTTGCATGGCGTATTATGCAAGGGGATGTACCACTTGGACTCAAAGATAAGAAGTTAATTGAACTTGATATGGGTGCACTGATTGCTGGTGCGAAATATCGTGGTGAATTTGAAGAGCGCTTAAAGGGTGTACTCAAGCAGGTACAACAGGCAGATGGTGGAATTATCTTATTTATCGATGAGATTCATAATCTTGTTGGTGCAGGTAAGACAGAAGGCTCCATGGATGCCGCAAACCTATTAAAACCAATGCTAGCAAGAGGTGAACTCAAGTGTATTGGTGCGACTACATTTGATGAATATCGTAAGTACATTGAAAAGGATAGAGCTCTAGAACGTCGTTTCCAGAAGATTATGGTACAAGAGCCATCAGTTGAAGATACCATCAGTATCTTACGTGGACTCAAAGACCGCTTTGAATCACACCATGGTGTTCGTATCAAAGATGAAGCGATTATCGCAGCCGCAACACTATCCAATCGTTACATCACAGATCGTTTCTTACCAGATAAGGCAATCGATTTAATCGATGAAGCTTGCGCAACGATTCGTGTTGAAATGGATTCCATGCCTGCAGAGTTAGATGAACTCTCTAGACGTATTATGACCTTACAGATTGAGGAAACATCTCTCAAAGAAGAAACAGATCCTAAGGCCAAAGATCGTCTTGAAGAAATCCGTAAGGAACTTGCAGATCTTAAGGAAGAGCAGACTGCAAAACTCTCTAAGTGGCAAGCTGAAAAGAGTGAAGCAGATGCTATCAAGAACTATAAAGAAGAACTTGAGAAGGCTAAACTTGCGTTAACACAAGCAGAAAACGCAGCCAACTATGAAACAGCTGCGAAACTTAAATATGAAACGATTCCAAATCTAGAAAAGAAGATTAACGAAGCGGATGTTGAAAAATCAGATGCGATGGTACATCAGATTGTCGATGAAGATATGATTGCAAAGATTGTATCGCAATGGACGCATATTGAAGTATCGCGCTTGATGAGTACAGAAAGACAAAAGATTCTACATCTTCCAGAAGCACTCGCAAAACGTGTTATCGGACAACCGGAAGCTTTACGTCTTGTATCTGACGCAATCATGCGTTCAAAGGCAAATATCCAAGATGAAAATCGTCCATTAGGTTCATTTATGTTCCTAGGTCCAACAGGTGTAGGTAAGACAGAAGTTGCCAAGGCATTAGCACAACAGTTATTTGACGACGAATCCAAGATCGTACGTATCGATATGTCTGAATATATGGAGAAGTTCTCCGTATCTAGACTTGTTGGTGCGCCTCCAGGATATGTTGGATATGAAGAGGGTGGACAGTTAACAGAAGCAGTACGTCGTTCACCATACTCTATTGTGTTATTAGATGAAATCGAAAAAGCACATCCAGATGTATTCAATATCCTATTACAGATTTTGGATGATGGACGTATTACGGACTCTAAGGGTGTAACAGTAGACTTCAAGAATACGATTATCATTATGACAAGTAACTTAGGTAGTCAATATGCCTTCGATGATGACCCAGAACATCGTGAAGAGCACTACATGAGTGAAGTACACAAGTTCTTTAAACCAGAGTTTATCAACCGTGTTGATGAAATCATCGTCTTTAATGCATTGGGTAATGATGTATTAGCACAGATTGCTGAGAAGTTCTTAGCACAGCTACGCAATCGTTTGAAAGACCGTGATATTAATCTTACTGTTAGTGATAGTGCAATGAAGCGTATCATTGCTTGTGGTGTAGATCCACTTTACGGTGCTAGACCAATGAAACGTCATATTCAACGTGAAATTGAGACAGCAGTTGCTAAGGTGATTCTAGAAAACCCAGATATTAATGGCAAGACAATTCACGTCGACGCAAACGATGAGAAGTATATCGTTACAGTGAAATAAGATTCACAATACAAATAGTAGAGAATACTAGTTTCGATTGACTGGTATTCTCTCTTTTTCTATTGTCTTTGATTATAGAAATTATGGTATAACTTAATTAACCTAGTGATATAGAATTTTTTTATTATTCACTCAGCGTGGATGGTATTTTATCATGTTTAAATATATCTATAACATGGTTAGAATAATAAAACTATCATATAGATTCTAAAAATAAATGGATTGTTATAATAAAAATTATATTCGAAAAAACAATAATAATATTGTAGGTATGAAAAATAATGTCATCTTGAATCATATACATAATTGTGTGACAATATAGAAAAGTTTTTGAAATACATATTTGGATTTTAAGTTGTAATTAGGATTTTTATTATTGTGTATTGTTAATTTATCATTTGAATACAGTGCAATACCATTGCCGTTAAATTTTCAAATTAAATCTCAACTTAAATAATGAGCTTAATTATAAAGGGGATTATATGAGGTATTTATCTCTATTAAAGAATAAATTAATACTAATAAGAATGGTGATTTTAGCTTTTCTGGCGAGCTTATTTGCTATATCACCAATTTTAGTGATGGAAAAAATTGTAGATAATGCATCATCATTTAATATGGATAAATTACCTATTATTTTAGTTTTGTCATTTCTTTATTTGATAATGCAAATAATAGGGAATAGTTTATTTGCATTTTGTTCTTATCAAGCTAAAAAAGAATCTAGAGAGATTGGTGCTAATTTGCAAGTACAAGTTTATAAAAAGTTAACTGTAGTTGATATTTCTGAAATAGACAAAATAAGTACTATTGAGTTTGCCAATATCGCATTAGAGGATTCAACTGTTATTGCTGAAAATTATCTTGTTCCGATAAACAATTTATTTATTTCTATTTTCACTTTTAGTATGGCGCTCATCTATATGCTGAGAATAAATTGGATGCTTACATTAATTCTATTTCCACTATGTCTATTAACTGCGTTAGTTTCTAAAAAGTTACAAAGTAAAATGGAAGTATATGTCTCTAATAAAAGAGAAAATAGTAAAGTGCTTTTCAATAATTTTAGTCAAATTATTTTTGGGATTAAGACTATTCGAAGTTTCAAAAAAGAGACATATTTTAATCGCATTATAGAAGATTCATCAAATAAATTGAAAACAAGCGATATTAAGCAAGCACAATTAGAATCATTATCTGAGGGGGTTCTTTCCTGCTTATTTATGATTACGATTGGTCTAATTCTTTTGGTAACTTCCATTTTCTTGATTAAAGGAATGATAACTTTTGGTATTATGGTAGCAATTTTAATGTATAACAATATGCTTGTTGATCCATTATTGCAACTAGTAAATATTCAAGCTCAGATGATTAAGGTAAAAGAGTCAATGTCTCGAATTAATGCATTATTTAAAATGAGAGAATATAAACCAAGTTATCATTATGAAGAGAGAATTAATAAGATAGTCGTTGATAATGTTACATTCAAATACCCAAAATCAGATATTAAAATGTTATTTAACTTTAGTGTAAACCAAAAAGAAAAAGTATTAGTTTTTGGTAATAGTGGCATTGGAAAGTCGACACTCGCAAAAATCCTTACAGGATTTTATAAACCATTATCAGGAACAATTCGATTTTATAGCAATGATATCGAATTATCGTATATTCCATATATTTCCTATCTCGAACAGGATGGGTATCTATTTAACTTACCAATTAAAGATAATATTCTATTTGGTGATGAATATGTAAATGAAAAGTATAATGAAATATTAAAAATATGTTGCTTAGAGAAATTAATCACTGAATATGGCGATAAAAAGATTGGGGTAAATGGAAATAAATTATCTGGTGGTCAATGTAAGAGAATACTACTTGCAAGGGCATTATATAAAGATGCTCCAATTTATGTGTTTGATGAAATCACTTCTTCATTAGATGAAAATTTAATCGACACAATTTTAGATAATTTATACACTTATTTAAGTGAAAAAATTGTTATTTTTATTGACCATAATAATAAATTAAAAATGTATGCAGATTCGACTATTAAAGTTTCCTCAAATAACGGGGTTGTAGTAGGTGAAAAGAACGAGTGATATGAGAAATGAATATTTAAAAGCTTATGTTATATAATCACGTAAAATAAAATTTAAAATTGCATGAAGCTTTCAAGAAATATCCAATAAAATCCCATTTGATTTATTTGATAAAAGACAATGCCAGAGAGTAATTTTTAAGGAATTGTCTTTTTGTTTTTTTGAAGTAGAGTATTTATGTACAGTTTTTTTAGAATCAATTTATAGTATTGTATGCTTTATATTAATAAGAAGTATATATTAGCTTTTAGTTTAAGTACCATAAGAAACAGTCCATAAACTAATATGAGGAGTTTTAAAGAAGGGAGTTCCAAGTATGAAGAGACTGAATAAGCTGATTAGTATTATTGTAGGTGTAATCGTGTTGATAGTATTCATCAGTTTTGTAAATCATAAGATAAAACTAAAAGATGAGGATGCTTTATTCAAGACGAACGGGAAGATTGTTGAAGTCAATGGGCATTGTCTGAATGTTTATCTATCTGGTAATCCGAATAGTGATTTTACACTAGTGTTTATGTCTGGAGCGGGGACATGTTCACCAACTCTCGATTTTAAAACGCTATATTCACTATTTGAAAAAGACTATCAAATAGCGGTTGTTGAAAAAGCGGGGTATGGCTTTAGTGATATCAGCGATATAAGTAGAGACATTGATACAATCTTATTTGAAACTAGAGAATCGCTGAATCAAGCAGGGGTTACAAATCATAAATATATTTTATTTCCACATTCTATGTCAGGGATTGAAGCACTCTATTGGGCAAATAAATATCCGGATGAAATAAAAGGAATTGTTGGATTGGATCCATCTGTACCTTCGGCATATCGAAATACCCAAATAAATACGTTCTTTTTAAGCGCAGCGAAGTTTGGAGCAGATATAGGACTTACTAGATTTCTTCCATATTTAGTGGATTCCTCTTCGGCAATCAAAGATGGAAACTTAACAGAGGAAGAAAAAGAATTATATAAAGTAATCTTCTATCGAAGAACCGCTACAATTTCGATGATAAATGAAGCGAAAACAATCAAAGCTAACGCAAAGAAATTAGAAGAAGTAGATGAGACTAATGTGCCGATGTTATTCTTTATCTCAAATGGAGAGGGTACTGGTTATTCAAAAGAAGAGTGGAGGAGCTTTGGGGTTGGTTATTTAACGAACAAACAGAATGGCGAATATCAGTTTTTGGATTGTTCTCATTATGTTCATAATATTGCATACCGACAGATTTATGAAGAGAGTATCAAATTTATAAATCAATTAAAGTAAAAAGCAGTAAACCAAATTTGATTTACTGTTTTGAGTTTCTACGCTAATTACTTTTATTTAATTTTCTACTTCGATAAAGGTAAATTTATCAATTTGTAAATCTTAATAAATACCCATTGGGATCTTGTATTAAGAACTCGGTTTGCGTTTCTTCTGTACCATTAACTTGATATATGCTTCTGTTTAGTTCTCTGTATATTTCTAAATTTAAAGTTTTCACTAATTTATACAGACCTTCAATATCATCAACGGCTATTGAAAAATTAATTCCTCTTCCCAAAGGATATATTAGCTCGTCTATATTCCAACCATTGTCATGAATTTGTTCAAACATAAATTGACTATCTTGAAAAGACATGAAAACGAATTTTTCTTCAGGACGTTCGTATTCAATCTTAAATCCTAAGTCATTATAAAACCTTTTGGTCTGTTCAATATCAAAAACCGATAACTCGGGAATCATCTTATTAAAATCCATATTCATTCCTTATTGTGCATTTTTTAGTACATTTAGAATTTTTTCTGTTTCATAGATTGCATCATCAACCTGCTGGCTAGCATTGTTGATTTTGGATTGTACATAGATATCAGAGAAAAAGTTATCAAGAAGATAATCTGTAACTTTTGCGAAAGTATCAATCTCAATATCAACTGTAATATAATCTCCTACATCTTGTAATTCACGAGTTAGATTCTCTAAAGCAACCTTCGCATATCTGATTTCTTCCTGTGCTTTTTCGATATGATTGTGCTTGATGATAGAGGTGATAAAACCACCTGCAAAGATATCAAATAAACCCCAGTTTCTTGCTTTCTTGAGAAATGTTTTTGCTTGATACAAGTGTTGTAGTGCATCTTCGGCTGCGAAGATAGCTTCTGTAATATCGTTTTCTAGTGTACTCATAATTTTAGTTTACTCCTGTAAATCAGAAAGTGAATCATTTTTATAGTAGATTTTTGCGAACCCAGTTTGCGCATCCTTCTTGGAAGTAGTGTTCTGCATGGTCAGTCGCAATTTCTTTTAGACATGGCATGGCATTGCCCATTGCAACTTTCACACCCGCAACTTCTAACATGGATAAATCATTTTCGCCATCGCCAATAGCACAGACTTGTTCTGGTAAAATATTTTCACGTTCCATAATCATACGAAGGCCATTGCCTTTATCAATCCCATGTGGTTGAACCTCTAGCCAGTTTGAATTGACAAAGAAGACGGAGTACTTATCCGTAGGAATTTCTTTGGCAAGTTTCTTGAGTGTACCGGCAGTACCTGAGAAACAAATCTTGATAATATATTTGTTTTCGAGATTTTCGAGATTAAAATCGATTTCAGCACGATGGAAATGATGATATTGTATAAAATCTCGTATTTGCGAGCAAATACGGAATAACATCAATGCAATGTAATTCTTTTTTGAGCCAGTTGTTAAGAAGTCCTTATCAGTCGATGCCATTAGGATAACAGGGTACTTCTCCGCAAGCGGTAGTAAGTTATGGATTTCTTCTTTTGTTAAAACGGGTAAGGATATATGTTCCTTCTCTTTGACAAAGTAGATGTCTTGGCCGTTGTTGGAAACGATATAGTCATAGATATCGTTTGGGAATCCATTGAGGATGCGTTCGTAATGACGGCCAGTACAGATAGCGATACGTGTTCCTTGTGCTCGTAAAGTACGTAGTGTTTCTGCAGCGTATTGTGTTAAGTGACCAGGGCGAGCAAATAATGTTCCATCTAAATCTGTCGCAAAGAGTTTAATATCGTTTTTTTTCATAGCTGTATTTTAGATGGTTCCTACCATTCTGGCAAGTTTTAGGGCTTTTTAATAGGTTATCAAAAAACAGAGTGCTATAATCACCATATTCAAAAGGGAGTGTTTCTGAATATGAAAGTACGTGAAAAGAAAAAGCCTGGATTTTTAGCATCTATTTCAATGATTATTGTATTGTTGGCGTTGGTTGTTTATTCTGTTCGTCTAGATATTTCAATCATACCGGCTTTGGTATTATCGATTTGTTATTCACTTGGTGTAGCTTATTACTATGGCTATGGTTGGGATGAAATCATGGAAGCTGTCTATGAAAAGGAGAAGGGTGTTATTGGTGTCTTCTTCATCGTTTTGATGATTGGTATGTTTATTGCGGCGATGATGTTTTCGGGAACGATTCCTACGATTATTTACTACATTGTTCATGTGATTAATCCTGCCTGGGTTATTCCGATGACGTTTATTATCTGTGCTGTGATTTCTGTTTTAATCGGAACATCTTGGGGTACGATTGGTACAGTTGGTGTCATCATGATAGCGATTGCGCAGAGTATGAATGTGCCAATCGCAATCGTTGCTGGTGCTGTCGCTTCTGGATCACATGTAGGACAGTTAATTTCTCCAATGTCTGATACAGCCAATGTGGCTGCTAGTTTTGCAAAGACGGATACAGTATCGATGATTAAGCGTGTGGCTATCTTTACTATTCCAACACTCGTATTTGCGCTTGTTGGTTATGTTGTGATGGGTATCACCATAAGTGGTCAAACTGCCGACTTAAGTGCTGCTAGTGCAATTACGAGTGATATTCAGAAGGTATTTCATGTTAGTCCAATCTTAATCCTTCCAATGGTCATCGTATTTGTCATGACATTTTTAAAGAAGCCAATTGTACAGACTTTGGGCATTTCTGCAATTATTGGTATCTTATTTGGTGTTGTGTTCAATGGCTTTGATTTCGGCAATGGTCTATCTGCTTTATATAGTGGTTTTTCACTAGAAAAGATGACAACGATTCCTGTATCTTCTTTGAGTGATGTATTTGTAAATCTCTGTAATCGTGGTGGTATGACTAGTATGATTTCTCCTGCGTTACTAGTGATTGTCGCTTCGATGTACGGAACAATTCTTTTACATATCAAAGCGCTAGATGTAATTGCGGATACATTATTCTCTAAGTTACATAGTCGTTTCTTATTGAATTTAGCTGTTAGTGTACTCGCTACACTTATCATTGCGTTAACTTCAAGTACTTTCTTAGCAGCGATGATGCCAAAGGATCTTTTCTTTAAGAAGTTCAATGAAGAGGGCATGGATGGAAAAGATTTAATCTCCAGTGTTGTAGCTGCTAGTACACAGTTAATTACTTGCATTCCATGGTGTGATACTGCTGTATTCATTGCAGGTATTGCTGGTGTATCTACACTCAGCTATTTACCATATAACTTAATGGGATATGGAACAGTTATCTTTGCGATGGTATTTGCATTATTAGGTATTGGTTTTACGAAAAAGAAAGAAGCTTAGAAAGAAGGATCGTATGGATTTTGATCATATCTTAAATCGTCGAAATACAAATACATGGAAATGGGATGGTGAGGGAAAGGATGCACTATATCCAATGGGTACAGCAGATATGGACTTTCCAATGCCGCCAGAAATCCAACATGCATTACAAGAAAAGATAGGCCAAGGTATTTTATCCTACGCTTCAGATAAAAGTTATTTTGCGGATGCGGTTGTGTCATATTTAAATAAGCGTGATGGATTACAACTCAATCCAAAAAGTGTAATTCCTGGTACTTCATTAATGTCAGTCTATAAGTTATTGTTAGATGCATTTAGCACAGAAGGAGATGGAGTTATCTTACAGACGCCAGTCTTTGGTGGTATTTTTCAAGTCACAAAGAATAACAATCGTAAGATATACGAAAACCAGTTAGTGTTTGATGAACATACAAAGACATGGCATGTAAACATGGAGGAGTTAGAACAGTTCTGTTCCTTGCAAGATACGAAAGTACTGGTGATTACCAATCCTGGTAATCCAACTGCGAATGTATTTACAAAAGAGGAACTTGAAGAGATGGTTCGCATTGCAAGTGAAAATGGTGTAGTTATCATCAGTGATGAAGTACATTCTGATCTTTACTATGATGATAGAAAACATACATCTATTCTTAATGTGACTGATCGTGCAGTATTACTCACAAGTTCCGCAAAGGTCTTTGGAATTCCTGGGTTAAAGACAGCGATTACAATTATTCCTGATGAAGAACGATTCAAAGCCTTTGCGCTTGTAAACATGCGTGCAAAGATGGATATCATCGATTTGGGATTGGTTGGAATGAGTGTGGGATATACACGGTGTAAGTACTACATTGATGAATTGCGTGCATACTTACAAAGGTCAAAAGATATCTGTGTAGATTGGTTTGAACAACACGATATTAAAGTGACTTTATCAACTCCACAAGCATCGTATCTTTTCTGGTTAGATTTTCGTAAGTGGAATTTAGACAATACAACATTGGAATCATTATTAAGAAAGTATGGGATTGTATTTTCGAATGGTGTTGAATTTGGTGGTAGTCATAATGAAGGATATATGCGTATGAATGTAGCGACATCACATGCCTAATTACTAGCCGCATTAAATGCACTTGAGAAATGTTATCAGGAAAATATAGGTTCCCTCATTAAGGTGTGATTATTCATACTGGCTATGTTATAATGAAACTTGTTATAAGTATGTGAGGAAATGAAAATGAATCAGCCATTATTCTACGGAAACTTATTAGTTACATTAGCATTCGGCGCATTTGCGGGTTTGATGTTTTATCGCTTAGCCAATACAAAGGGAAAGATTAAGTATGCAGGAAGGCAATGGGATGCGACTAAGATCACTCTCATCGTAATTGTAGGTTTAACTCTTGTTTCTTTAATTGGTAATACCATTACGGTTTTTGATATCTTACGTGTTATCGTGATTATCGTTGCGATTGTTGCGTATTGGTTAGCGAAAGATGGTATTGGGGAAGAAGGTTATGTAACCAATGGTAAATTCCATGCATGGAAGGAACTCAGTGGTTATGATTATAAGGATGATAAGAAGTTCTTTAATCTATATCTAACATCATCTTCAAAGAAAGAAAGCACAAATGTAGAACTTGTAGAGTATGAGTTCGATCAGAAAGCAGATGTACTAGCTTTCATGAAGGAAAAAATTGGTAATAAATATAAGCGTATGAAGAAGTGATTGTAATCAAGCAATCACTTTTTTTGACAAACAAGAAAAGTGGATTATAATATTTATAGTCAAAATGACTATAAGGAGAAACCATGGAAGAAAGAAATGAACGTGGTGAAACGCTGAAAGAATTCCTTGCTCGCTATGATGAGACAAAGTATCGAAGGCCGAGTAATACGGTTGATATGATTCTATTAACAGTATTAAAGGGAAAGCTAAAGGTGTTATTAGTCAAACGTAAGGATCATCCATTTATTCATGATTGGGCTATGCCTGGTGGTTTTGTGAATTTTGATGAAGATTTGGATACCGCAATGAAACGAGAATTAGAAGAAGAAACCAATCTTTTTGATTCGACGTACTTTAGACAATTATATACATTTGGAAATGCGGACCGTGATCCACGTACACGTGTGATTACGACAGTTTATTTGTCTATGACACCGGCTGAAAATATTAAGATGACATCTGCTGGTGATGATGCGATGGATACAGGGTGGTTTACCATTCAAAAGATTACAACGACATCGGATGGGTATGAGCGTAAGAGCGTATTAATGTTAGATGAAGAAGAAAAAGGCATTCATCTACGTTATGAGATTTACGATACTGCCTGTGATAACTATGTACAGACAAGATCCAAGTTACTAGATAGTTCAAACGCAAAACTAGCTGCAGATCACATCAAGGCAATCAATATGGCAATTGATGTTGTGCGTAATCGTGCAGCTTCTACAGGTATTATGTTTAACCTGTTACCGAAGGAATGTACACTACGTGAGATTCAGGAAGTCTATGAGGCTATTGTCAATCACCCAGTTGATACAGGTAACTTTCGACGGGATATTAAAAAGATGTTGGTAGCTACAGGTAGTACAACGATTGTAAACGGTAGAAAAGTCGCGACCTATAGCTTTAATCCATTACTACCATTTGTAAAGGAGACGTTATAATGAAAACACTTATTGCAATCGATATTCAAAATGATTTTGTATCAGGCTCTCTTGGCACAAAAGAAGCAGAAGCAGCTCTTGCAAAGATGGTTGATGAAATCAACTCACCTAAATATGATATGGTATTCGCAACACAGGATACACATGATACAAATTATCTCAACACTTTAGAGGGTAAATACTTACCGGTTGTACACTGTATCAAAGATACAGAGGGTTGGAGATTTCCAAAGAGTATCGAAGAAGCACTTCATAAGCGTGGTGCCAAAATATTTGAGAAGGATACCTTTGGTTCACTCAATCTAGCAGTTGAACTACAGAAACTAGCTCCAGAAGAAATTGTATTAATTGGTATCTGTACAGATATTTGTGTTGTGACAAATGCATTACTATTACGTACATATTTACCAAACACAAAGATTACAGTCTTACCGCAAGCTTGCGCTGCGACAACGATAGACAAACAAAAGGAAGCTCTCGATGTAATGGCTTCTTGTCAGATTGAAATAGAAAAATGAGGAAACGATATGAACAACATTCAAGTAGAACCATATATCCCAGATGAAGATTATGACAATCCTGCGATGGTCACAGACTTCTATGAATTCTCCATGGCAAACTCATTATTCATGCATGGATATAAAGATACCATCATGGTATTTAACATGTTTTTTAGAGATAATCCAGATGATGGTGGATACGCAATTAGCTGTGGTCAACAGAAGCTATTACGTTTCTTAAAGAACTATCACTTTACAGACTTTGATATTCAGTGGTTATTAACCAAGGGTATGAGTCCAGAATTCTGTGAATATCTACGTAACTATCAGTGGAAGGGTGATGTGTACATGTTGCGTGAGGGTACTGTATGTTATCCTCAGGTACCAATGGTACGTATTGAGTGTGATATGGTAGGTGCAGTCCTAATTGAAACCTATCTATTACAGACAATGAACTTCCATTCCTTAATCGCCACAAAGGCAACTCGTATTACTGGTCTAAGTAATAAGACACCAAGAAATGTCATGGAATTTGGAACACGTCGTGCACAGGGTATGTCTGCAGGTAACGATGGCGCCTATGCGGCCATCTTAGGTGGCTGTATCGGTACTGCTAACTGCCTTGCGGAGATGAAGTATGGACCTGATGTGAAGGCTGTTGGTACAGTTGCACATAGTTATATCGAATTTTTCCCAACCGAGATGGATGCTTTCCGTGCCTATGCGGAAACTTATCCTGAAAATGTATCATTATTACTAGATACTTACAGTATCTTTGATTCAGGACTTCCTCATTTAATTCAATTAGATGATGAGTTGATTGCAAAGTATCCAAATGATCCAAATAAGCGTGTTAAGAGTGCGCGTATTGACTCAGGTGACTTAGCTCGTGGTTATAAGCGTTTACGTCGTGCTTTAGATGAAGCAGGCAAGCCATATATCAAACTTGTCGCATCTAACTCATTAGATGAAAAGAAGATGGCAAACATGGAACTCTATGAACATGCGAAGTTTGATTTCTATGGTGTCGGTGAAAAACTCATTACTTCTGCGACAGACCCTGTCTTTGGTGGTGTATATAAGTTAGTCGCTGTTAAAGAAAAAGATGGTAGCTATACACCAAAGATGAAGTGCTCTGATTCATCTAGTAAGGCAATTATTCCAGGCAAACTAATGGCTTGGCGTGTATTTGATGAAGAAGGAAAGGGACAGTGTGATATCATTTCTCTTGATACAGAAGTGATTGAAAATGGTAAGCCTGTTGAAGTTGTTAACCTTGACCCAGATGCCTTCGAAAGACATAAGACAATTATTCCAAGTCACGTAGAGAAGATTTTAATTCCACATATGTTAAATGGTGAAATTGTTCTAGATTTACCAGATATTCGTGCAAAGAAGGAATATGTAAAGGAACAACTACAGTATCGTGTTTGGGAATCTGAATTACGTACAGAGATGCCACATAAGCACTATGTAGACTTAACACCTGCAGTAGCTAAACTCAGAGAGGAGTTATATGAGAAACTCCATGGAGGCATCATTTGAGTTACCTGTTATTTGGGGGAGCCTTTAATCCACCGACGAAAGCTCATATCGAACTAGCAGAATATGCTTGCGAAAAAACAGGTGCTACAAAGGTTATCTTTATGCCTAGTAAGATGAGCTATATCGAACATGATCAAGCAAAGAACTTTGCCTTTCATGATACAGAGCGATTAGCGATGCTAGAAAGCATCTGTAGAGCACATCCAAAGCTTATGGTCAGTGACTATGAGTTAAAAGAAGAAAATCAACCACGTACATATCAAACGCTTTGCTATCTAAAAGAGAAGGGATATGCATGCAAGTTATTATTTGGCTCTGATAAGTTACCAGAATTAAAAACAGGTTGGAAATATGTAGAAGAGATTGCGAAGGAATTTGGCATTGTATGTATGTCAAGATACGATGATGATTGCGAAAAGATGATCTTAAATGATTCCTATCTCTCTAGTCTTTCTCAATACATTGAAATCGTACATACGCCAAAGGAATATCATCATATTTCTTCTAGCGAAGCACGTAAGCAGTTTCTCATCGCCAAAGCTGCGATACAAATCCTACAGGATACATTGCCAAAAGAATTACATGGTTTAAGTAGTTACCTTTTTAGCGAGGATAATCATGAAAAATAGAATGATAAAAGTCGGTACTGTTGTACCAAGGATGAAAGTAGCGAATGTCACATATAACGTTACACAAATCATCCAAACAATGAATGAAAATGCGGATGCAGGATTCTTAGTATATCCAGAATTATGTTTGACTGGATATACTTGTGGCGATTTATTTGGACAGTTTACGCTTTTAGATGCAGTAGAAGATGGACTATTTAAGATTGCCAATGCGTCAAATAAACTAGAGGGACTAACGGTTGTGGTTGGTGCGCCGTTACGTTTTGAAAACCATTTATATAATTGTGCAGTATATATTTCAGAAGGTGTCATTGTAGGTATTGTGCCTAAGATCAATCTTCCAACGTACAGTGAGTTTTATGAAAGTAGATGGTTTACAAGCGGTAAGAATATCGTTAGCCAAATGATTCAGTTAGGTGATGAGTTTATCCCATTTGGCAGAAACATACTAGCATGTGATAACCGTAGTGGAGCTATCATAGGTCTAGATATCTGTGAGGATTTGTGGGTGCCTGATAAACCAAGTACGCATGCATGTCTTGCGGGTGCTAATATCATCGCGAATCTATCTGCTTCTGATGAAATCATAGGTAAGCAAGACTATCGTCGTACGATGGTATTACAACAGAGCGCTAGTTGTTATTGTGCTTATCTTTATGTTTCTAGTGCAACGGATGAAAGCAGTACAGACCTTGTCTTCTCTGGTCATAGTATGATTGCCTGCAATGGACGTTTACTAACAGATTCCATCTTCCCAGAAGATACAAAGGTTGAAACTGTAGTCATTGATTTAGAGTCCATTGAAAAGAATCGTCGTCACCAGACAACATTTGATTTAGAAGAAAATCATGATGACTATATATATGTAGATGTTTCTATCAAACCAATTTGTAATCAAGATGAAATTACAGTAGATGAACTAGTAGATGCATTACGCAAGGAAGACTATTTAGTCAACCGTAATCCATTTGTGCCAGTTGATGATGAAGAACGTGGTCGTCGTTGTATGAAAATCTTAGAGATTCAAGCAAATGGTTTAGCAACACGTGTTCGTTCCACCGGAATTAAAAATCTTGTGATTGGTATCTCAGGTGGTTTGGATAGTACACTTGCATTACTTGTATGTCATCAGGCAAGAAAACTAGTACCAGATATCCAGATTATTTGCTATACCTTACCAAACCATGGGAATACAACTTCTTACACTTATAACAATGCTTTAGATTTAATGCGTGCATTAGATGTAGAGATGCATGAAGTTGCAATCGAAGAGGGTGTACAAGCACATCTGAAACAGATTGGCCATCCGGGTAGTTATCAAGGTGAAGGTGATACAACTTACGAAAATGCACAAGCTCGTATGCGTACCTACATCCTGATGGATGCCGCAAACATGTCAAATGGACTCGTAGTTGGAACAGGAGATCTTTCTGAACTAGCACTCGGATGGTGTACATACAATGGTGATCACATGTCCATGTATGCGGTAAACGCATCTGTTCCAAAGACACTTGTACAATATATCTGTAAAGTATATGCATATATCTGCAATCAAGAAGACCTCAAAGAAGTACTCTTAAAGATCTGTGATACACCAATCTCACCAGAACTAACACCGCATGATGAAAATGGCAAGATTGCCCAGAAGACTGAAGATAAGATTGGTAAATATGATCTTAATGACTTCTTCTTATACTATGTATTACGCTATGGCTATTCACCAGAAAAGATTATGGTTCTAGCACTAACAGCATATCCAGAGTTACAGAAGGAAGAAGTACGTGAAGCAATGTTACGTTTCTTCAAACGTTTCTTCAGTCAGCAATTCAAGCGTAGTTGCTTACCAGATGGTCCAAAAGTTGGGTCGGTTACACTTTCTCCAAGAGGAGATTGGCGTATGCCATCCGATGCTAGTGCTGAGCTTTGGTTAGAACAAGTTAAGAAAGCTTAAGTTACTTCCAAATGGGAGTAACTTTTTTTCATACTAGAATATACAAGAAAGACGAAAGCATATTTCCACAATTTTGTAGATGTATTTTCTATAATGAAATTACTAAGAAGAAGATTACTAGAAGGGAGGAATTAAATCTTCTTACACTTTGTTCATACAATCATTGGAGGAATAATAAAATGAAAAAATGTATTTCAAGGCTATTCAGCGCTTCAATAGCTATTTTAGTAGCCTCATCCAGCATCATTTCAGCGTATGCATGTACCGGTGTCATTATCGGTGGCGATTTAACAGAGGACGGTAGTACAATTTTTGGACGTACAGAAGACTTAGAAGTCAATCATAATAAGGTGTATAAAGTCCACCAAGCAGGAGAACATAAAGCTGGTGAAACTATCAAAGACGTTTCTGTAGATCCAGATAAGGGGTATTCCTTTACATTTGCACATGATTCTTATCGCTATACGTCCGTCAGCGATACAACACCAGAATATGGTAATTTTGACGAAACAGGATTTAATGAAAAAGGCCTAATTGCGGACATGACGGTTTCTGCTAGTGCAAATGAAAATGTATTGGGTGTAGATCCTTATTTGGATGGCACAGATACAACAAAGCCGATTGGTATTACAGAGGCTATCATCACAACAGCAGTATTAGGCAGTTGTGACAATGCAAGACAAGCAGTTGAATTTATCGCACAAGAAGTCGCAACAAAGGGCGCAGGAGAAGGCAATGGTCTAGTCGTAGCAGACCATAATGAACTTTGGTACATGGAAATTTATACCGGACACCAGTTTGTGGCGATGCGTTATCCACGTGATAAGTATTCCGTATTCCCTAATTCATTCTGGCTGAATGAATGCAGATTAACCGTAGGAGAAGAAAAGGAAAACTATAACATTTCAGAAGATGGAAATTATATCTACTCCAAGGATATCTTTAAAGTCGCAACAGATGCTAAGACATTCAAGGGAGATGAATTAACTCGTACCATCGATTTATATTCTTCTTATGCATTACCTGAATTATCTGAAAGTACTGAATCACGCGTATGTTCTGGTATTAAGCAATTCAATCCGGATGCGAAGTTTGAGGGGGATGTATACCCATTCTTACAGACAACTTCAAAGAAGATTACATTAGCCGATGCTATGGCATTTACACGTAACCGTTTGGAAACCATTAACGAAGTAGCAGATGACTTAGGTCGTGGAAACCTATATCCAATTGGTAACCGTAACACAATGGAAGCACATATCTATCATCTTCCTGCAAACGCAACGGAAGAATATCCAGGAACAATGTGGTTAGCATTAGGTTCTCCATTAACTTCACCATTTGTGGCATACTATCCAAATCAGAATTCTGGTATTGCACAGGCACAGAATGAAAACAATGAATTTAATGAAGATTCTGTATATTGGTTAGCAATGGATACATTATTCATGATTGAATACAACCGTGATGAATTCCAACCAATCGCTACTAAGAAGATTGAAGCACTCGAAAGTGAAGAAATCAAGAACGCTGTAACAACAATGTTAACAGCAGATGAAGCAACAGCTAAAAACCATGAAGATGCGACAAAGGCATATGAGACAATGAAGGAAATCCATGCGGAAATCCTCGAGAAGTTTAAAAAGTATATCAAAGAAAATGACTATACAATCAAGTTCTTTGGGAAACGTGCTACAGCTGCTTTCTCAAAAACAGAAGTACTTGTTCCAAAAGATAGTGCAGAAATAGGAATGAAGTTAAGTGTAGTTCCAGGCAAAGATATGATGTCTGGAGAACTCAATATTGTAGATCACTATGGAAATCCAGTTGAAGAAGTAAAACAAGACTTAACATATTCTATCCCTACATCAGCATTCAAGGGAAAGCCTACATTTACAGATGGCACAAACGAAATTACTGCTGAAGTAAAGGATGATAAGTATGTATTTACTACAAAGGCAACACATATTGCATATACAGTATCTGAAAGTACAGAAGCTGCTACTGAAACTGAGAAAAAGCCTAAGACAACACCGCAGTCAGTTGTATTACTTGTTGGAGCAGTCATTGTAGTAGCACTAGCTGCACAAGTTGTCAGAAAGAAATTACGTTAATCATGAAAAAGTCAGACCATTCGTCTGACTTTTTTATGGAGTGATTGATACGACTATTCATAGAAGAAATAGTTTTCATTCGTATTTGCGTATAATGCGCTATAGTCCAAAATGTAATATTTCTTTTTCACTTTTTTAATGAGTCTTTCTTGGAGTAAACGATTCATGACGCGAATAACTTGGCGATAGCTGATGGATAGTGTACGTGCACATTCTTGTAAATCTAAAGTAAACATTGTGTCTTGTGTATTTTGTATAATCAGAGCACACATTTTTGTATATGCTGTCTCTGTTCTATCAACGATTACATCATCATCTCTTTTGGTTAAGCGGTAAGCCATTGTCTTACTGATATAACGTAAAAATATATTATCATCCAAAAGACGATTCCGATATGTATCAAGTGAAATGCTAAAACATATGCATTCTGTAGAAGCGATAACGCTAGTCATTGGTTTCATTTTCCAAAGAGAGGAAACTTCACCGAGAACAGTAAATTCCTTACTGCCACCAAGATAGACTATTTTCCCACTATCACTCGTTACCAAAAACTTTACTTCACCATCTAAAAGGAAATAGATAAAGTCAGATATGATGTCAGATTCGATGATTTGTTCTCCTTTGTGAAAGCGACACAATTTTATAATATCTTTGACAGGAAAACCGAAATATTGAGAGAACTTGGTTTTCTTAAAATATTCTGTAAATAAGTATCTGTTATCTATCCATTCCATGAACTTATTGTATATGACATATGTCACTTTCTGCAAAGACAATTTTTAATATTCGTTTAGAATGATTGTATAAGGAGCTCCGAATAAGGAGATAGAAAGAATATGAAAAAAATATTTGTATCTGCAGTACTTTCTCTTTGCATGGCATTACTTGGTGGATGTGGCGCAACAGGAACAAAAGAAACTTCTTCTACAAGTGAAGATAAACCACTTGTTGTACAGTTTGTTCCAACAAATAACGATGGTTCAATGGAAGCGAAGACAAAACCATTTGCGGAGTATCTAGAGGAAAAGCTTGGACGTAAAGTTGAAGTAACACTCGCTACTGACTATTCAACAATTGTTGAAGCAATGGCATCTGGTAAAGTTGATTTAGGTATTATGCCACCAGCTGCCTATGTACAGGCTAAGAACCAAGGTGCCGCAAAAGCTCTCTTATCTTCCAAATTGGTGGATTACGATCAAGAAACAGAAATGCCAATTGAAGGTTCATCAACAAACTCATTTAAAGGAGAAGTGATTGTTAGAGCGGATTCAAATATTCAATCTCTCTCTGACTTAAAGGGCAAGAAGATTGCGACACTAAGTCCTAATTCAGCTTCTGGTTATATCTATCCTGTAGCAGAAATGAAGGATGCTGGTATTAATCCAACAAGTGATTGCACAATCGTAACAGTTAATGATATTCCATCTGAAATTACAGCAGTTTTAAATGGACAAGTTGATGCGGCATTTGTATTTGAAGGTGCACGCTTTGTATTCCAAAAGAAGTTTGAAGGAACAAATGATCTTTTCAAGGAATTAAAAGTTCTATATTTGACAAAGGGTGATATTCCAAATGATGCAATTGCGGTATTGCCAACAATGGATGAAGAATTACAAAAGAAGATTAAAGAAGTATTCTTAAATATGAATCAAGATGAGGCCGCAAAAGAGGCAATGTCATTATGGAACCATACTGGCTATGTAGAAGCAGATGAAAAGGCATATGACACAATGTCTAACTATATCGAAAAGGCAGCACAATAAGAAATGATTGAATTAAGAAATGTTTCAAAAACATACAAAAATGGGGTACATGCACTTAACCATGTAAATCTAACAATTCAGGATGCTGAGTTTGTTGCGATTATTGGTCTTTCTGGTGCAGGTAAATCAACATTATTACGTTCGATTAATCGTCTCAACGAAATAACAGATGGTGAAATCTTGATAGATGGTAAATCAATCACGAAAGCCAATAAGAAAGAATTGAAAAAGATACGAACACAAATTGGGTTGATATCTCAATCATTTAATTTGGTGAAACGTAATACAGTACAGAAGAACGTATTATCAGGAAAACTTGGAACCTATAGTACGATAAAAAGTACATTAGGATTATTCTCTAACAAAGATTATCAATTATGTAATGAAGTTTTAGCTAAGGTAGGATTAGAGAATAAACTGCATAGTCGTTGTGATGAGTTGTCAGGTGGCCAACAACAAAGAGTATCTATTGCTAGAACACTCTTCCAAGAAGCAACCATCATCTTAGCGGATGAACCTGTCGCTTCCTTGGATCCTGTAACATCTAAAAAGATTCTATCTGATTTAAAGAATATTAACGAACAACTTGGTATCACAGTTATCGTAAATATTCACTCCGTCGAACTTGCAAAGGCATTTGCGACAAAAATTATTGCCTTACAAGATGGTAAGTTAGTATTTGAAGGTACGCCTAAAGAACTAACGGATGAGAAATTAGATTATATCTATAAAGGTATCTCAAATCTTGAAGAGGAAGTTCAAGATGAAGCTTAAAGATACAGTTCATTATCAATGGTATAAACATGTAGGAACCTTCGCAGTATTGGCAATATGCTTATATGCATGCATACGTATTACAAATGCAAATCTTTCGGAAGTACTTTCAAATACAAAACAGATGCAATTATTCCTACAGAAACTACTTCATCCAGATTGGTCGTATCTTCCATCCCTGATAACACCTATTATCAAAACGATTCAAATGTCTGTATTAAGTACTTTATTAGGTGTACTTTTAGCGATTCCATTCTCGTTTCTTGCGACAACACTCATTACTAAAAATGCTGTACTAACAGGGTGTATTCGTTTTGTGATGAATATTATTCGTACGATTCCAAATACGCTCTTAGCAGCTATCTTAGTATCGATTGTTGGTATTGGTGAAGTTACAGGTGTGATTACCTTAACCATCTTTACTTTTGGCTTAGTATCACAGTTACTGTATGAATCGATTGAAACGATTGATACACTACCTATTGAATCCGCTGAGTCTGTTGGAGCCAATAAGTTTAAGGTTGCAGTATGGGCGGTTTGGCCACAAATATTACCAGCTGTAATTAGTTATACTTTTTACGCGTTAGAAATTAATATACGATCTTCGACAGTACTAGGGTATGTTGGAGCAGGTGGAATTGGTATTATTTTAAATACTTCATTAGCATTATTTAAGTATGATCGTGTATCCATCATTATCCTAATGATTTTGATACTAGTTATACTAGTAGATACAATCAGTGAATACGCAAGGAGGAAGTGTGTATGATGATGACTCTTCGAAAGTATTCAACGATATGGATTCTACTAGGAATTCTAGTATTAATTTTCTTATCAGGCTATGGCCTAGATTATTCAGCACTGAATAACTTTTCGCCATCCATGGTTGTGGATACAGTCAAAGGATTATTAAAACCTGATTGGTCATATTTCTTTGATGGTAGTGGGGAAGATGTATTCTCGCTGATGATTTTGACAATTGCAATAGCTTTCGTAGGAACACTCATCGGTACAATCTTTGCATTCCCACTTATGTTACTGGCGAGTCATAATCTTTGGTCAAGAAATACGATAATACCAAAGATTACTAAAATCATCTTGGATATATTACGTAGTTTCCCGGAATTAATATATGCAATTATCTTTGTAAAGATGGTAGGTCCTGGTCCATTTGCAGGAGTACTAGCGATTGGTGTTCATCAAATTGGTATGTTAGGAAAACTATTTACTGAGGAGATGGAGAAAATGAATGAAGATGCCATTGAAGCAATGCATTCAGTAGGCGCAAATTCAATCCAAACCTTCTTCTATGCACGACTTCCACAAGTCATGCCAGCATATACATCTTTGATTTTAAATCACTTTGAAATTGGTGTAAGATCTGCCGCAACCCTTGGTCTTGTAGGTGCAGGTGGTATTGGTGCACCATTAATCTTTGCAATCCAAGCAAGAAACTGGGATAAAGTAAGCATTATCTTATTAGTAGTAGTTGTGACTGTATTTGTATTAGATATCGCAAATGGATGGCTTAGAAAGAAGCTGAAGTAATGAGAATCTTGCAATTAAGTGA
>JABZLM010000016.1 GCA_015256775.1 Solobacterium sp. | reverse complement strand
GTCGGTTTACTCGTTTTTTTTTTTTTTTAATATCCATTTTCATAGAAGAATTGATTAATAGCTTCGGGATAATCTTCTAAATTCATATGCATTTTGGAATGATGTTCTACAAGTTTATCTGCGATATGACCATGTAGCCATACACCCATGCGCAAACTAGTAAAGATATCACAATGATACGCAAGCAATGCAGTTAACATGCCAGTTAGTAAATCCCCACTGCCAGCTTGTGCTAACCCTTCGTTACCAGTCTGATTGATATAGCATTGACCATTTGGTGTAGCAATAATTGTGTGTGCTGATTTTAGTACGATATATACTTTTAATTCCTTTGCATATTTTAATGCATAGTGCAAAGGATTACGCATCACTTCTTCTTTTTCTAGGTGGAATAAGTCTGCAAATTCTCCAATATGTGGTGTTAGGATAATCGGTGATTTTGCAAAGCGTAATTTCCATGTGTTGTATCGTAACATGCGTATAGCTTCCGCATCCAATATCAAAGGAGCATGGCAGTTTTGAATCATTAGATCAAGACAAATTTCTTTCTCATACATTTGTGTAACACCACTGCCGAAGGCGGCTGCACTAACATGTTCGATTGTTGGGGTTAACTGTTGTTCAACATTGTGTGATGAGAATGGATGGAATACGGCTGTTGTATGCTTCGAAGCAACGATAGGGTAGATACCATCGATACATCCTACTTCAATGTATGGAAAACCAAGTGCTTTTGCACCGGTAATATTCAGGCTGATTGCTCCGGCCATCCCATAAGAACCTCCAACAAGTAGAATCTTACCACTGCTTCCTTTATGTGCAGTTTCTTTTCGTTTTGCAAGATTTTGAAAGAATAGAGTTTGATCCATCTCTAAAAAACAACTTTGTTTTGGGTGCGGTATATCAAGTGAAACAAGTTCTAACTTTTCAAATAGATGGTGATACTTCTGCAATATGTGGAAAGGCTTATAGCAATCTAACGCAAATGTAACTGTAGAATGTAGCGCGAATGAATCATGCATGGCTGAATCACACTCTGCACCAGAGTTGATATCAATACTATAGATTGGCTTTTTTGCGTCCTGTATTTGTTTGAATACTGTACGCATTTCATCCGTTAATTTGCCATGATAGCCAAAACCAAAGATACCGTCGATAATAACGTCACAAGATTTTAAGCATGTATCTAAAGAATGAATTGGTTGAATAATGGAAGGTGGAATTTGTTTATATATCTTCATCGCATCTGGATTCTTTGGAAGCCCATTTACTAGTATCAGATTGATGTGAAATTGTTTTAGGTTGTTGATAAGCGCAAAAGAATCTGCACCATTATTACCGTTTCCGGCCAATACTAAAATATTAGAATTCACTTCTAAATAAGGTAATAAATGTGTGGCTAATTTCTTGCCTGTAAGATTGATTAATTCAAATGACGAAATACCCGATTTTTCTTCAATCTCGAGCATTTCTTTACGACTTACAATCATATTTTGTATCCTTTACAATCATATATTAACACTTACAGAAATCTATTGTGAAAAATTATAATAAAATTGTGATATAATTCGCGTAAGCAGTAGAAAAAAGGAGGATTTGCTAACATGCCAACAAAGAAAACTGTTAAAGAAGTAGCAGAAGAAGTAGCGAAAGAAGTAGTTGAAAAGAAGGCTACAAAGAAGAAGGCTGCACCAGCAAAGAAAGCTGAAAAGAAAGAAGCTACTGAAAAGAAAGCTACAACTGCAAAGAAAGTAAAGAAGGAAGTACCAGCGGCTAAGACTGTTAAGAAGGAAACTGCAAAGAAGGCAGTTAAGAAGACAGCTAAGGCTACGGTTGAAGATTTAGATTTAAAGACAGTGAAAGATTACGAAGACGCAATCAACTGGAAGAAGGGTGAAGCTAAGGCATTGGATTGGCTCTATATTGAATTAAGTGCAGACGCATTATTAACTCAATTTGAAGCTGGTAAGGATAACCTTAAGACAGTTTGCCAAGCTTTATATAACTGCATGCTTGAAGGTGACTATTATATCGTTGAGCCAACAGAAGATAACTGTGCATTAGGTACAGTTGCTGTACGTTTCTATTGCGATAACTTAAGTCCTGAACGCAAGAAAGTATCTGAAATTAATCAATAGTATATAAAGCCGAATCGTAAGATTCGACTTTTATTTTGTAATTATGTATGCATTCACCCAAAGGAATACAATCTCAGATAAACCAGTAATCTTCATCTGTAAGATACAATCAAAGAAACAGAAGATACATGCTGTAAAAAATAATGTCCGATACTGGAAAAATTGAGCTAAATCTTTTATCAGAAATACATAAAGAACTAACGTTGAATATGCAAATAATAGATGCATGTTTTTTATAAACGTTAATTCAATATAAGGAAATATAAGTGTGAGTATCGCACAAAGAAAGAATAAAACTCTAACATATTGCTTGGTCGTATCCTTTAGTTTCCAAAACAGATATATGAGTGAAATCCCACATAAAACTTGGAGAAAGATACGAATTTTAGATTTAGAAAGTAAGACACTGATATTCGTTTCATATCCAGCATAGACAAGCCATAGTATTGTAAATACGAGTGGGATGATAGGGAATATCAAATACTGAATATACTTCTGCTTTCTGTTCATGTTGTTATTATAACAAACTTAGGGGCGATAAATTGGGTTAAACATGTTATAATCTTGTCATTATGAAGAAGAAAGAAATATATATCTTGATCAGTATTATCTTGATTGCAGTATTAGGAATTATTGGTCTCAATATCGCTAAAAATAAAAAACAACCTACAAAGAAGGATGAGCCAACTGCAGAAACAACTCCAACACCTAGTACAGAACCAAGTACTAATGCAGATTCTCTTGGTGTTCCAACAGAAAAGCCAGTTGGAATCTGGGTGGGTATTGTACATCGTGGAAAAGTTGTACAATGGTTCGATTCAGGTATTGATGGAGAATATGTTGTTAAAGGTAATGTAGGTGAAGTACACGTTGAAGTGAAAGATAAGAAGTGGCATGTACGTGAGGCCGATTGTCCAAATCAACTATGCGTAAAAATGGGTTGGGCAGATGAAAATAGTATTATCCCAATCACTTGTCTTCCAAACGATGTCTTTATTGGGTCAGCAAATCTATTATCTGAGTATGTAGGTGTGAAATGAGTATCGCTAAAACGAAGCGTTTTACAGTACTAGCACTATTAGCTGCTATTGCGATTACGTTGAATATTTTAGAAACTACAATGATACCTCCTTTAATGGGTGTCTTCCGTATTGGTCTAGCAAATATTATGGCCTTGGTTGCTTTACGTATGTTAGGTATTAAGGAGATGCTCATCGTAAATACAATGCGTGTATTGATTGGCAATCTTTTGACGGGTACGATATTTGGAAGTGTATTCTGGATTAGTTTAGCGGGTGTAGTACTCTCGAGTTTGATACTGATCTTAATGGATTTATTAAGGTCTTCCTTGATGTTTACTTCCGTTATGAGTTCTATTGGACATTCGCTAGGTCAAGTATTGGTTGTTACATTCTTCTATATGCAACCGGCATTTATTGTTGTATTACCATATTTCTTATTATTGTCTATTCCAACCGGATTATTAACTGGATTTGTAGCAACAATTGCTATCCAGCGTGTAAAGCCATTACGTAAGCAAGATTAACTTCTTGCTTTTTATTTGGTATATATAATAAAAAGTCATGCGTGTATGCATGACTTATATCCACTGTAAGCAGCAGGGGCAGAGAGAATCGAACTCCCATCAGCGGTTTTGGAGACCGATGTACTACCATTGTACGATGCCCCTAAAATAAAAAGTGACGCGTACGGGATTCGAACCCGTGAATGCCGCCGTGAAAGGGCGGTGTGTTAAGCCACTTCACCAACGCGCCAAGTGCTTGTATAATATAGCATGTCTAGAATTTCTTTGCAATCATTTTATTTAAAAAAATTAAAAAATTTGAGCATGGCTAGAAATATGTGCGGATTTTAGCGCATATCTAACGTAATTTTATTTATTTAATATAGTGGTCTGCTATAATTACATCAATAGAACGACTGATTATTATCGTTATAATGTGTAGAAGGAGATATTTTTATGATTGATTATAGTGAGGGCAGTGGAAAGCAGTATCATACTGGTGTTGGAAAAGGCGATGTTGGAAGATATGTATTCTTGCCAGGTGATCCAAAGCGTTGTGCCAAAATTGCGAAGTATTTCGATGATGCTGAACTTGTAGCGGACTCACGTGAATATGTAACATATACAGGATGGTTAAATGGTGTAAAGGTATCTGTTACTTCAACAGGTATTGGTGGACCGAGTGCTTCCATTGCGATGGAAGAGCTAACTGCAGTTGGTGCAGATACATTTATCCGAATAGGTACATGTGGTGGTATGGATTTAAGCGTGAAGAGTGGTGATCTAGTTATCGCAACTGGCGCAATTCGTATGGAAGGAACTTCTAAGGAGTATTCTCCTATTGAATATCCAGCTGTTCCAGACTTAGATATTGTAAATGCCTTGGTAGAAGGTGCTCGTCGTGTTGAACATCCATATCATACAGGGGTTGTTGAGTGTAAGGATGCTTTCTATGGACAGCATCGTCCAGAAACACTTCCGAATGGACCAGATTTAATTCGTAAGTGGGATGCTTGGCTTAAGATGGGTGCGAAGGCTTCCGAAATGGAATCTGCAGCTCTATTTATCGTAGCTAGTTATTTACATGTTCGTTGTGGCACTGTTCTTCTGACAGTCGCAAACCAAGAACGTCAAAGAGCAGGTTTACCAAACCCACAAGTCCACGATACAGACCTAGCAATCAAAGCTGCCGTTGAGGCGGTGAAGTATTTGATTGAACAAGATGGTAGTGCAGACTAAAAAACTCATTTGCAAGAAATGAGTTAGTCTCTAAGAGAATACCAATCAGTATATTTTCTAAATGCAGAAGGGATTGCAAGTGATTGCAATTCCTTTTTATTTACGAGATAGTAATGTTCATCTAATGGATGTTGGATTTCAGCTACCTTGATTTCATATGCACGCATGTGCCATTCTAAGTGTGTAAAAATATGTTTTGCTTCAGGTAGAGTTGTAATCCTAAGCGGTGTAAACCCTAAGGATTCAATATGACTAATCGTTTCTGATTTTGTTAGATGGGCATCAACACCAGGGAATTCATATAACCCTGCTAGAAGTCCTTCTTGAGGTCGCTTATGAATTAAGAATGATTGATCATCACGAATAATAAAGAGGGTACGCTCTAATATCTTTCTATCTTTTAAAGAAGAGCGATATGGGATTCTGTCTGTCATCTGATTTTGATATGCGTAACAGTTTTTATTGAGTGGACATTTTGTACATTGGGGAGCACCGTTTGGTACACAAACTGTTTCACCCAGTTCCATAATACCTTGATTAAAAGAGGCGTAACTAAGATTTGGCTGTTTACAACTGTAGAAGTCATTGAGTTTTTCTTCAATCATCTTCTTTACCTTTGGTAAGCGGATGTCTTCTATAATTCCATAATATCTAGTTAGTACACGTAGTACATTTCCATCAATTGCAGGTGCTGGTAGATTAAATGCAATCGAAGCAATAGCACCCGCTGTATAGGGACCGATTCCTGGAAGTTTCTTCAGTAGTTCAAAATTTTCTGGTAACTTACCATCATAATGTTCCATCAAATAGATAGCACATTTTTTTAAGTTT
Source organism: Solobacterium sp. (assembly GCA_015256775.1). GTDB lineage: Bacteria > Bacillota_I > Bacilli_A > Erysipelotrichales > Erysipelotrichaceae > Bulleidia. Next base: position 20,708 of record JABZLM010000016.1, on the reverse strand, counting down.
CTTGCACGACTATAATATCCAAGACCTTCCCAAAGTCTCATTAAACGATCATCATCGCAGTTTGCTAAGCTGGCTATATCGGGTAACTCCTTTTTAAATGCAAGATATTTTGGTTTAACAGCTTCAATTCGTGTTTGTTGTAACATAATCTCACTTAGCCAAACATCATAAGGATTTCCCGTATCACGCCAAGGCAAACTGCGTTTATTTTCGTCATACCATTGTATTAACTTTTTAATATCTGTATTTTTCATCTGATTTATTTTAGCAGATATTGTATGGGTTAGTCATTTTAGATACAATATAATCGACATATGCGAGCATAATTTAATGGTAGAATGCAACCTTCCCAAGGTTGATGTGCGGGTTCGATTCCCGTTGCTCGCTCTTAAAATGAAAATGTTGGAGAAGAGTATTGCTATAACATATATTATAGATAACTTGCATCATTTTCCTTTATCTTTGGGAAACTTTTATAAAAGGACATATATTTTATGAAACTAAGTGATTTCTTTGAGAAACATGTAAGAGTGTTTACTTGTAATAGTTTAATTATTATCGGAGAAGTCATAGACTACTATCCTGCTATAGGTACTGAGTCTGGTGAAGATGAAATTGATATTTTCCCAGATGGGATAAATCATATTATTCGTTTGAAAGAAAGTGATATTGTAGCAATTGAGGAGATATTCTTAGACTCAAACTCATAGTCCTCATTTGAATTGTGGCTACGGAAGACCATCCCAAAACTGTGTTATGGTTGCGCTAATAAGGAATATACAGTAATATCTATGAGTCTTTTATAGAAAACTGATTATACTGGTCGGGAATACAAAAGCTCGATCAGTTTTTCTTTAATGAGACTAAGAAGCAGAGGAGATTTATGAATTTTACAGATTTAGAACTTAAGGAGCCGATACTGAGTGCTGTTAGTAAGGCGAAGTATGAAACACCATCACCAATCCAAGAGAAAGCAATCCCTGTTATGTTAGAAGGGAAGGACATCGTTGCCTGTGCTCAAACTGGTACAGGTAAGACGGCCGCTTTTGCATTGCCAATTTTAAATAAGCTTGAATATAAGAAGAAACATCAGATTCGTGCGCTGGTATTAACACCGACACGTGAGTTAGCTGTTCAAATCTTTGAGAATTTTAAGAAATTTGGAAGATATTTAAAACTACGTGCATGCTGTGTGTATGGTGGCGCACCATCTGGCCCGCAAAGAAAAGCTCTCCGTAGTGGTTGTGATATTTTAATTGCGACTCCTGGCCGTTTAAATGACTTTATGGTTCAGGGTGAGATTGTTTTAAGTGATATTGAAATATTTGTACTTGATGAGGCGGATCGTATGTTGGATATGGGATTTATCGGTGATGTACGTACAATCGCTAGCCGTATTCCTGAAGTTCGTCAAACTGTTATGTTCTCTGCAACAATGCCAAAAGAAATCAAAGAATTAGCTAATGAATTATTACATGACCCAGTGGATATTCGTGTGGCTCCACCAGCAAGTCCAGCTGAAACAATTACCCAGTATCTTGTATACTGTGAAAAGGCAGATAAGAAGCGTGTCCTAAAGGATATGCTTGTAAGTCCAGAAGTTACTAAGGCCATTGTATTTACAAGAACTAAGATTGGTGCCGATCGTTTAACTAAGAAGTTAATAGAAGATGGTATCAAAGTTCTTACAATCCATGGTGATAAAACACAAGGTCAACGTCAGAATGCATTACAGCGATTTAGAACTAATCAAGTAGATGTATTGGTAGCGACAGATGTTGCGGCACGTGGTATTGATATTTCAGATATTTCACATGTATTCAACTATGATTTACCAGAGGAAGATGAGTCTTATATCCACCGTATTGGTAGAGCTGGAAGAGCTGGTAAAGAGGGTATTTCAATCTCTTTGTGTTGCCATGAAGAATTAGGTTTGCTTGCGTCAATTGAGAAGATGTTAAAGAAAGAGATTCCGCTAATGAAAACGGAATACTCTATCGAGTTAAAACGTAAGAAAGTAAGTGCTGGTAAATCAAATCGTCGTCCATCATTTAAGAAGAAGTCAGATTCTAGAAGTGGTAGTGATAAGAGTGAGAAGCGTGATAACAAAAAGAAACGTGATGATGGTGCATCAAATAAATCGTTACATAAGTCTACTAAGCCAAGCAAGTCGCATAAGTCTGGTGATAAAAAGCCGCGTCATCAATCAAAGAATTACAAGCCAAGAAAAAAGAATCGTGGTAGATAAAGAAAAATGCAGATATGGGTCTGCATTTTTTCTTTATCGATTTAAATGTGCAATATAATTTTCGGCTTGTTTGATGCCATCTACGGCACTAGAGACAATACCACCAGCATATCCAGCACCTTCGCCACATGGATATAATCCTTGAATGGTAGAACTGCATCCATTATCGTTACGAAGTATTTTGATTGGAGAAGAAGAGCGCGTTTCAAGTCCAACCATGATGCCGTTTTCAATCCAACCATGTATCTTCTTATCGAATTGTTTCATGCCTTCTTCCATTGCTTGATTAACCTCATCGGAGAAGAATGCATGCATGTCCTGCATAACTGTACTACGTGGATAAGAAGTTTGAATGACAAGTTTATCGGAAGGGATGCAATTCAAGTAGTCTTTGATATTCTGTGCAGGTGCTACAAAGCCTTCGTGGTAACCTAGTTGTTCTAATTTCTTCTGAAACTGAAAACCATCAAGTGGGTGTCCTTGATCAAAGTCGCTACGTGGAATCTGTACAAGGATAGCACTATTTGCATTCTTACCTGCACGCATGCTGTAGGACATACCGTTTACTGCGAGACAATTTTGTTCTGTGGATGCAGGGATAACCACACCACCTGGGCACATGCAGAATGAATATACACCACGATTGACAGATGTCTTGGCAGTTAGTTGATACGAGGATGCCTTAAGCGCAGGATGACCATAGTGTTTACCATAGGTGCTTTGATCGATGAGAGTTTGTGGATGTTCGACACGCACGCCAATCGCAAAATCTTTTTGTGTTATTTCTACACCTTGTGCAAGCAGTGTTTTGTATGTATCACTCGCACTATGGCCAGTACATAGTATGACACTATCGGTTGAAAAGTCCTGTTTGTTTGTGTGAATACCAACAATTTGATTCCCGTTTAAATATAAGCTTTCTAGTTTGGTATCAAAGTATATTTCACCACCAAGACGAATAATCTTTTCGCGTATCTTTTTAACGATTGTCTGTAGTACATCAGTACCTAGGTGAGGACGTTGTTGGTATTGAATGGCAGGGTTAGCACCTGCTTCTATAAATTCTTCATATACCTTTGAAACACGTATGTTTTTCATGCGTGTCGTTAGTTTTCCATCTGAGAAGGTTCCAGCACCACCTTCACCAAACTGTACGTTGGATGATTCTAAAAGTTTCCCTTTGGTAAAGAATTCGTTGATATCTTTGGTACGTTGTTCAACTGCTTGGCCACGTTCAATAATGATTGGATTTAGTCCTGCTTCTGCTAAGATAAGACCGGCATACATTCCGCTTGGTCCAAATCCAACGATAATAGGTCTTTGTATTGGAGACTTTATGGTTGTTGGAAGAATATAAACTTCTTTCGATTCTTTTTTTACATCACGGTTCTTGAGATATTTATCTTCGTTTTTAATAGATGCGTATACACTATAGGAATAGTGAAGATCGTCACCTCTAGCATCGATAGATTCACGATCGATTTCAAAGGAGTGAATATCACGAATAGAACAGCGTAATTTCTTTGCGATGTGATGAATCGAAAATGTCTCTCCAACTTCACAGCGAATCTGGTTGATTTTTAACATAACGTACCTCTCAACAATGATTATACAATAGCATTCTCTCTTTTGATTAGAGATTGATTTGCGTTATAATTTGAACATGAAAATCGCAAAACAAAAGAAAATAACACTGAATGAAGATGGTCTTCTTGTTAAGAATATCTTATCTAAACAGATGGGTTTTTCACGCCGTGAGATAAGTAGATTTCATGTGTCTGGTTCGATTTATCTCAATGATGAAAAGTGCAGATTGACACAAGAGGTACATACAAACGATGTAGTGACTATACGGACAGAAGAGCCACAGTTAGAATCAAAACCAATCATCCTCTATGAGGATACTGATATTGTTGTGGTGAATAAACCTGCAGGAATTCCAAGCCATGCGAGTGCAGAACATTTTGATGATGATATGGGGTCTATTTTAAAACGCTACTATCAAGATGATAACTTTACAGTTAGAACAGTTGGACGCTTAGATAAAGGTGTTTCAGGCATTGTTGTATATGCAAAAACAAAGCAGATGGCAGCTTTGCTAGCTTCTGCTCGCGAGGAACAATTATTACATAAAGAATACTTGGCTATCGTAAAAGGAAAGTTTGAAGAAAAAAGTGGGACTTTAACGTATACTTTAGGAAAAGAGAAGGGAATACGTGGAAGAAGTGTGACCGTGGATGGTCAAAATTGTATTACCAATTATGAAGTGATTATCGAGGGTAATTTCTTCTCTCTGATTAAAGTTCATATTGAAACTGGAAGATTACATCAGATACGTGCAGGTATGGCTTATTTTGGACATCCACTGATTGGTGATCGTCTCTATGGTGGCAGTATGCATGCGATGAAGCGACCGGCATTACATTGTTGGAAAGTAGAGTTTATCCATCCTAAAACAAAGAAGCAGATAAAGATAGAATGCAAATTACCAGATGATATGCAAAAGGTAGTTGATAAACTTCAAGAAAAATGATGGCATTGTGAGATTTGTAATCAAAAATATTTAGGCATAGAATCAATGATAGAAGTGCGCAAAGGAGTATCTGTATGAAACAGGAAAATCTTGAAAAGATTATTGCGTTTCGCCATGTATTACATGAGCATCCAGAGTTGTCTAATCACGAAGTAATTACACGAAAATTAATTAAAGAATTTATTGCACAAAATATGTCTAGTTATCTCGTGTTTGATGAAGGGGATTGGTTGTATTGTATGAAGCCATATCAACCTACCAAGCAGACGATTGTATTACGTGCAGATCATGATGCGATAATGAATTCTTCAAATACACCATTTCATGGCTGTGGTCATGATGGACATACTGCAATTTTGCTGGGTGTGATGCTAGAAGAAGAGGATAGAGAAAGTGAGTATAATGTTATCTATCTTTTCCAACCGGCTGAAGAAAATGGTAGTGGTGCCGCTATCTGCAAACCATTATTTGAAAAGTATCATGTGGATAAAATTTTTGGCCTACACAATATGCCTAACTTAAGAAAGAATGTGATTTACTATCGACCAGAGACAGTCATGTGTGCTTCGGTTGGGTATCGCATTTCTTTAACAGGAGTACAAAGCCATGCTTCAGAACCTGAGAAAGGACTTAATCCAGTATATGCTTTATCTGCATTTGCTAAATCGATTGAACCTCTAGCAAAGCAGACTGGATTTAAACCATTTACATTTGCGAATAATCACTTCAGTTCACTTGCAATGATTACGATTATCCATATGAATGTGGGTAGTTTGAACTTTGGCATCTCGCCAGCAAATGGGGAAATTTGTTTGACTTTACGGGCGGCTAAAGAAAATGAACTAGCTGTCTTAGAAGAATATGTTCGTGCTTACTTTGAGGGATTAAATGGAAAGTTTAAAGTAAGCATTGAAGAGTTTGATCGCTTTGATGAAAATTACGCAGATCCATCTCTAGTAGATAAAACTGTTAGGAAATTAAAGACTGCGGATCTAGAGGTTGAAGAATTATCTGAACCAATTCGTGCCAGTGAAGATTTTGGTTATTATAAGAAGTTTGCACCATGTATGTTTGTCCTTGTTGGAATGGGAACGTGTCCTTCTTTACATCATGATTCTTATGTATTTGATGATGAAATTATTCCTACCGCTGTATGTATGTTTGAAACAATTATTTGATAGTGCTTGCATGTATTTCGCAAGTACTATTTTTTTCATTGTTTTTACAATACTTTTTTCTGAAAAAGACTTGTAATTTCTAGGGGAATGGAATACTATTAAAAAGCAAGGTGATAACACCGAATGCGCCGATAGCTCAACTGGATAGAGCATTTGACTACGAATCAAAAGGTTGCGGGTTCGACTCCTGCTCGGCGCGCCATTTAAAAAAAGCCCGCTAGTAGCGGTTTTTTTATTAGGATATTTATGCTATCAAATGAGGGAGGACAAAAAGATGAGTGATTTTGAAAGCAAAATTAGTTCAGCTGTCCGTGAGGCAGTGAAGCAAGTGTACGATATTGACGCAGATGATTCAATATTGATTGTTGAAACCCCACGTGATCCAAAGATGGGAGACTATTCAACTAGTGTAGCTATGCGCCTTTCCCGAACATTGCATAAGAGTCCATTAGATATAGCTGGACCTATCGTTGAAAAGTTAAAGGAAATCTACACAGAAGCTTCTTCAATTGAAGTTGTAAAGCCAGGCTTTATCAACTTTCGCTTGAAGAAAGATGCTTTGGCTGAAGTGATTAATACTGTTATCAACGCAGGTGATGATTATGGTAAGAATAACACTGGTGCAGGTGTGAATGTATTGGTTGAGTGGGTATCCGCTAACCCTACAGGTGACTTACACTGCGGACATGCTCGTAACGCTGCTTGGGGTGACTGTATCTCACGTCTTTACGAAGCGAGTGGTTATAACAACTACAGAGAGTTCTATGTTAACGATGCTGGTAACCAGATTGTGATGTTAGGTGAATCCTTAATTTCTCGTTACTTTGAACACTTTGGAAAAGAATATCCACTTCCAGAAGATGGATATCATGCACAGGATATTATTGACATTGCAAATCAGATTGCTGAAAAAGATGGTGATAAGTGGTTAAATGCTGATCCTGCAGAACGTCTTGAATACTTCAAGAAGACAGGGGTTGAGTTAGAATTAAAGAAGATTGAGGACGACTTAAAACTATATCGTTGTGATTTCCAAAACTTCCAGCATGAAACATTCTTCTATGAAAACAATCGTAAGCGTATCAATGATTGCTTAACAAAGATGGCTGATATGGGTCTAACATATGAAAAGGATGGTGCTCTATGGTTTAAGAGTACTGAATATGGTGATGACAAGGACCGTGTATTACGCAAGAGCGATGGAACATTGTCTTACTTAACACCAGATATCGCTAACCACATCTATAAGATTGAAAGAGGCTATGACCACTTAATCAACTTATGGGGTGCTGACCACCATTCCTACGTAACACGTATGCAGTCTGCTTTAACAGCATTGGGTTATCCAGATGTACTTAAGGTAGATATCATCCAAATGGTACGTATGGTTGAGGATGGTAAGGAAGTGAAGATGTCCAAGCGTACAGGTAACGCAATTACTATTCGTGAACTTTGCGAAGACGTAGGTGTTGACGCTGCTCGTTGGTTCTTCGTTTCTAAGGACGTTGCGACTCACATGGATTTCGATATGAAGTTAGCTCGTTCTAAAGATAACAACAACCCTGTATTCTATGCACAGTATGCATATTCCCGTATGCATTCCATTATGAACAATCCTAAGATTCCTGCATTCACACAGGTAGCTACTTATGATCGTCTCAGTGATGAGAAGGAATTACAGTTGATGAAGCTCATCAGCGAATTCCCAATCGAAGTTGCAAATGCAGCAGCAAGCAGAAAGCCAAACAAGATTACTGAATACATCATTTCTCTTGTTAAGGTTTACCATAGTTACTACAACAGTTCACGTGTCAATAACCCAGAAGATCCTGAGTTAACAAACCAACGTTTAGGCTTAGTGAAGGCTACAATGATTACATTGAAGAATGCTCTAAACCTTGTTGGTGTAGAAGCACCTGAATCAATGTAATTCCACAATAAGAACGATAAACAGGGCCCCTGTAGTGATATAGGGGTTTTTCTTGTGAATTTTAGGCATTTCTTGACAAAAAGTAATGAGATGATGTTTACAAAAAAATACAAAATTTTAGGCATTATGTTTCCAATTATAGAAAAAAATATGTATACAATAATAGTATAGATTTGAAACCGGTTACATATCATGCGCGCGATATGTAGCCCTAATGAAAAGACAATAGGAGGAAAGCAAATGTCTAACATTCATGTAACGAGTGAAATTAAAACACTCAAAAAGGTTTTATTACACAGGCCAGGAGAAGAATTATTAAATCTTACACCTGATACATTAGGGGAATTATTATTTGATGATATTCCTGATCTTTATGAAGCACAGGTTGAACATGACCGTTTTGCAAAGATCTTACGCGACAATGGCGTAGAAGTTGTTTATCTAGAAGACTTAATGGCTGAAACTTTAGATGCTCACCCAGAAATTAAGGAACAGTTCCTTGATCAGTGGTTAGTTGAATCAGGTGTTCATACAGCTGAATATCATAAGATTATTAAGGATTACTTAGCTAAGTTTACAAACAATAAGGAATTAGTTCTAAAGACTATGGCTGGAATCACATTCAGAGAAATCGGTGAGATTCACACAAACTTCTTAGTTGACCGTCTTGAGACTAACTCACACTTATTAGTAAACCCAATGCCAAACCTATACTTTACACGCGACCCATTCGCTTCTGTAGGTAATGGTGCAGTTATTAACAGAATGTATTCTGTAACAAGAAACCGTGAAACAATCTATGCAGATTACATTTTCAGATTCCATCCAGAATATGCTGGAAATGTTCCAGACTTATATGGACGTAACAATCACTTCCATATCGAAGGTGGAGACGTATTAAACGTTAATGAAAAACTCTTATTCATCGGTATTTCACAGAGAACACAGGCTGAAGCAATTCAGGACTTAGCTATGAAGATGTTCTATGAAAACGAAGGAAATAAGATTGAGACAATTTTAGCTTTCAATATTCCTAATTCACGTGCATTCATGCACTTAGATACAGTATTTACACAGATTGATACTGATGCATTTACAATTCACCCAGGTATCATGGGAACATTACAGGTATTTGCATTAACAGCTGATCGTGCAAATCATGATGTTCATATCGAAGAACATACAGGTAAGTTAGAAGATATTCTTGCTAAGTTCATGGGCTTAGATAAAGTTCGTTTATTCCCTTGCGGAGCTGGCGATCCATTAGCAGCTGAACGTGAACAGTGGAATGATGGTTCTAATACATTGACAATTGCGCCAGGTAAGATCATCGTTTACAAGCGTAACTATGTTACAAACCAATATCTAAAGGATAATGGATTTGAAGTATTAGAATTAGAAGCATCCAACTTATGCGTAGGACGTGGCGGACCAAGATGTATGTCCATGCCATTAGTTCGTGAAGACTAAGTTTAAAATCGAATAACCATAAAAATAGAAAAAAAGAAAAGGAGCTATTATGGGCGTTAATGTTAGAGGAAGAAGTTTTTTGACACTATTAGATTTTACATCAGAAGAAATCAGATATTTCTTGGAATTATCTGCTGAATTCAAGAGATTAAAGGCTAACGGTGTTGACCACAGTTATTTAAAGGGCAAGCAGGTTGTTCTCTTGTTCGAAAAGACATCTACAAGAACACGTTGTGCATTTGAAGTTGGTGCACGTGACTTAGGTATGGGTGTTACATTCCTAGATTCTGGATCATCACAGATGGGTAAGAAGGAATCATTAGAAGATACAGCTAAGGTATTAGGTCGTATGTACGATGGTATCGAATACCGTGGATTCAAGCAGGAAGTAGTTGAAGAACTTGCTAAGTATTCTGGTGTTCCTGTATGGAATGGTTTAACAGACTTATATCACCCAACACAGATGTTGGCTGATATCTTAACAGTTAAGGAAGAATTCGGCGATGTTAGAGGCCGCAAGTTAACATTCTTCGGTGACGCTCGTAATAACGTTGCTAACTCATTGATGATTGTTTGTGCTAAGTTAGGTATGCACTTCTGCGCATGCGGACCTAAGGAATTAATGCCTTCTGATGAACTTGTTGCTAAGTGCAGAGAAGTAGCTAGCAAGACAGGTGCTGAAATCGAATTAACAGATGATATCAAGATCGGTGCTAAGGATGCAGACGTTCTTTACACAGATATTTGGTTATCAATGGGTGAACCAGAAGAATTATGGGAGCCAAGAATCAAGCTCTTACGTCCTTACCAGGTTAATAAGGAATTGATGGCTATGGCTAAGCCAACTGCTATCTTCTTACACTGCTTACCATCATTCCATGATCGTAACACAACAGTTGGTGAGAACATTTACCAGAAGTATGGCTTAGAGGCTATGGAAGTTACAGATGATGTATTCTTAGGCACACAAGCTAGACAATTTGATGAGGCAGAGAACCGCATGCATACAATTAAGGCTGTTATGTATGCTACTCTGAAGTAATCACATGGCAAAGCGTATAGTAGTAGCTCTTGGGGGTAATGCTTTAGGCAATACCCCTGAAGAGCAGCTTGAATTAGTTCGTCATACTGCTAAGACTATCGTTGATTTAGCACAGGACGGCTATGAAGTAATTGTTGGTCATGGTAATGGACCACAGGTTGGAATGATTAACCTAGCAATGGAATTCTCATGCACAAAGGGTGGCAATACTCCATATATGCCATTCCCGGAATGTGGTGCGATGTCTCAGGGCTATATCGGTTATCATTTACAACAAGCAATTCAGCAGGAATTAAAGGTGCGTGGTGTTGACAAGGAATGTGCAGCTATTGTTACACAGGTAGTTGTTGATGCAAACGATCCAGGATTTGCTAAACCTACAAAACCAGTAGGAAGCTTCTATACTAAGGAAGAAGCAGATAAGATTGCTGCTGAAAAGGGCTTTACATTTGTAGAAGATGCAGGACGTGGATATCGTCGTGTTGTACCTTCACCAATTCCACAACGTATCGTTGAATTAAAGGTTGTTGAACAACTTGTTAAGGCTGGCGACATCGTTATTACAGTTGGTGGCGGAGGAATCCCTGTAGTTGAGACAGAGCAAGGATTAAAGGGTGTTGCAGCTGTTATCGATAAGGACCGTTCTAGTGCATTACTAGCACAATCCATTGGTGCAGATATGTTGATTATCTTAACTGCAGTTGACAGAGTATGCATCAATTATAACAAGCCTGATCAAAAGGAACTTCCAACGATGACATTGGAAGAAGCAGAGAAGTATATCGAAGAGAAGCAGTTTGCTCCTGGAAGTATGCTTCCAAAGGTTCAATCATGCATGGAATTTGTTAAGAATAACACACATGGTGGAACTGCATTAATTACATCATTGCAAAAAGCAAAAGTTGCTTTACAAGGTGAAACAGGCACCATTATTACTAAATAATTAGAAGGGGGGATAGTATGTCTGTGAAAGCCAAGAAACGCTCACTAACAGCGTTTACAATTTTATTTATTATTTTAGCAGTACTTTGTTTAATTTCAGTATTCTTAAACGGACAACCAATTAGCGATAGCTTAATCAGTGGTTTAAACCCTGAGAAGTATGGCGAATTAGTTAACATGGTTGCTAACGGCGAGACCGTTACCGTTGTCGGTGCAAAGTTTAGTGATTTCTTCATGGCATTCCCAAGAGGATTTGTGGATGCTGCTGACTTGATTGTATTTATTATGGCTATCGGTGGATTCATCGGTGTTGTAATGAAGACAGGTGCTCTTGAAGCTGGTGTTTACCACTTAGTTAAGAAGATGCACGGCAGGGAAGAAGTCCTAATCGTTATCTTGATGATCTTATTCTCTATCGGTGGTTCCACATATGGAATGGCTGAAGAGACAATCGGTTTCTACGCTTTGATTACTACAGCATTAGTAGCAGCTGGCTTCGATACAATGGTAGCAGTTGCAACTGTATTGCTTGGTGCAGGATGTGGTGTATTAGGTTCAACAATTAACCCATTTGCTACTGGTGCAGCTATGGCTGCATTGCAGAGTGTTAACGTTCCTTATGACAACACATTAGTTATGATTCTTGGTTTTGCATTGTGGTTTACATCACTTGCAATCGCTATTTTCTTTGTATTAGGTTACGCTAAGAAGGTTAAGGCTGATAAAGGCTCAACAATTCTTTCTCTACAAGAGCAGGAAGATATGCGTGAACACTTTACAAAGGATGATGGCAACAAGTTAGAATTTACAGGCAAGCACAAGGCTGTATTAATTGTATTTGCAATCTCATTTGCAGTTATGATTGCTTCATTGATTTCTTACATCGACATCAACTTTGCTGGTGATGAAGAAGCTTACTTAGCAGTACTTGGATGGACTTCATTCTTAACGGGTCAACCTTTAGGTCTATGGTACTTCTCTGAGTTAGCTGCTTGGTTTACATTCTCAAGTATTCTTATCGCTATCATGGCTAGAATGTCTGAAAGAGAATTCATTGATACATTCTTAGACGGTGCTAAAGATCTATTGTCAGTAGCTATCGTTATCGCAGTTGCTCGTGGTATTACAGTTGTTATGAAGTCTACTCACATGGACTTCTGGATCTTGGATAAGGCAGCAGGTATGTTGATGGGTGTTCCAGGATTCGTATTCGCTCCTCTATCATATGTAATTTACTTAGTATTGAGTTTCTTAGTTCCTTCAACATCTGGACTTGCTGGATTCTCAATGCCAGTAATGGGTGGTTTGGCAAATACATTAGGATTCAACGCTTCAATTATGATCAATATCTTCTGCGCTGGTTGCGGATTAATCAACCTCTTCACACCAACATCTGGTGTAGTAATGGGTGGTCTAGGTGCAGCTAAGGTTGAACTAAAGACATACATGAAGTGGGGTATGAAGTTATTTGTAGCGATTGCTATCGCAAATATCGTTGTTCTATCATTAGCAATGATGTTAATCAAATAATTAAAACTCAAATATGTTTGGATAGAGTTCCGGCTGTGTGAGAGCACGGTCGGAACTTTCCGCTTTTATTCAAATATGCTATGATATGTACAACAGAGGTACTAAATTTATGACAAAGACAGCAACGATTCAAGATAGCTGGACGTCGGAAACTAATCCTATTTCTTTTTGCTCATTTGACTATGAAGCAATTGAAAAACCAACTAAAGCTTTAATGCACCAGGCTGCTCGTTTTATGTACTTTAATAAAGGTGTTGGTAAGATCAAAGTAGATGGCGTAGAGTATGATATAAAGCCTCATACACTATGTGCGATTACACCTTGGAAAATTACAGATATTATTGACGTAAGAGATACCTTACACCTAAATTTAGTTGTTTATGATTATCAGTTTATTAACACAATGCTCAAGGTAACACCAGGATTGGAAGAAGAAAGTGTAGACCTTCTTAATTTCCTTGCGGTTGAGCCGATTGTATATTTAAACGATGAACAAACAAAGTATGTAGATGGAATCATGTCACACCTACAAAAGGAACTCGGTGTTGATTCCGCGTTGGTCAGGCAACCTAAAAAACCGTTATCATTCTTATATTCACTCGTTAAAATTATTGAGTTAATGGTGGCATATCGCCGCTACTTTAAAGCTAGTGAAGAAGTAGTGAATGAAGAAAATGCTTCCGTCATGCAGAATTCGATATTAAGTTATATTTATTCCCATTCTTCAGAGCGTTTGACACTTGAAAAAGTTGCGGAAGTATTCTTTATATCAGAATCAACATTATCAAAGAAGTTAACTGATTTAACAGGTACTACATTTACAAAATTGTTAAATAATATTCGTATTGAGAAAACATCAGATTATTTAATTTATACGGATATGACACTTGAAGAAATTGCCATTCTACTTGGTTTTGCGGATGCTTCGCATCTATCAAAGCACTTTGTTGAAAAGGTAGGTATTACACCAAACAAATACCGTAAGATCTATAGCAAAGTAAAATCTGGATATAATCGTGCAGATAAGAATGTTGCTTTTGAAGTAACCAATTATCTCTATAAGCACTATGATACAGAGAAGTTACTTGCTAGTACGATGGCTGAGAAATACGGTGTAAGTGTCTCAGAATTAAATCGATCATTACTCTATTATTCTGAGAAGAACTTTGAAACATTATTGAATTTCATTCGTATTAACAAAGCTAGTGAGTTATTGATTTCTACAACATATTCTGTCTTAGATATTGCGGTAGCTGTAGGTTATAACAATATCAAGACATTCAATCTTAACTTTTACAAATTTAAAGCAATGACACCAACAGAATTCCGCACTGGTATTACTTTGCAAAAAGTGGATCGTTCTGAAAGCGGCTTTGCTGGATAACTATAATTAGAAAGTTGGGTAAATAATGAAACCATTCTATGTGACAGGGCATATGAATCCAGATTGTGATGCAATCGTATCCGCAATCGCCTATGCTCATCTGAAACAACAACTAGGGCAAGATGCTATCGCATGTGCTTTAGGCAAGGCAAAGAGTGAAACACAGTATTTATTACAGAAGTTTGGTTTTGAACATCCTAAGCTAATCCATACAGCTAGATGTATGTTATCGGAGATAGAGAAGGATGATCCATTACTTGCAGGCCCAGATTTAACAATGAAGGAAGCGTTAGACCTTATTTTATCTCGTAAAAATAAAGGTATTTTCATCGTTGATGAAAAAGAAAGACTTTTAGGATTGTTATCTGTTTCTGACTTAACAAAGCTTTGGGCGGAAAGTGGAAAGTCGTTGAAAGACTTGATAAGTACAGCCACATTAACCAATATCGCAAGAGTATTGAAAGGTAAGTATTATTGTGAATCAAAACAGTATCATCCAAGTGGTATTGTACAGATTATGCCTTCCATGTCTGATAAGCCAGAAGTATATAAGAATTCTATTGTAATTGTACGTAATAATCCAGATATTCAACGCTTTGTAATTGAGGCGGGTGCAGCTTTAGTGGTTGTATCTGGCGAAGATTGGATAGATGAAGTAACTTTATCCTATGCAAAAGAAAAGGGTGTATCCATGTTGCATACGGATTACTCCGTTATTGAATGTTCACGTTTGATTTATCAAACACCATCTGTCAAATCAGTTATGACAACAGATGTAATGACATTCCAAGAAACAGAGTATGTAGATGAAGTAAGTGATCATATTGCCAAGACGCGTTATCGTACCTATCCTGTTTTGGATAAAGACGGTAGAGTTGTAGGAGCAATCTCACGCTATCACTTATTCCATTATGAAAAGAAGAAGTTTATCCTCGTCGACCATAATGAAGCGATGCAATCTGTACGTGACTTAGAGTTTGGTGAAGTGGTTGAAATTGTTGATCATCATCGCATGGGTGGCATCGAGACGGTGACACCAATTAATATCGTTGCACGTACGGTAGGAAGTACAGCCGCAATTATTACTAGCTTATATAAATCATCGCATATTAAATTGTCAAAGAATCTTGCAGGTATTCTTCTTGGTGCTGCTATTAACGATACAATGTGCCTGCAGTCACCAACAACTACAACTTTTGACCATGAAATGGTGAAGTATCTAGAAGAAGTATCTGGTACAAAAGCTATCGACTTATATCAAGAGATGTTGGATGCTTCAGATTCTGTCACAAATAAGACTGATGTAGAACTGCTATATAATGATTTTAAAGAATTTAGAATTAGTGGCACAAGAATTGCCATTGCACAGGTGCAATGTAAGAAAGATGATTACTTTGCAATCAAAGATCACTTCCATGCATTCATGGAAGAAACAGCAGAGTCACAACATTATGATTTAGTATTAACACTGTTTACTGATCCTATGGGATCAGGATCCTACTTTTTAGCGGCAGGGAAGAAGTCGAATATTGTTGGAGATGCTTTTGGTGATATACTCAACAAAGAACATTTTGGAAAGGGTATTGTATCTCGCAAGAAACAAGTATTACCTATTATTATCGATACTTTAAAGTGATATACTGAAGTGTAAGAGGTGATAATCATGAGAAAGTTTATTGTAGATAAAGGCTTTTGGGATATATTTCCAGAAGCTAATATTGCGGTATTAGCTGTAAAGAATGTTCAAGAGGCTATTCATTTAGATGATGAAAAGGCTGCTGAAATCAAAGTACTATTAGATGGCGCAAATGAAGCTGCTAAGAAATATTTGACTAGTGATGTAATTTCTGAAAATGCAGTTGTAAAAACATGGCGCGAAGCATATTCTAAATTCCCTACAAAGAAGGGTGCACGTTGTTCGATTGAAGCTTTACTGAAACGTGTATTGCATGGTACGCCAGTTGGCTCTATCGCACCTACTGTTGATATTACAAATGCAATATCATTAAAGTATGCATTCCCAATTGGTGCTGAGAATATGGAAGCCTTCAAGGGAGATTTACACTTAGGTATTATGAAAGGTGGAGAAGACTTCTGGCCAATTGGTTCAGATAAACCAGAACCACCGTTAGCAGGTGAAATTGCATACTATGATGAAGAGGGTGTTATCTGTCGTTGCTGGAACTGGCGCGATGGAAAGCGTACGGAAGTAACAGATGATACAACAATTGAATTCATCGCAATGGAATGTGTAGAACCAAACCGTGTGGCTGAATTACAAGAAGCTATCGATGAACTGGCAGATCTTTTAACACAGTATGTTGGTGCTGAAGTAATCAATAAGCAGATTATCAATATCAACACAAAAGAGACAATGATTCAAGAATAAACAAAATGCGCACTCTATCAAGAGGCGCATTTTTTGTTTATATGTGTATAAGAAAAGAGATGATATCCATATATCATCTCTAGCATTAACTATTTTATTTTCCTGAGTTTGAAGACATGTAGTCAGACCAGATTGTGTTTAATTTTTCTATCTGTTCATCTGTTACAGAGTAAACTACAACATCTCCACCTAACTTTTGAACTCTCATGTAGCCATTGTAGTAAAGAGTAACGTTATATGTACTTTCCTTGTCAGCTACTTCAACACCGAATGCTGTATCCTTTTGATTGAAAGAAACCTTGTCTTTAACAACTTTTGTTGAAAGTGTCTTTAATTCATCAGCAATTGCGTTAACTACATCCTTCTGGTCAGTAATTG
Source organism: Solobacterium sp. (assembly GCA_015256775.1). Classification (GTDB taxonomy): domain Bacteria; phylum Bacillota_I; class Bacilli_A; order Erysipelotrichales; family Erysipelotrichaceae; genus Bulleidia. The sequence goes on along the minus strand of JABZLM010000016.1, from coordinate 3,684 downwards.
TTTCGCGTTGAATTCCAGAATCTGGATCAACATAGATAACGGAAACCTTAGTTGGTTCCTTTGTTAACTTTTCAGAAATGCTCTTAGTAGATAATGCGTTTGCACCACAGCCAGCTAAGAATAATAAGCCAGCTAATACGATTGTGCCTAATGTCTTTTTCATCTTAATCCCTCCAAATATACTGATAAGAAATATACCTAAGAATATAACATATATCCTATAAAAAAAGATATATTTTTATCACGCTCCTCAATGATAATATAAAGAAAATAAAACGAACAGAAAAATTATCTTTAAAAGATGATAAAATAATCAATTTATGATAATTAAATGTAAAATTTACATCGATATTTACATGTAGTGAAAATAATTACAAATATTAGATTGAGCATATATTTTGTGTTATTGTGTACGGTGATATACAGTTTAGTTGTATAAAATATATGGGAGGTAAATTATGGTTGATGTAATAATCATTGGTGCAGGTACTGCTGGTCTATCAGCGGCTATTTATGTTCAAAGAGCAGGAAAGAAAGCTTTGGTTTTAGAAGAGTCTACTTATGGCGGACAGATCATCAATACAGCAGATATAGAAAACTATCCAGGTATCAAACATATTTCTGGTTTCGATTTTGCGACAGATCTTTATAATCAAGCGAAAGACTTAGGTACAACTTTCGCGTTTGAAGGTGTTGTGAGGATTGAAAACCATGAGGATGAAAAGATTGTTTACACGACAAAGAATGAATATCACGCAAAAGCGATTATTATCGCAACAGGTATGAAACGTAGAGAACTTGGAATTGAGCGTGAAAAAGAGTTGACGGGTAAAGGTGTATCTTATTGTGCAACTTGCGATGGTATGTTTTTTAGAGGTAAAGATGTAGCTGTAAATGGTGGTGGTAATGTAGCGGTTGAAGATGCAGAGTATTTAACACGTTTCTGCAATCGTGTATATATCATTCATCGTCGTGATGAATTCCGTGCAGATGAGGCTGAAGTAGTAAAGCTAAATGGCAAAGAAAACCTTGTAAAGGTAATGAATAGCACCGTTACAAAACTAAATGGAGACGACCGTCTACATTCCATTGAAGTAACGGATAAGAATACTGGAGAAACAACGACATTGAATGTGGACGCATTATTTGTCGCAATTGGACAAATTCCAATGAATCAAATCTTCTCTGATATTATTGAACTAGATGAACATGGATTTATCAAAACCGATGAAGAGTGCCGCACATCTGTTAAGGGTATTTACGCAGCTGGGGACTGTCGTGTAAAGACTGTTCGTCAATTAACAACGGCTGCCAGTGATGGTGCTATCGCTGCTTTGAATGCATGTAATAATTTATAAGTATAATTTCAAGATATATGCCTCTGTTATTATATATAAGTGATATAATGATATTAATAACAAGAGGTAGGTATAATGAATCAGATAAAATGTATATTTTTTGATTTAGGCTGGACCCTTCTAGAACCATGCAGCGGTGATTGGAATTTGAATCAAAAATTCTATGAACTATTTCCTCGAGAGAAAATTTCGAGACTCGACCAAAACGTATGGCAACATGCATACAACACAGCGTATTTACCATTTATTGAAAATCCAAAAATGACAAGTGAACAGGAGCAGATTGAAAGATTTACTCGTTTCTATCTAACGTTATTTGATCAAGCTAAGTTAGAGGGTACATTTCAACATGCAGTAAAACTTGCAGTTGATATGGTGGAAAATCTTGCGACAATGAGTTTGATACCAAGTTCCTTGGAAACACTGAAAACATTGAAGGATGGAGGTTATCGTATTGGAATTATTTCTGATACGTGGCCATTTATTGAAAGACGTATTCATGCATTCAAATTAGATGAATATGTTGATCAATATACATATAGTTACGAATTAGGCGTTTTAAAACCGGATTTATTGATGTATCGCGATGCATTAGAAAAATCTGGACTTAAACCTGAAGAATGTATTTTTGTTGATGACCAGGTTAAGAATCTTGAAGCTGCGAAATCTTTAGGTATTCATCCAGTGCAAATCGTTTATCATGAAGGAATTGAAACTGGAGAGTATCCGACGATTCAAAAGCCAAGTGATATTCTTAATTTACTAAAACAATATTAATAAGCATATTCAAGGCTTTAAATTCCATTATGCATTATCATTGATCTATAGAATTAGGAGATATTAAAATGTTAAATGTTGGAGTAAAAGCACCTGACTTTAAGTTGCCGGATCAAAATGGCGTAGAACATACACTTTCTGAGTATAAAGGTAAAAAGGTTATCCTCTATTTTTATCCAAAGGATAATACATCAGGTTGTACAGCAGAAGCTTGTAACTTCCGTGATCGCTTGCCGCAGATTCAGGAAAAGGGGGCGATTGTGTTAGGTATTTCGAAGGATAGTGTGAAGTCTCATAAGAAGTTCGAAATTAATTATGATTTACCATTTACATTACTATCAGATGAAAGCACAGAAACCATTCAAGCATATGATGTTTGGGTAGAGAAGTCTATGTATGGCCGTAAGTATATGGGAATCGAACGTTCGACATACTTAATTGATGAAAATGGTATTATCATCAAGACTTTCCAAAAAGTAAAAGCTACAAGTCATGTTGAAGATGTTGTAAAAGAGTTATAAAGTCATAAACTGCCGCAGGGCAGTTTTTAAATTTAGATAGCAAAAGAATTTAATTTAAGATAATATATGATTAGGTATTTGTTAATAAATACACAAGGAGGGAAAAATGAAGAATTATGTGAAGTTAGGACTCAGTTCTTTGATGGCTATTTCACTTGTTGCATGTTCACCGAGCAACAAAGAAGATAGTGCAAAGAAAAAAGAAAATGTAAAGGTAACTTATAAGGAAGGTACATATACAGGTACTGGTACAGGTTATAATGGACCAATTAACTTAACAGTTACATTTACAAAGGATGGTATTTCCGAAATTGATTATAGTGATAATAAAGAAACAAATCATATTGGAACACCAGCATTTGATTATTTAGTAGCAGATGCAAAGGAAGCAAATGGTGCTGGCATTGATGTTATTTCAGGTGCTACATTTACTTCAATTGGTTTTAAGAATGCGTTAATTGATGCAGCAAAACAAGCAGAAGCTAGTGATTTAGATGGTTTTAAGAAGAATACAGTAGAACATAAAGCTGGTGAAGCAATCGAAAAGACAGCTGATGTTGTTGTAGTTGGTGCTGGTGGTGCTGGTATGGCTACAGCAGTTCAGTCTGCACAGAACGGTAACTCAGTAGTTGTATTAGAAGTTAACTCTGAAATCGGTGGTAATACAGTAGCTTCTGGTGGACAGTTCCAGTCTGCACAATCTTACTTAGTTTGGGATCCAGCTGATCCAGATGCGACAACAGGTGTTTATAAGGGTGTTACATACAATAAAGTTCATAATGCTACTGGTAACATCAAGGTATTAAAGGAAATCCTTAACTGGAATGAAAATGAATTTGATAGTAAGTACTTTGATAAAACACCATTTGTAGCAGGCGATATTGAAACGTTATCACATGCTGGTGTACATGCAGAATACTTAAGCACACTAAAAGAATTGAAGAGTGAGATTCAGGCTTATTTGAACTGGGCACAGCCACAGTTAGATGCAGGTAAGGCTGAAGGTGAAATCACATTATTCTCAACTC
>JABZLM010000060.1 GCA_015256775.1 Solobacterium sp. | reverse complement strand
TTGGCTATGACGCATATAAAGAATTACGTAATAAACAATTTGAAAAACAGATGATAGATGCACAAAGTGAGCGTCGTCAAGATAAGTTACGCATGGAAAAATACCAACAGGTTTACGAACGTGTCCAACATGAACTGCGTGTCGTATCCCGTCAAGCACCGCAGACTGCCGCAAATCTCAAGAAAAAGATGAGAAGTGTAAAAGCGATGGGAAAGCGTTTTGAAAGAGAACGTGAGAATATGACGGAGATTCCACTTCGTGAGGATGCGATATTCTTTCACTTTGATGTGGAACCATTTGCCAGTGACAAACAGATTCTTGATTATCATTTAGATAAGCTGATGACAAAGGATGAATCAAAAATACTAGCGAGCGATATTACATTGCAAGTATTTGGTAATCAAAAAATATGTGTTGTTGGTAATAATGGCTGTGGCAAAACTACACTATTGCATAAGATTCATGATGCGTTATCTGAAAGGGAGGATATTCATATTGGCTATATGCCACAAAACTATGATGACATTCTGGATGAGTATGAATCACCAATCGATTTCTTAACAACTGTAGGGGATAAAGAGGATATTACACGTATTCGACAGTACCTTGGTTCAATGAAGTTTACATCTGATGAGATGGAACATTCTTTAACAGAACTATCAGGTGGTCAACGTGCCAAGGTATTCATGTTAAAGATGCATCTAGAGGGTGCCAATGTCTTATTGTTGGATGAGCCTACCCGTAACTTCTCTCCATTATCAGCTCCAGTTGTAAGAGAAGAATTAAAAAACTTTGGTGGAGCAATCATCGCTGTATCTCATGATCGGAAGTTTATTCAGGAAGTTTTTGATGATATCTATTTGTTGAATTCGACAGGATTACATCACGATACGATAGTAGCTAAGTAAAACGCTTTCATTGTTTTGTGTGTCTATTGTGAAAATGTGAAAAAAACCGTATAATACTAGAGAGAGAAATCTCTAAGAATAATGGAGGATTAAAAATGGGGTATATCATTCATGACCCTGTAATTCCTGTCATTTTAGCTCTTATTGTAGGTATCTTTGTCGGCATTGGTATTATGAAGGTTGCTGGCAAACACGGTCTTGATCGTGCGATTACAAAATCGCAAGATATTCTTGAAGAAGCAAATTCAAAAGCAGAAACAATTACGCGCCAAGCTACATTAGACGCGAAACAACAAACTTACGAATTAAAACTACAGGCAGAAAAAGAGATTAAGAATCAACAAAATAAATTATTACAAGTTGAAAATAAACTCATGCGCCAGCAGGATAGTTTGAATTTCCGTGAGGAGAATCTTGCCCGAAAAGAAAAGAAAATTGACGAAAAAGATCAGCAGATTACTGGAAAACTTGCAGATATCACTAAAATGGAAGAAGACTTGCAGGCTAAGATTGATCAGCAATTAGTTGAACTAGAGCGTGTGGCAAATATGTCACAGGCTGACGCAAAGGTAGAATTGATGGAGGCTGTTGAAAAGAAGACAGAAGCCGAAATCGCTACTTACTTACGTGATAAACAAGAGGAAGCAGAAGCAGAAGCCTCTTCCGTTGCACGTAATATTATTTCTTTAGCGATTCATCGCTACTCACAAGAGGAAACAATCGAGCGTACCGTTAGTACAGTAACGCTTCCAAGTGAAGAAATGAAGGGACGTATTATCGGTCGTGAGGGAAGAAATATTAAGGCAATTGAACAGGCTACAGGTGTTGATTTAATTATTGATGACACACCAGATATTATTACTGTTTCTTGCTTTAACCCAATTCGTCGTGAAATTGCACGTCAGTCATTAGAAATTCTGATGAAGGATGGACGCATTCAACCAGGACGTATTGAGGAAGTTGTTCAAAAAGTTACAGATGAACTTGAAGAGACAATCTTCAAGATTGGTAATGAAGCAGTATTCAAACTAGGTATCGGTAAGATGAATCGTGAACTCATCAAGCTGGTAGGACGTATGAGATTCCGTTATAGCTATGGCCAAAATGGTTTATCACACTCTGTAGAAGTTGCACACTTCGCTGGTATGATGGCTGCTGAATTAGGACTAAACCAAGCACTTGCAAAGCGTGCAGGTTTATTACACGATATTGGTAAGGCACTAGACTTTGAAACAGAAGGAACTCACGTTGAGTTAGGTTCCAAGGTTGCTAAGAAGTATGGAGAAAATCCAATCGTTATTAACTCAATTGAAGCTCACCATGGTGATACAGCTCCAACAGATATTATTTCTGTATTAGTTGCTGCAGCAGATACAATCAGTGCTGCTAGACCTGGTGCTCGTTATGAATCTATGGAAGGCTACATTCAACGTCTAGAAAATCTTGAGAAGATTGCATTAGACTTTGAAGGAGTTGAAAAAGCATTCGCAATCCAAGCTGGACGTGAACTACGTGTTATGGTACAGCCTGAGAAGATTGATGATGTACGTATGGTGAAGGTTGCTCATGATATTCGTGAACGAATTGAAAATGAGATGACTTATCCAGGACAGATCAAGGTAACATTGATTCGTGAAGTACGTGCACAAGAATTAGCGAAATAAGAACCGGTTCACGGTTCTTTTTTTGAAAAGAGGGAGATACACATGAGAGTACTATTTCTAGGAGATATCGTCGCAAAGAGTGGACGAGATGCAGTTTTAGCTAAGTTAGACGCATTAAAGGAACAATATCAACCAGATCTCATCATTGTAAATGCAGAGAATTCTGCACATGGCAAAGGGATTACATTTAAAATCTATAATCAATTACTCTTAGCAGGTGTCGATGTTATTACACTTGGTAATCATGCCTTCTCCAAAACAGAGATTCTAAATCATCTTCCTTCAATGAATCATGCAGTACGACCTGCCAATATGGAACCCTTCCATATTGGAAAAAGTTATGTGATCAAAGAAGTGAATGGAAAACATATTGCGGTAGTAAATCTAGTTGGGAAAGTATTTATGGATGTTTGTCGTGAAGACCCTGTCATCACGATGGAAAAACTCTTGAAAGAAATTGATGCAGATATGATTTTTGTTGATTTACATGCAGAAGCGACTGCTGAAAAGATGACCTTCGCAAATTACTTTGCGCCAAGAGTGACTGCCGTTATTGGTACACATACGCATGTACAAACTGCGGATGAACAGATTATTAACGGTTGTGCATATATCACAGATGCAGGGATGTGTGGAGTATATGCATCGATATTAGGAAGAGATACTGAAGAAGTCATTGCTAGAAGTATTTACAATGAATCCACACGTTATACACCTGCGCAAGGTCCAGCAGTCATCTCTGGTGTCATCATCGATATCGATGAAAAAACAAATCGAGCAAACCGGATTGATCGGATTCAAATTCGTCCGAAAGGTTAGCATTTACTAACAAAATAGTGGGGTGCTATACTTTAGGTGTTCATAAAGGAGGACTCGAATAATGCCAGTTACAGTTGATAAGGATACTTGTATCGGTTGTGGTGCTTGCGTAGGAGTTTGCCCAGTAGCAGCACTCGCTTTAGATGAAAATGGAAAGTCCGGATGCGATGAAGACACATGTATTTCATGCTTCTCATGCATTCCAGTTTGCCCAGTTTCAGCTATCACAGAAAAGAACTAAATATAAGAAAATCGGTGCCCACCGATTTTTTTATATCCATAGGTGATTGACAAGTTGTTCTGCTTTGCTATGATATGTATAACAAAAGCGTGTTACTGGAAAGCAGGCATTAGCTCATTGGAAAAACATTTTTTCTGATGGGCTTTTTTCGTGGGAGGTACTTATGTTCTTATTTCATAAAAAATCAATGATTTATTCACCATGCGATGGTACATTTAAACCATTAAGTGAAGTAAAGGATGAAGTATTCTCTAAAGAACTGATGGGAAAAGGCTTTGCGGTTGTCCCAACAAATGGAGATATTCATTCACCAGTTGATGGTAAGGTCACAATGGTATTTCCAACTAAACATGCGATTGGGATTACAGATAAAAACAAGATTGAATATATTTTGCATATTGGCATCGATACTGTACAGTTAAAAGGGGCAGGCTTTGAGGTATGCGTACAAGAAGGAGACAGTGTAAAGGCTGGAGACTTACTTGTAAATTGTGATTTAGCTATGCTAAAACAAGCAGGCTATCAAACAGATGTTCTTGTGATCGTTACTAGTCATAAGGATGTACGCATTAAACAAGCACGTACCCTAAAAGTAAAGGATGAGATAGCATATTGTGAAAACATATAATATTGCAAAAATACTAAATCATAACGTCGTTGTATGTCGTAGTGATGAAGATTCTAGAGAGTATATTATCTTTGGAAAGGGTATTGGTTTCCAAAGACGAGAAAACGATATTGTTCCTGCAGAACAGATTCAAAACGTATATGAACTTGTTGATTTAAAAGATCGTAGACGTTATGAAGAGTTAGTAAATAGTGCAGATGATGAAGTAGTGGAAGTTACAGAAGAAGTAATCAGTGAGATGACTAACAGCTTTGGTGCATATGATAAGCGTATTCACCTTGCGTTGCTTGATCATATTCAGTTTAGTGTAAAGCGTTACCGTGAAAAGATTACAGTTAAGAATGTATTCACGGATGAAATTCGATTCTTATATCCAAAGGAATTTCAATTTGCAAAAGAAGTACTTGCGAAGATTAACGAACGTTTGGGTATTCATTTAGATGACAGCGAGATTGGTTTTATATGCATGCATATTCACGCTGCTTTACAGGGTGAAAGTGCCAGTCTTTCTACGATGATTGCACAGATATTAACAGAAACAATCGCAATCATCGAAAGAGAAATGCAAATCAACCTCAATGATTATGAAGTAGCGAAGCAACGTTTGATAACACATTTGAAATTTGCGATTAAACGCTCGTTAGATGGGGTTGAAATCAACAACCTAATTGGTGATCTTGTTCATGATAAATATTGCAAGTCATACCAGATTGCATGCATGATAGGAGATCACATTGAAAATACATATGGCATCAGTATCGGAGAAGGAGAAAGATGCTATCTTACGATACACTTACAGAATATTGTAATGTATCGCAAATAATGGTTCGTACATGTGTAGTAAGGGGTATTACACATGTGGAATATAAGGAGGATATTTATGTTTAAGATGCTTCAAAAGATTGGTAAAGCATTTATGTTACCTATCGCAATTTTACCAGCTGCTGGTTTATTGTTAGGTATTGGTGGTGCTTTATCCAACCCTACAACAGTGGCGACTTATCCTGTATTAAATAATCCAGTATTACAGGGTGTCTTCACAATTATGAGTGCTGCGGGAACAGTTGTTTTCGCAAATCTAGCAATGTTATTGTGCGTAGGTCTATGTATTGGCCTTGCAAAGCGTGACAAGGGAACTGCTGCCTTAGCGGGTGTTGTTGGTTTCTTAGTTATGAACGCTACAATCACTTCTTTATTAGGTATTTTTAATCCAGATGGTGCTTCCATTGATACTGGTGTTGTTGGTGCAATCGTTGTTGGTTTAGTTGCCGTAACATTACACAACAAATATCAAAATATTGAACTTCCACAGGTACTTGGATTCTTTGGTGGTTCACGTTTCGTACCAATTGTTACTTCATTTGCAAGTATCTTCATTGGTGCAGTGTTCTTCTTAGTATGGCCACCATTCCAACAGTTATTAGTATCTACAGGTGCATTCATTGCACAAGCAGGTCCAGTTGGAACATTCTTCTATGGATTCTTAATGCGTTTATGTGGAGCAGTTGGTTTACACCACATGATTTATCCAATGTTCTGGTACACAGAGCTTGGTGGTGTTGAAACTGTTGCAGGTGTCGCTGTAGCAGGTGCACAGAAGATTTTCTTTGCACAATTAGCAGATCCAAATCATGTAGGTCTATATACAGAAGGAACACGTTTCTTCGCTGGTCGTTTCTCAACAATGATGTTCGGCTTACCAGCCGCATGTCTAGCAATGTACCACTGCGTACCAAAGGAAAGAAGAAGCAAGTACAAGGGCTTATTCTTAAGTGTTGCCTTAACATCCTTTATCACAGGTATTACAGAACCAATCGAATTCATGTTCTTGTTCGTAAACCCAATTCTTTATGTTATTCACTCATTCTTTGATGGTGTAAGTTTCTTCATCGCAGATATTCTCAATATCTCTATTGGTAATACATTCTCTGGTGGTGTGATTGACTTTACACTCTTTGGTATCCTACAAGGAAACGCAAAGACAAACTGGATTTTAGAAATTCCATTTGGTTTGGTATGGGCATGTCTATACTACACATTCTTCAGATGGTACATTACAAAGTTCAACGTTATGACTCCTGGTCGTGG
>JABZLM010000059.1 GCA_015256775.1 Solobacterium sp. | reverse complement strand
CTCTGATACATATAAGTTGGTAAACAGCGTATTAGATGTAATATGAGTAGACGAGTTGTCCCAGTCAGTACTCTTGTAAATTATTTAAAGAAAGTAATGGATGAAAATCCAGTTTTACATGGAGTTATGATTGAAGGGGAAATTTCTAATATTCGTATGCCTTACAGTGGCCACTGGTATTTTTCGCTAAAAGATGATCATGCGACCTTGAAATGTGTAATGTTTTCTTCGGCAAATCAGAAGTTAGGATTTAAGCCTGAAAACGGAGATAAAGTCGTTTTAAAAGGTGATGTAAGTGTCTATGTTGTAGATGGTAGTATGCAGATGATTGCGACCAATATGGAACGTAGTGGTATTGGGCAATTATATCAACAGTTTGAATTATTAAAAAAGAAGTTGAGTGATGAAGGTTTATTCGATGCAAGTTTAAAAAAACCTCTACCGATGTATCCGATGAATATCGCTCTTGTAACAGGTAATAATACTGCCGCAAGAGAAGATGCATTAATAACATTAAAGAAACGCTGGCCTATCGCAAAACTCACTGAGTATCCAGCCCCTGTACAAGGTATGGATGCTGCACCAAAAATTATTACAGCTTTACAAGCTGCGGATAATGGTAATCACCAAGTGATTATGTTAGTTCGCGGTGGAGGATCAATTGAAGATTTATGGTGTTTTAATGATGAAACACTTGCACGATATATATCTCAGATGAAGACACCAATCGTTACTGGCATTGGCCATGAGATTGACTTTACTTTAGTTGATTTTGTATCTGACTATCGTGCAAATACTCCAACAGGTGCGGTTGAAGCTGCTGTACCTGATATGCAAGAAGTTTTAGCGACTTTACAAAATTACAGAAGTCGTTTAATGACTGCTATGCGAAATACATTCATGCATGCAAAAAAGCGATTGGTTTATAATGCAAGTCAACCAGTACTTACAAAGCCTGAACGTTTATATCGCGATTCTATTACACGTTTGGATTATTTGGCTGAAAAGCTTATGCGTTTTCAAGGGTTACCGATTGATAAACGACATGAACTTAATGATAAGTTTCATCGGTTTTCACAATTGATACGTGAACGTTCTTTAGCACTACATGAAACAATACAAGATAATAAGCAACATTTGTTAATGTACGCAAAACAATGTGTTCAAACTAACAAGAATTTACTTGTTCAATATCAATCACAGATGAAACATGCATTAAGTATCACTGCAGATGAAAGAAGAACAAGATTAGAAAAGAATATGTCATTATTAAATGCATATTCACCACTGTTAGTACTAAATCGTGGATATAGCGTTACTTATAAGAATCACAAAGTTGTCAATACAACAGAAAAATTAGATATTGGTGACGAAATTAATATACGTTTGGCTGATGGCACAGTAGGTGCTCTCGTTCAAACAAAGGAGGACAGTCATGCCAACAAAGGATAAGTCATTTGAAGAATCAATGAATCGATTAGAAGAAATTATCAATGATCTTGAAGAGAATGAAAAACCTCTAGATGAAACGATTACTTTATTCGAAGAAGGTCTTCAATTAGTGAAGGCTTGTGATACAAAACTAAAGAAATTTGAAACACAAATCAATGATGTAATTCGTAAAAATGGAGAGACTGACGATGCAAATTGAGTCACTTCTGGAAAATTACATAAACTCTCTTCCAGATAGTACAACAAAATCTGCGATGCTATATTCATTAACCGCTGGAGGGAAACGAATTCGACCACATCTTCTCTATACTGTTTTAAAGGGATACAATGTTAATCCGGAGATTGGTAATCCGTTTGCTTGTGCATTAGAGATGATACATACATATTCTCTTATACATGATGATTTACCAGCGATGGATAATGATGATTTACGTAGAGGTTTACCAACATGTCATAAGCAATTTGATGAAGCTACTGCGATTTTAGCAGGTGATGGTTTATTAACGTATGCATTTGAGGTTGCGGCTACTTCAAACGAAGATAGTGATACAGTTATAAAATGTATTTCTATTCTTTCGAAAATGGCCGGTCCTAGTGGAATGGTATATGGACAACAGCTAGATTTAGAAGCTGAAAATAAAGTCATTGATTGGACCATGCTTCAAAGAATTCACGAACATAAGACAGGATGCTTATTGACTGCACCGTTGTTGATGGCATGCATACTTTCTAAACATGAAGAAGATATTCTTGCATGGAAAAAGATAGGATTTTCGCTTGGTCTAGCATTTCAAATTCAGGATGATATTTTAGATATCGAGTTAACAGCGAAAGAATTTGGTAAATCAAATTCTGACCAGAAAAATCATAAGGGGACTAGTGTTTCAATTTTAGGGATTGAACGCGCTAAAGAAGTGATGAACGATCTATATCAATCTGCAACTCATGAAATTCAGTCTTTAACTGGATTCAAATCTGCAGAGTTATTAGAATATGTTCATCAAATCCAACGACGTCGAAAATAGGAGATATATTTCTATGGAATTAAATGAAATTCGTGACCCCGCATTTCTAAAGACTTTAAATAACAGTCAACTAAAAGACTTAGCCGAACAAATTCGTACATTTTTAATCTACTCTTTATCTAAGACAGGTGGACATCTAGCAAGTAATTTAGGAATTGTTGAATTAACAATTGCACTACACTACGTATTTGATTCACCGAAAGATAAGATTATTTTTGATGTAGGACATCAATCCTATGTACATAAAATTTTAACCGGTCGTGCCGATCGTTTTTCGACGTTGCGCCAATATAAGGGTCTATCTGGTTTCCAAAAACGTAGTGAAAGTGTACACGATGTCTGGGAAGCAGGACATAGTTCTACTTCACTTTCTGCCGCATTAGGTATGGCTGTTGCTAGAGATTTAAACAAAGAGAATTATAGTATCATTCCTGTTATTGGTGATGGTGCTATTAGCAATGGCTTATCTTTAGAGGCACTTAATGAAATAGGTGTTGAAAAACGTAATATTATTATTATTTTTAATGATAATAATATGTCTATTTCAAAAAATGTTGGTGCTATGAATGCTGGTTTTTCAAAGCTACGCACATTAAAGAGTTACACAACTTTTAAATCATCTCTGAAACGTTCACTATCTGGTAATCCAATTGGCGATGCGCTATATAAAGGTTTAAAAGTAGTAAAAGATTCGATGCGTGAAGCTGTAATTGATGGTGGTATTTTTGAAGAATTTGGCCTTGACTATATGGGGCCGGTTGATGGACATAATATTCATGATTTAATTCAAATTTTAGAGACTGCGAAGCATCATAGAGGTCCTACATTAATTCATGTTATGACAAAAAAGGGGAAAGGTTATTCTCCATGTGAAGATGATAGTGAGGGACATTGGCATGGGGTAGGTCCATTCAATATCGAAACTGGCAAACCATTGCATGAAGTACCTTGTGGATTCAGTGCTTGGGGACCATTTATGAGTCAATGCGTTGCGGAGTTTGCACAGAATGATAAAAATATTGTTTCTCTTACTCCAGCAATGATTAATGGTAGTGGTATGGGTATCTTATTCGCTAAATATCCAGACCGCAGTTTCGATACTGGTATTGCAGAAGAGCACACAGCAACTTTCGCAGCTGGTCTAGCAATTTCAGGTAAGAAACCATATATGTGTATCTATAGTTCATTCTTGCAGCGTGCTTACGATGAGATTAACCATGATATCTGTCGTATGGATTTGCCAGTTGTAATTGGTGTAGATCATGCTGGACTTGTTGGTGGTGATGGTGAAACTCACCAAGGAACATTCGATATTGGTATTCTATCAGGACTACCTAATATGATTATTTCGCATCCAAAAGATGCCCAAGAAGCAAAAGACTTATTGTATACAGCCTTTAACCAGAAACATCCATTTGCTGTACGTTTTCCTAAAGGTGAGGTAAAAACATCTACTGTATGTAAAGCAAATTTCATTCCAATTGGACAGTGGGAACTTTTACATGATTCACATGAAAATAAAGTGGCGATTATCACTTACGGTGATATGGTAAATAAGTTATTAGATAAAGTTGTGTCTAATAATCTTCCAGTAACGGTTGTAAATGCTCGTTATATTAAGCCGCTTGACTATGAGATGATACAGTCTCTTGTAGAGCGTAAATTGAAATTATTTGTCTATGAACAAGACTATAAGACAAATGGTTTAGGGGCTTTCATTTTGCAATACCTAAATGAATCAGAGATTTGTCTTCCTATCAAGATTTATGGATTGCCAGACAAGTTTATACCACAAGGAACAAGTGCACAGCTTCGAAAAGAATATCACATTGATATGAATACCTTCTTAGCTGATGTACAACAATATTTGTAGGAGAATATTATGCTGAAACACCTGTATATAAAAAACTTCATACTAATTGATGAACTAAACCTAGATTTTAAATCTGGGTTTAGTGCGTTTACTGGTGAAACTGGTGCTGGTAAATCAATTATGTTAGATGCTATTTCCATTTTATGTGCGGAGCGTGCAGGTGCTTCTTACATTTCAAAGGGAAAAGAGAAAGCAATTATTGAAGGTACTTTTGATTTATCCCAAAATAAACATGCATTAGAAATCATGGCAGATGCAGGACTTGAAGCAAATGAAGATGTTACCTTTACACGTGAACTATTATCTTCAGGTAAGTCAGTTATCCGCATCGATCATCGAATTGTTACATTATCTCTAGCAAAAGATATTCTACGTGATGAGATTGATATTCATGGTCAAAGAGATACTGCGTATTTGTTGAATACAACTAATCATATAAGATTACTTGATACATTTTTACAAGTAGATGAAGAACTACAACAAGTAAAAGATTCCTATCAATGCTATTCAAAACTATTAAAAGAGAAAGAAAAAGCACTACAGAATGAATTTAATGAAAATGATTTAGAGTACTTCCAATATCAGATTCAGGAAATCGAACAAGCTGATTTAAAAATTGGCGAAGATGAAGAACTCGCTGAAAAAGAAAGACAGTATAAACAAATCAAAAACTCACTTGATAAATATAATCAATTTTTTTCGCTATATGAAAACGGTTTAGCTGATTCCTTATATGATTTACAAAAATTGTGTTTAAATTTAGGCAGTGATGAAAAAACTACAACAATTCAAACATCTATTTCTGATGCATATTATTCTATCTCAGATAGTATCGATGAACTTCATAAACTCGTCGGCGAGTATGATATGGACGAGGAAGAAATTAATGAAATGGAAGAACGTCTCTTTACAATTCAAAAACTAAAACGAAAGTATGGTAATTCCATTGAGCAGATTCTAGCTCAGCAAGAACAACTCAAGCAACAAGTACAGATGTTTACACATCGAAAAGAGTTTATTGAACAAATGGATCAGAAGATTTCAACTGCACTTATTACTTATCAGGAATATGCTTCTAAGTTATCAAAGATTCGGCGAACACGTGCAAATGAACTTGATGATGCAATCCTTATTAATTTAAAGGAATTAATGTTACCAAACGCATGTTTTAAAACAGTATTTACAGACTGCAAACCTAGTGAACATGGAAATGAAAACGTTGAATTTATGATTGCCATGAATAAAGGGGAAGAGCCAAAGTCTCTTGTAAAGACCGCTTCTGGTGGTGAACTAAGTCGATTAATGCTTGGATTAAAGGTTATCTTTACGAAATTACAAGGAATTCAAACTGTCATCTTTGATGAGATAGATACTGGTGTTAGTGGTCCGGTTGCGACTGCGATTGGTCAAAAGATGAAGGCTTTATCAAAGTCATGTCAAGTCTTTGCGGTAACACATTTAGCACAGGTAGCAGCTTGTGCAGATACACATTACTTTGTATCGAAAGAAGACCAAGATAATAAGACTATTACACATGTAAGTGAACTCGATGAAACAGGACGTATTAATCAGCTTGCTTTAATTTCGAGTGGCAGTATTACAGACATCTCAACAAAAGCTGCACAAGAACTCTATCGGAGAAACCATAGCTAATGTATCACGTATATTTTCATATTGATTTAAATGCATTTTTTGCTAATGCAGAAGTATTATTAAATCCAGAATTGAAAGGGAAACCCATTGTAATTTCTGGTGCTACTAGACGTAGCGTAGTTTCTACAGCAAGCTATGAAGCACGTGCTTTTGGCATTCATAGTGCAATGCCTGTTAGTGAAGCACAGAAGCTTTGTAGAGAATTGATTATCGTTGAAGGACACTATACCTGGTATCGTAATCTTTCCGAACGTTTCATGGAAATTGTACGTTCCTATACATATCTTGTAGAACAAGCATCAGTTGATGAGTGCTATGCAGATATGACAGAAGCAATTAAAAAATTTGAAAAACCTTTAGATCTTG
>JABZLM010000058.1 GCA_015256775.1 Solobacterium sp. | reverse complement strand
AAGATCATGCATTACATGAAAGTGGTACATGGGAAGATGGCAATGGATATGTTTGTGTCTTACTACATTGATGGAGTTAGACAAAAAGATATTGCATACCAGTATCATATGTCCTTGCGGACATTACAAAGACGTTTTCAAAACTATCGTTCTTTATTAGAAGAAGTATTTCGACATCGTATCGATTGTGCGTAGGAAGTGATATAATCCTGTCATTAGAATAGGAAGTATATATGAAAAGAAGAAATTGTTTGATTGAACAATTACAATATCGTCTTAGAAGAAGTTACGGTATGGATCGTCTCAATACACATTTACTCATCATGATGGTAATAATCTTGGTATTGGGTTTATTTGTAAAAAATAGTATTCCGGCGTTACTTTCATTTGTGATCTTTGGCATATTTGTGTATCGCTTTACATCAAGAAATATCACCAAGCGCAGTATTGAAAATCGAAAGTATCAAGACACAAATCGTTTTGTGACAAGACAGTTTAAAGCAGTCAAAAATAATATCACAAATAAAGACTATAAGTACTTTGTATGTAAACGTTGCTATCAACTTGTTCGTATACCAAGGGGGAAAGGAGAAGTTGTGATTCATTGTCCACATTGTAAACAGGAGTTTTCTGCGAAAAGTTAAGAATTTATCAGTGTTTATCAATTGAAAAATAGGTGAGTTAGTTATAACATACTACATAGAAAGAAGGTAATTAAAATGTCTAATATGAATCCTGTAACATTACAGAAAATTGATACATTACGTGAGAATTATTTAAAAGATGAAAAGGCAAGAGTTGTTCGCAATGCCTTGGTGAAGAATGATATCGGTACAATTAGTCGTAATTTTGATGCAGAAAGAAATAATCCTAATATCTTCTCAATTGATTTAAAAACAATGCCAGTCACAAATCAATACCAATCTGGTCGTTGTTGGATTTTCTCTTCCATGAATGTTTTAAGAGAACTTATTGCAAAGAAATATAACATGGCTGAGTTTGAGTTATCACAGAACTATATTGCTTTCTACGACAAACTAGAAAAGGCAAACTGGTTTATGGAGTGTACACTACAGGAAATTGATGGTCCTGTAGGAAGCGATAATATGCGTTTCTTATTAGAATGGGCTGTTGGTGACGGTGGCCAGTGGAACATGTTAGTAAGCCTTGTCAAGAAGTATGGTATTGCGCCAAAGAGTGCGATGCCTGATACTTACCAAGGTTCTCATACGTCTAAGATGAATACGATTCTTAACCGTCGTTTACGTAAGTTTGCGGTGGATAGTCGCAAGTTAGCTCAAGCAGGTAAGAAGGATGAAATTCCAGCATTAAAGGAAACAGCTCTCAAGGAAATCTATGGTTTGATTGCGTCTTGTTTTGGCTTACCACCACAGGAATTTACATTCGAATACAACGATAAAGATGGTAACTATCATGCGGAATATCATGTAAAGCCATTAGATTTCTATGCAAACTTAGGAATTGATTTATCTGATTATATCAGTGTGATTCATGGGCCTACTGCAGATAAGCCATTCCATAAGACATATACTGTTAAGTACTTAGGGAATGTCGTTGATGGAGAACAGGTAAAGTTACTGAACTTACCAATGGATGAATTAAAAGCAGCTGCGATTGCACAGATGAAGGATGGTTATCCAGTATGGTTTGGTTGTGATTGTGGTAAGGATGCTGATCGTGATACAGGTCTTTGGGATAATGCACAGTATGACTATGCCAATACATTAGATATGCAATTGGATATGACAAAGGCTGAGATGCTAGACTATAAGGAATCCGCAATGAACCATGCGATGGTATTAACTGGTGTAAATCTTGTGGATGAAAAACCAACTCGTTGGAAGATTGAAAACTCTTGGGGAGAAAAGATTGGTAACAAGGGTTACTTCATCGCATCTGATTCATGGTTTGATGAATATACATATGTTGTTGCTGTACATAAGAAGTACTTATCTGAAACTTCTCAGAAGGCACTTTTAGAGGAGCCAAAGGAACTGTTACCATGGGATCCATTTGGTACATTAGCTGACTAATTCTATCGGAATGATTATTGACCAGAAGAAATTCTTCTGGTTTTTTCTTTCTGGTGCATTCATAAGCGATTCATAGTGTATAATAAAAATAATGAATTTTATTTGATCTGGAGGATGTATGAAGACATATATTGGAATTGACTTAGGTGGTACAAATGTACGTGTTGCGAAAGTAACTGAATTTGGTGAAGTACTATCTCAAGTAAAGGGACCATCATACGGTATGGAAGGACCAACAAAGGTCATGTCTAACCTCAAAGAAATGGTAAGAGAGATTCCAGGATGGAAAGATTGTTCTGCGATTGGTGTTGGTGTACCAGGACCGGTTGATAAGAAGTCTGGAAGTATGGTATTAAGCACAAACCTAAAGGGATTTACAGGTTATCCGTTTGCGGATGAACTATCCAAGGAATTTGGTATGCCAGCATTTGTGGATAATGACGCAAACGTAGCAGGACTTGCGGAAGCCTTGGTTGGTGCTGGCAAAGATAAGAGTGTTGTATACTATGTAACGATTTCTACTGGTATTGGTGGGGCATTAATCGTTGATGGAAAGACAGTAAGTGGTAAGCATGGCTTTGGTGGTGAGATTGCAAATATTATCATCGACCGTAACCGTGAAAAGATTAATAACTTAAATGCTGGTGCAGTAGAAAATGAGGCAAGTGGTACTCATATCACACGCAAGGCAAAAGAAGTGATTAAAGATAAAGAAATCCTGCATGCAGGTAGTGTATTTGATTTAGCTGATGCAGGAGATGAAAGAGCTATTAAGATTGTTGATGAAGCCACAAGAGATTTAGGTCAAATGTTTGCGACTATTGCATGTGTATGTGACCCAGATATCTTTGTTATCGGTGGTGGTATGACAAAATCTGCAGATAAGTTCTTGCCAGCAGTGATTGAAAATTATAAATCAATGTCACATACAGCTTTGCATAACACACCATTTGTGATTGCAACGCTAGATGAACCTGGCATTATCGGTGCAGCAATGTTACCGATGAGTGAGGGTATTTAATAGAGGAGTTTTATGTTTCATATTTCTGATTGTAAGAAATATACGCGCTGTCCCCGCTTATTTCTAAATGAAATGCAAGCGGAAAAGAGAAAGTTTCAGCCATTTGTAAGATTGGATGAAGAGGTTAGTGAGCTGGCTTGTGTGAAGCTAGGTGTAACTAACCATTTTCTTGGTAAACAGGGTGATGACGCAAGCTTAGCCATGAATGCTTTACAGGAGTATGACTGGCTTGTTAAAGCTCGTTTTGAATATGAGCAGCTACGTATTAAAGCACCATTCTTACATCGCAATCAAGATGGATGGGATCTGTATTTTCTATTTGTTGGTTTATTTCCACATGCGGATGATATGCAGTTCTATTGTGATACGGTATGGGTATTAGAGGGATTAAATATTAGAATCAAAGATATTTATATGATCCATCTCAATAAAAACTACCGTAGAGGAAAAGAATTAGATCCACATGAATTATTTATCGTCAGTACATCTTTCTATAATGATAAAAATAATCCAACAGTAGATATCAAAGAAGCCATCTATGATAACTTACATGATTTGCATTATTTATTACAGCAGATGGAATCCTGTACGTTTGAAACGGTCGGAGAACCAATCCGGAAACCACAATGTATGACACGTCAAAAATGTTTATATTATGATGATTGTTTCCCACACGAAAAACAGTTACCGGATAATTCTATTTTGACACTGATTGCTTCAAGATTTAAGCGACAGATGTATGAAGAAGGAAGATTATATCTTAGAGATGCAGATCCAGAACGTATCGAAGGTTCTTCTCAACAGTTTGCGCAAATCCAAGCAGACCGAAATGGTGGACAATATGTTGACTACAATGCCTTGGCAAACTGGTTAGGTTACATTCATTATCCGATTACCTGTATTGATTTTGAATGGGAGCGTTTTGCGATTCCACCATATGAAGGAATGCACCCGTATGATGTATTGCCATTTGAATATTCTCTACATATCATGCATGAAGATGGTAGAATCGAGCACGAAGTCTATCTCAATATCCATGATAACCGTAAGGACATGGCAGAACATTTAATTCATTCGATTCCTAAGGAAGGTACTGTACTTGCTTATAATGCAGAAGGTGCTGAAAAGATTCGTATTCAAGAGTTAGCAGATATGTATCCTGAATACGCAAAGGACCTATTACACATCAATGCACGCATGGAAGATCTACAGTTGCCATTTTCAACAGGTGTCATCTACGATACACGGATGAAGGGGCAGTGGTCATTAAAAACCATTATGGCAATGATGGATGATCCAGGCTATCATGACCTAGATATCCAACAAGGTATGGATGCGGTATTTGAATGGCGTAATCTAGATAAGAATGTTGATACTGAAGATGTAGAAAAGAGTATCGCTGACTTAAAGGCATATTGCGGTATGGATACCTATGCGATGACAGTTGTACTAAAATGGCTATTTGAATTGGTTCAAAAAACTTCACTGTAAAAGGTGAAGTTTTTTATCACGGAATATTCACATCGAATACAAAAATAATTGTATTTATGTTGTATAATATAGACATAAATACAAGAAGTGCAAAAGGTATCATTGAAAACATTAGTGGTTGTTTTGAGTGTATCTCGAGCACATACAGGAGGTATTTTATGAGATTTGAAATTGTAGGTAAGAATATCGCTGTTACACCAGCAATGCGTACAAAGATTGAGGAGAAATTATCTGCTTTAGATAAGTACTTACTCATCGATGAAAACACGATTGCGCGTGTACTTGCCAGAGTTTATCCAAACTCTCAGAAGGTAGAAGTTACAATCCCATCACGTGTAGGTATTTTAAGAGCAGAAGTTGTAAATAATGACTTCTATGCTGCAGTAGATTTAGCGATTGATAAGTTAGAAGACCAAATTCGTCGTCAAAAGACTAGACTGAATAAGAAGCATCGTGAACACCTTGCAAATGCATTTATTGATACAGATCTTGCGGAAGAAGAAAACTCAATTCCTGTTAAGACAAAGACGGTGAATGCGGAAGAAATGGATCTCGATACAGCCATCATGAAGATGGAACTCAGTGGACATAACTTCTACATCTATACAGATGATGAAACAGAAACTGTTTCTGTTGTATATCGTCGTTCCAGCGGTGGATATGGCTTACTAGAAGTTAGCAAATAACAATTTTCAAAGATCGGGAGAAATCCCGATTTTTTGTTTAAAGAAACTACAGCCAAACTAGAACTTTAGAATAAGAGCAATAGGAATACTGGAAATTTAAACACTGTCGTAGGAAACTCCTTCATACTGTGTATATAGATTTAAGGGGATCTATGTCACATGAAATTACAACGTTTACCATACGATGAGAAAGTTAAACTATTAGAGAGTTTAGGAAGAATCTATCGCCGGGAGAAAACGCGAGAGTTAATTGGCGATAGTCATGAAGTTCATGAAAGAACAGTTGCTTATGTTCAAAGGGGAATAGGGCATATGATTGAACATGTCATGGAGAATTGTTCGTCGGATACTGTGTGTATCATCAAGCATGATTTTCTAAATCAATCACCAAGAAACTGGTACTGTAACTACTATGCAAAATCATCATATTATCGACTAAAAAAGGAAGCAGTTGAAGAATTCGTTCGTTGCCTAGATATTTGAAAAATGTTAAAATGAACTACAGATATAGATGTTCAAAAGGCTGTATTCATGCGGAAATTTTTACTTTTTATTTTGAAATAAAATGTAATCGTTTCCATTCTTGCAAACAGATATATCCTATACAACAAGGAGGTTCTAAGACATGTTGAAAGGTATAGCAGCATCACAGGGGATTGCAATTGCAAAAGTATATAAGCTAGAACAACCAGTTCTAAAGATTGTACAAACAAGCGCAAATCCAGAGGAAGAATTAAAGAAGTTGGATAGTGCATTTGCAAAGACGATCTCTGATATTGAACAAATTAAAGAAGTCGCATCAAAGACATTAGCAGAAGAAGAATTAGCTATTTTCGATGCACATCTTATGATGATAGGTGATCCTGAATTCCGTAGTTCTATCGAAAATGAAATTACATCGAATTCAGTAAACGCAGAATACGCAGCTGATTGTGTATCAAAGATGATGATTTCTATGTTTGAAAGCATGGATGATGAATACATGCGTGCAAGAGCAGCAGATATTAAAGACGTATCATTCCGCTTACTCTGCAATATCACAGGAAATGAAATTCCAAATCTAAGTACACTAAGCGAACCAGTGGTTGTAGTTGCTAAGGACTTAACACCATCTGATACAGGTTCCTTAAATAAGGAATTCGCAAAGGGATTTGCGACTGAAATCGGTGGACGTACAAG
>JABZLM010000003.1 GCA_015256775.1 Solobacterium sp. | reverse complement strand
GTAAAGTCGCATCCTTGGATATCTTTGTAATCTTTTCAAAGAGTTTTACACCATCTGCCCTTTGTGAAAATAGTGGAGAGAAGGTTAATTCTGTTTGACCTCGAATTTCACGATAGTTTTCTACAATCGGTTCTTCTAATGCTAAGTCTAATTGTTTCTTTAGGAATAAAGTACTGACTTCCTTTGGCAGTTTACCATACTGGTCAATGACATCATTCTTATAGGCTTCTAACATCTTCTCATCTTTGATTGCGTCGATACGTTGATACATATCCAACTTATCAAAGTCGTCTGGCGCAAACTCTTCAGGGATGTAGCTTGTTGTTTGAATATTGGTCTTTGGTTTTGGTGTAAGGTCTTCTTGTTTGCGACCATCTTTCTTAGCTTGGATTGCTTCTTCTAGCATCTCAATATACATATCAATACCTACAGTATCGATAAAGCCAGATTGGTCTGAGCCAAGTAAATCACCCGCACCACGAATAGTTAAATCACGCATCGCAATCTTATATCCACTACCAAGACGAGCAAACTCTTTGACTGCGGTTAATCTCTTTTGTGCAACCTCAGATAATTGTCTACGTGGTGGAATCAGTAAATATGCATATGCTAGACGATCACTACGTCCAACTCTTCCCTTAATCTGATAAATCTGTGCTAGACCGAAATCCTGAGCATTATCCACAAGAATTGTATTCACATTTGGAATATCAATTCCATTTTCGACGATTGTTGTACATACAAGAATATCGAGTTCCTTCTCGATAAATCTCTGCATGATATCCTCTATCTCTTCTTTACCAAGTTTACCATGGACGATTCCAACTCTAGACTCTGGCACAAGACTTTGAATATTTCTTGCGATGTTATAGATTTGATCAATATTGTTATGCAGATAGAATACTTGTCCATTGCGCGATAGTTCTTTTTGTATTGCGTCACGGATTAAATTCTTATCTTTTTCTACGACATAAGTCTGTACACTATATCGATTTAATGGTGGTGTTTCTAATAGGGATAATGAACGAATCCCTACAAGAGACATCTGTAGTGTACGTGGAATTGGTGTGGCACTGAGTGATAATACATCTACCCCATTCTTTAATTCTTTTATCTTTTCTTTGTGTTCAACACCAAAACGCTGTTCCTCATCTACAACTAGTAATCCAAGGTCCTTAAACTTTACATCCTTGGATAGTAAACGATGTGTACCGATAATAATGTCTACCTTACCTTCCTCCAGTTCTTTTAGTACTTGTTTTTGTTCAGCTGGACTAACAAAACGGTTTAATACTTTTACTGTAACTGGAAATTCCTGGTAACGTTTTTGGAAGGTATGGAAATGTTGTTCGGCAAGGATAGTAGTTGGACATAGTACCGCAACCTGCTTATTATCACAAATCGCTTTAAACGAAGCACGGATTGATACCTCCGTCTTACCAAAACCAACGTCCCCACAGACAAGACGGTCCATTGGTTTATTACTTTCCATATCCTTCTTAATTTCCGCAACCGCCTTTTCTTGGTCAGGCGTTAAATCAAAGGAGAAGGAATTTTCAAACTTCTTTGTCATCTCATTATCTTTTGAAAAGGCAAAGCCTATATGTTGTTCGCGATTGGCATAGAGTGTTAATAAACGTTCTGCGATATCTTCGACATTACTTTGAAGACGCTGTTTTGTCTTCTCCCAATCACCAGAACCAAGTTTATTTAACTTCGGTACAACCCCTTCTCTTGATACAAACTTACGCACAAGGCGGAATTGTTCTAGCGGTACTAATAACTCTGTATTACCACGATAGATAATCTTCAAGAAGTCTCTTTTAACTTTCTGAATCTCGCGATTTTCAATGCATATATATTGTCCAACACCATATTGGGCATGGACAACATAATCACCAGGTTGAAGTTCATCATAACCATGAATAACTTCCGCATTACGGAACTTATTCTCATATCTACCTTTGTGGTGATGATAGGCAAAGATTTCCGCAGCTGTATACACCTTTAGATTTTCATCAACAAGATAGAATCCCTGCGCAAAGGAATTTGTATAGATGTTGATACCTTCAACAGGTTCCTCATCATCTAATAATAAATGATATGGTAATTTTATCTCTACACATTTATCAATAACTGTTACAACTTCTTTTTCCGATAATGCTAAAACAACTGGCATCGGTTGATGAATTAGTAATAGTTTTTGTTCGAGGGTTTCATTTGGAATATGTAATTCTTCGATATTGACTACATTCTCTGTAAATGGATCTTCTACAACTTTCTTACCATACTTTGAAAGACTGTGGATATCATGCCACATCGCAAACTTCGGTAACATCTTCTCTTCTTGAACCATCTCTTGAATGTAGCTTACTGTCTCTTCATTTAATTTCTTCGCTGCATCAAGAATGAGCTGTTCATCGGAATAAACAATCAGTGGATTTTGCATGTAATCCCAGATACCTGCTGTCTTTGACAGTAATGCCATGTAGGAATACATATGAGATGAAAACGCCTTTTCACGTAATGCATGTAAGTCTGATTCAATTTCAGCTGCCAAGATTGGTTTATTTTCTTTCGATAATAATTCTTCAGATTTACTACAGATTTCTTCAATCTGTTCATCTGTAAAGAATACATCGCCAGCTGGAATAATAGTAACTTCCTCAATCTTTTCAACTGTCTTTTGTGTAGTTACATCAAAGAAGCGAATCGATTCAACTTCTGTATCAAAAAACTCAATACGAATTGGAGCGTCATAGTTAATCGAATATACATCAACAATACCACCTCTTGCGGCGAAGGTTAATGGTTGATCAATGTGAGAAGTCTTTTGATATCCACCCGATAATAATTTTTGTTTGAATGCATGCATGTCCAGCGTATCACCTGTTCGAATTGTGATACAGCGATCTTTAAAATCTTCTGGAAATGGTAATTGTCTTAACAATGCGGATGGACAAGTAATCACTACTTGGTTTGGATTCGATAATAGTCCTGCTAAAGTCTCTACCTTTTGGGCAGTTAATTCAGGGCTAGAGGCAATCGCTTCTACACGCAATGATTCATCCGCACCAAAAAGAGCACAATCTTTTTCATCTAAGAGTGTTGCAATCCTCTCATATAAACGTTGTGCTGTATAGAGATTCTGTTTTACAACCAGAATTGATCTTGGCTTCTTTTGGAAGGAAGTCGCAATGACTAACGCTTCTTCAATCAAAGAAGTATACGGAATCGGAGACTTTGCGTAATCCAATAGTTTTACACCTGGATTATCCACCATTCTCTCATATAACCAATTTGGGATTTTCTGTATTGAACTCTTCAAGTAATCTCCTTTTTTATGTCTTCTTATTTTATCATCATTACTCTTTGAAAAACAGAAGAACACTTACCTAGTCTTTTTCAAAGACATAAAAAATTGCCACAAATCATGGCAATTTAACTTACTTCTTCTTTTCTTTGATGTTGTATTTGTTCATCACTTTATCTAAAGGTTCATTGACCCAAGCAGCGGCCGCATCTGCAGCAATAGAGATAATTCGTTCAAACTCTTCACGTTCTGCCTTTGGAACTGGGGATAACACCCAATCTGGAACCTTCGAATGATTACCTGGCTCACTATGACCAACACCAATACGTACACGTGCAATTTGGTCCGTTCCGAGTGCGTTGATGATAGACTTCATACCCTTCTGTCCACCACCAGAACCATTCTTGCGAATACGCAATGCACCAACCGGAATATCCATGTCATCATGTAAGATTAGAATATCCTCTGGCTGTAACTTATAGAATTTTACAGCTTGTGAAATTGCGCTTCCCGATTCATTCATATATGTAAGTGGCTTCATGAGTGTTACTTGTTCACCATTGATTCTAACGCTAGCGATAAGTGCATTCCACTTTTCAGATGTAATGGAAGTCCCTAATTTTTCAGCTAATTTATCCACAGCTAAAAATCCACTGTTATGTCTTGTCTTTTCGTATTCCTTGCCAGGGTTTCCTAAACCTGCAATTAACTTCATTACTTCTTATCCTTCTCTTCTAAATCCGCATCCGTTAATTTTTCTAAGACCATTGTCTCGGATAGATTTTCAGATGGTTTCTGATCTAGCTTTTCAATATCACTATCTGTTAACTTCTCTAATACCATTGTCTCAGATAGATTTTCTTCAGAATTAGATTTCTTGTTTTCTACAACTTCTTTTTCAACAGGTTCTTCCATTGTATTATCTAAACTAATATCTAAACTTTGAATCCATCTCTTACCTACACCTGTTTGTGCAAACTGCTCTAACATAGGCTTCATTTCTTCTAATTGTTCAAACTTGGCTTGGTCTTGATAAATCTTATAGAGTGTAGCGTTTGCGAGGTTCTTATAGATTCCAATCATTGTGCGTGAATAGATATAGCCTTCATAGTCACCTTCAAGTAACTTTTCAAAGAATGTCTGACCACGATCATCAACAGAATCATAATATTTATCTAGCTGGTCTGATAATACTTTTGATAGTTGATTTTCTAATATCTCTTCATATGGTTGTAACTTTGCATGCATGGTTTTACGTAAATCATCTCTACCTACATGATGTAATACATTTGGAATTGCTAGATATAGATAGAAGAATGAATCTTCATTTGTGTCGATTGACTTAACACCTTTTTTATCTTCAATTAAAGAATCAATATCTAGTTCCTGTAAAGTAGAATCAAACTCACTAAAATCTTGGTGATATGCACATCCCCAAAGTTTTAATACACGTCCTTTATTGGCAAACTCTGGATCATTCACTGTTGAAATCAATTGATCAACGCGGTTAAAGAACATATCCTTTTCATTAATCAAACGTACCGCATCAATAATCATCTTATTTTTGCCATTACGTTTTGATGAAATAAACATCTTAATTACTAAATATGCTATTGCAAAATACATTGCGAATGTTACTAATCTTGCTGGATTCATATTTTATTCCTCCCGTACCTATTTATATATTATACAGAATAATCCTATACTTGTTCAAAATTTGCGAATCATTTGTTATATGGTAAAATACCTATACACATTTAATATATAAAGGAAAAACGTTATGGAAAACGAAAAGAAGATCAAAACGAGATTTCTCAGTGTTCCGACACTGCTTAAATTCTTATTACTTGTATCTGTATGCTTATTCTGCATAGCTGTCTATGTAAATAGTCATCCAGAATTATTAAAGAAGACAACACCTACTCCAGAGCCTACAACAGCTGCTTCAACGGTGGAACCTACGGCATCAGCTTTACCTGCCCACTTAACAGATCCAAACAGTGTTACGGTATTGGTTGATAAAAATCACTCTCTATCACGTGACTTTGTGCCTACAAACCTAGCTACTCCATATTTACAGAGTACTGCAGATGTCATCCAAATTCGTCAAGATGTCGGTGATGCGGCCAAGTCTATGATTTCTGCGGCGGAAGCGGCTGGTATTAAGTTATATGTAACTGCTGGATACCGTTCGTATGATGACCAACAGACACTTTACGAGGACCGTGTTAGTAAGTTGGGTGAAAAAGAGGCTTCTGATACAACAGCCAAAGCTGGTTATAGTGAAAATCAAACTGGTTTAGCACTCGACTTTACAGATACAGCGACTGGTACAAGTTCTGTAGACTTCGCAAATACACCTGCTGGTAAATGGTTATATGAGAATGCACATTCATATGGCTTTATCCTACGTTACCCTGATAAGAAACAGGACATTACAGGATATTCCTATATGCCATGGCACTATCGTTATGTTGGTACAGATGTTTCTAATGCAATGTACGAACAAGGTGGATCCAATTTAACATTTGAAGAATTTTATCAGATAACAAAGTAGAAAATCTCTACTTTGTTTTTTGTATGTGTAAAAATTAATTAGTGAGTTTTTCATCTATTTTCATTCTAGCGTTGACATTTTTCACTTCAAAAAGTATTATTTATGAGCATATGTTCAATATATAGTAATTTGGAGGTGGCATGAATGAAGAGAACATACCAACCAAGCAAGAAAAAGAATAAAGCTACACACGGCTTTAGAGCCCGTATGGCTACTGTGGGTGGACGTAAAGTTATCAACAGACGTAGAGCTAAGGGAAGAAAGGTCTTATCTGCTTAAGAAGCCACCATTGGTGGTTTTTTTCTTACTGTAGAGGTTAGAGATGAAAGTAAAGAATCGAATTAAAAAAGCGGAAGAATTCCAATCTATGATTAAAAAGGGGGCAAAGGTTGTCAATCAGTCGTTTGTCATCTATCATCAGCCTAAAGAAGGAGATGAAGCTCGTATTGGAATTTCTGTATCTAAGAAGCTAGGAAATGCCGTACATCGCAACCTATATAAGCGTCAGGTTCGTATGATGTGCCATGAATTGGTTGATTTTAAAAATACAAATTACGATATGGTCTTAATTATCCGCTTCAACTATTCTTCTCTTAGCTATGAGGAGAATAAAAATAACTTGGAAAAACTATTAATAAAGGCTAAAATTAAATAGTTGAAACATAAGGAGAAAATATGAAATTTACCCCTCGTACAAAGAAACTACTTGCCTTGATGGCAATTGTGACAATCGTAGTGACAGCTACAGGTTGTACAGCTCCAAAGGATGCTAACGGACACATTATTTTGATTTCCGAAAGCACAACTTTTGGTGAGATCTTCCAAACTGAAAACTGGTTTAATGCCTTATTTGTTTGGCCACTCAGCTGGGTATTAAACAAATTAGCACCAGTCATCACAGTAGGTGGAGCAATCGCTGTCGTTACTGCGGTTGTAAATGGTTTACTAGCAGTATTTACATTGAAGTCTCAGATGGGCATGCAAAGAATGCAAATGTTGCAGCCTGAGTTAAATAAGATTCAACGTAAATATGAAGGTCGTGATGATCAAGCATCTAAGATGCGTATGGCTCAAGAACAACAGCAGTTAATGAATAAGTACAACGTTAACCCTGGTTCTATGATGTTAGTACAGTTTATTCAGTTACCAATCATCATGGCAATGTTCATGGCTATCCAACGTGCAGAAGCAGTTGTCAATGGTACATTCTTAGGAATGAACTTACAGGTAAAGCCTAGTGAAGCATTCGGCTTACTATTTAAAGGTGATCTCAGTGGATTACCATACATCATCTTATTCTTATTAATGGCTGTTACACAGGTTATCTTAGTATTATTACCAATGTACTTCCAAAAGAAGAAGGCTGCTGCAGAAGCTGCGAAACATCACCGTAAGCCAGAACCTACAAATAACCAAAACGTCATGATGCAGATGTACATGATTGTTATGGTACTTGCATTCGGTTTAATGTGGCAATCAGGTATGTCCTTATTCTGGTTCATCCGTAACATCGTAGATATTATTAAGACAATTATTGTCCAAAATATCATGGAGAACAATTCACAGAAAGAAGGCTTAAGATAATGCAAATCTATACTGCAAAAACACTTGAAGAACTTCTACAAACCGCTGCTGAAGAAAAGGGTGTTACAATCGACAAATTAGAATACACAGTTGTGGAAGAGAAAAAAGGATTATTGGGAATTGGTAATTCTGTATCCGCAAAAGTATTTAGTTCTGAAGATGTAAAAGAATTTATCTTTGATTACTTAGGTGAGTTCTTTACACATATTGATTTGGATATTGAGGTTGCGTTAGAGGAACTAGATGATAGTTATGTAATCAATCTAAATTCTGATAACAATGCTATTCTCATCGGTAAGATGGGTAAGACATTAGCTGCATTCAATACTGTATTACGTGCTGCTGTAAACGCTGAGTTTGAAAAGCGCATTGATGTATTAATTGATATTAATCACTACAAAGAAGAGCGCTATTACAAGATTCGTTCTATGGCAAAGCGTATCGCAAAACAGGTACAACGTTCAAAGGTTGATGTAGTGCTTGATCCAATGCCAAATGATGAAAGAAAAGTCATCCACAAGGTATTAGGTGATTGGCATAACATTAAGACAGAATCAGAGGGTGAAGGAAGTTATCGACACATCTGCATTCGTTATGTCGCTGATGAACCTCAGGAAGAAATTCCTAATATGTCTGAATAAGAATTCCTTAAAAGGAGTTCTTTTTTTATTGTCGTATATAAAATTTTACAAAGTGAAATATATATTACTTGTTTGAAAAAAGTGATGGGTTTATAATAATTTTAGTGAAATTAATCACAAGTATTTACCGGTAATACCTATGATAATTCCATATAAATTCATTTTAAAAAGGAGATAAAATTTTATGTCTGAAACGCAAAAGGAGACAGCTGGTTCATTCATTTTAAAGGTCTTAAATGGCGCAACAATCGCAATTGTTGTCGCGTTAATTCCTAACGCAATTCTCGCTACATTCTTAAAGCCATTCGCTTCAAATCCATTATTTGCCAATTGGTTACACATCGTTCAAGTATTCCAATACTTCACACCATTGATGGCTGGTTATTTAATTTCCATGCAGTTTAAACTTAACCCAATTCAATCTTCTTGTGTGGGTGGAGCAGCCTATATTGGTTCTGGGGCTTGGAAATTCGTAGAAGTAACAATGGATGGAAATGTTACAAACATCTTCCGTTTAGCAGGTATTGGCGATGTTATTAACACCATGTTAACAGCAGCTCTAGCAATTCTAGTTATTCGTTTAATCAGTGCTAAACTTGGTTCTCTTAACCTTGTATTCCTTCCGATTATTGTTGGAACAGGTGTTGGTTGGGTAGGTACTTTAACACTTCCATACGTTTCTATGATTACTTCTCTGATTGGACAGGGAATCAACTCATTTACAACATTACAACCAATTTTGATGAGTATCTTGATTGCGATGTCATTCTCACTTATTATCATTAGTCCACTTTCTACCGTTGCGATTGGTTTAGCAATTGGTTTAACAGGTATTTCATCTGCTGCCGCAGGTATGGGTGTAGCTTCCGCTGCTGCTTTACTTGTATGGGCATGCGCAAGAGTCAATAAACCTGGTGTTCCTATCGCCATTGGTTTAGGTGCTATGAAGATGATGATGCCAAACTTCTTAACAAATCCTATTATCGGATTACCAGTTGCGATTACCGCCGCAATTAGTTCTCTGAGTGTACCTATCTTCCAAATGGTAGGAACTCCAGCATCTGCAGGATTTGGCTTTGTTGGTCTTGTTTCTCCATTGGCTGCACTCAATGCAGGTAATATCAATGTTGTAATTATGTTAGTGGCGTGGATTGTTGTGCCATTTGTTGTTG
Source organism: Solobacterium sp. (assembly GCA_015256775.1). Taxonomy (GTDB): domain Bacteria; phylum Bacillota_I; class Bacilli_A; order Erysipelotrichales; family Erysipelotrichaceae; genus Bulleidia. The sequence goes on along the minus strand of JABZLM010000003.1, from coordinate 108,231 downwards.
GATTTATCGTAAATAAAGTTTGTTGTGATGTATTACATCTTTATAAGAAAGAAATCTTTACATTCAAAGGATAAAGGAGGAAATAAAAAATGTTTGTTTATATCGCAGGTGCAGGCGCAATGGGTTGTCGTTTTGGCTATCAATTGCATAAAGCAGGAAATGAAGTTGTTTTATTGGATATGTGGAAAGATCATATTCAAGCAATTAAAAATGATGGCTTAAAGATTGTTGGTGATACAGAAGATTGTGTCAAGATGACCATCATGGAACCAACAGAAGCTACAAAAGAAGCTGAGTTAATTATCTTATTTACAAAAGCTATGCAGCTTCCATCAATGTTACAAAGCATCAAACAGATTATTGGTAAGAATACAAAAGTACTTTGTTTATTAAATGGCTTAGGTCATGAAGATGTGATTAAACAGTATATTCCAGAAGAAAATATCTTGATGGGTGTTACAGTATGGACAGCTGGATTAAAGGGTCCAGGTGTAGCAAAACTCATCGGTAAGGGCTCTGTAAACTTACAATCAATTGATAAGAGTGGTGAAGAAGCTGCTAAGAAGATTGTTGAAGTATTAAATCAAGCAGGTTTAAATGTTACTTACGATGAAGATGTATTACCATCTATCTGGCGTAAAGCTTGTGTCAATGGCACAATGAACTCTACTTGTGCATTACTTGATTGTACAATTGGTGAATTCTTTGCAAGTGAAGAGGCTATCCGAGTTGTAGATACAATTATCCACGAATTTGTAATGGTAGGTGAAGCTACAGGCGTTAAATTAGATGAGCAAGCAATTAAAGACTATGTTATGAAGACATCAGTAGCAGCTGCCGCTCATTATCCATCGATGCACCAAGATCTCATTCAGAATCATCGTCCAACTGAGATTGACTATATCAATGGTGCAGTTGCTAAAAAGGGTGATGCCTTAGGTATTTCTACACCATATTGCCATATGATTACAGATTTAATTCATGCAAAGGAACATGTATTAAAAATTAAGTAAATAAAAATTATCCCTGTGTACTTCGTTGTACACAGGGACTTTTTACTTCACATCTGTTGGTTTAGGATGATCTGGATTAAAGAATTGTGAATAAGAATTAAAACGAATAAAGAAATAAACACAAATCATCACAACCATTACTGTCTCAAAGAGACGATTGAATATTTGTGGATCATGGATATCAAAGAGAATTGCTTTCAGTAAGCCTAATGGTAACGCTAGTAACCAAAGATACTGTTTTTTATCTTTGACAACGATCCAATTAAAGTAAGTTTTCATACTTTTTCTCCCAATTATATCCTTTCTAATTTCAATATAATACGAATTGTTTAAAATTCAATCAGTTTTGTGATATTTCTTGGGGATAACTACTTAATTTAATGTATATAGTATTGGGTTATCAACAGCTTATTCACATCCCACAATCATAGGTTATCCACAATTGTGGATAACTGTTGAAAAGTCTAAAATATCCTTTATTCATCGCATTTTTTTATAAACATTATTCTGTGTATAACCCATTTTTTATCAAAGTTGTCCACCTTTTTTCTACTTATCAACATTGTCTATAATTTCTCCACATTTTTATCCACATTGAAATTTGTGGAAAACTGTGGAAAACCTCTATATTTCTTATCTATACTATATTTTCTAAATTATTATGTTGTGGATAAAAAAATTATCAACATTTTAACTATAGATTTATCCATAATAGAGTCTTAAAATAGTAATGCGTATTAATAAAGGGGATTTTTATGGAACAAAGGAATGAACAATATTTGAAGGAAGTATGGGACAATCTCCTTCAATATTTGAGTGATAACCAACTAGTTGATGGAGTTATAATTAAGAATTTTTTCAGACCTTGTTTTTTATATGCAATCACAGATGAAAAAGTAATTATTGTAGCACCATCTATTATTCATAAACAGATTATTCAAAGCCAAAATAAAGAAATTGAAGCTTCTTTTATCGATCTTTTAAATGTAGATCACAATTTCATTGTAGAAGTACATTTGAAAGATGAATTAGCAATTCATAAAGTAGTAACTGCACCTATATCCAAGATTGATACAAGTGACTTTGTTTCACTACCAATTCAAAAAGATCGTAATTTTGATAATTTTGTTGTTGGAGACTGTAATCGAGAAAGTCACGCTGCCGCATTAGCTTGTGCAATGAGCCCTGGCAAGTTCTTTAACCCTTTATTCATCTATGGTAATTCAGGTTTGGGTAAGACACATTTATTAATGTCGATTGCCAATTATGTATTAAAAGTAGATCCTACAAAGAAGGTTTATTATACAGAATCTCTCAAGTTTGTTGAAACAGTTGTTAATGCAATCCGTAATAATAAAATTGATGAATTTAAACAATATATGTATTCTGTTGATTTATTGCTCGTCGATGATATTCAATTCTTAGCCGGTAAAGAAAAATCACATGAAGTATTCTTCACAATTTATAACGAATTAGTAAATAATCGTAAGCAAATTTGTATTGCATCTGATCGTTTACCAAAGGAGATTAAAGGTCTTGAAGATCGTTTAATTAGCCGTTTCTCTAGCGGATTATCTGTTGGTATCGATTCTCCTGAATTTGAAACATCACTAGCAATTCTTCAAATGAAGATTAAAACTAGTAGTTATTCCATTGAAGATGTTGATCAAGATGGATTAAATTATATTGCGTCTAACTTTTCAGGAAATGTCAGAGACCTAGAAGGTGCTTGGAATCGTGTATTATTCTATGCAATTCAATTCCAACCAGATGGAGGATGTATTCGTTTTGATACAATCATGAATGCATTAAAGAATCAATCTGTTGTATCCGACAAGACCGGTTTATCTCCAAAGAAAATTATCAAAGTTGTCGCAGATTATTATGGCTTAACAAGACAACAAGTTACTTCAAAAACACGTACAAAGAATATTGCGAATGCTCGACATATTTCTATCTATTTATGTCGTAAATTACTCGATATTTCTTATATTAAGATTGGTGAAGAGTTTGGTGGTAGAGATCACTCGACTATCATTAGTGCATGTACGAAAGTTGAATCACAAATTGCTAAAGATAAAGCGATGTCTGCAGCAGTAAAAGAAATTGAAGATTACTTGAAAGCATAATTTATTCACAATTTTATCCACTGTAAAATAACATGTTACAATGCTAAAATAGTATAGTAAATAAAGGCTTTCTAAGAGTTTTCCACATTATCCACATACTTAATAAGAATAAATACTTAAAATACTTTAAATACACGGGAGAAAAAATATGAATTTAACAATTTCCAAAACAGAGTTTTATAACACATTACAGTTAGTATCAAGAGCTATCTCACCAAATTCTCCACAGACATCTTTAAGAGGATTAAAGATTGATGTTAAAGATAAATCAATGGTTGTGACTGGTAGTGATGCGGATATTTCAATCCAACGTACAATCACATCAAACGATAAGAATAAGTTAAATATTTTAGAAGAAGGATCTATTTTAATTGAATCTAAATACTTACTAGAAATCGTACGTAAGATTGATAGTGAAGAAATTCATGTTGAAATTATTGATGGTTCTCTTACTAAGTTCTCAGGTAATTCAGCAGTGTTTAAAATCAATGGTATGAATCCACATGACTATCCTACAATTGATTTTTCAAAACCTGCAAACTCTGTTGTGATATCTTCTAATATTATGTCAGATATTATTGAACAAACAACATTTGCGACTTCCATCAAGGAAACAAAACCTGTATTAACAGGTGTTAACTTCCATCTTTCTGATAATACATTATGCTGCACAGCTACTGACTCTTATCGTTTAGCAAAGAAGACTATTCCATTTACAAGTTCTGATAGTTGTTTCAATGTCACAATTCCTTCTAAATCTTTAAATGAAGTAAAGGCTACAATGATTGGTGATGATGGTGAAATTCAAATCTACTTGAATGATAAGAAAGCACAATTTGTAAATGAAGATATGATTTTACAAACAAGATTATTAGACGGTGGATATCCAGAAACAGATCGATTAATTCCTAAAGAATTCAAATATACATTAGAAATAAGTCGTAGTGATTTAATTCACGCAATTGACCGTACAACCTTCATTAAGACAGATAATATGACAATTAACCGTCTACAATGTTCTACGGATGAGATTGTATTAACGAATAAGAGCCAGGAAATTGGTGAATCCCATGAAACATTAGTTGGTACATTTACTGGTGAACCTCTTGATATTAGTTTCTCAGGTAACTATGTTATGGAAGCTGCTAGATCAATTAGAGGAGATAAATTAAAGATTGAATTTGTAGGAGAAATGAGACCATTTATTCTTAGCAGTGAAGAAGATCCTACTATCTTACAACTTGTTCTTCCAGTTAGAACTTATAACTAATTTAATATTTATCCCAAGAAAGATTATTGAAATGATAATTTCTTGGGTTTTTATATGTTTTATAAAAATTAAATGTAAAGAAGTATTGACATTACGGTTTAACAAATTATAATAAAAATGTAAAGAGGTCTTTACAAAACAAAAGAAAGCTTTCTATTATTAAAAGGAGAAAAAATAATATGAAAAAATTAGATGAGATGGATAGAAATATCCAATTACAATCACAAGCATGGGGTTATAAATTTGCACTATTATCTCTATCTGGATGGACTTTATTTAATATCTACCAGAAGATCGTAAATGGAGTAAAACTTGAGATGATTCCTTGTTTTATTCTATGTTTATCATTATGTGTTCAAGGATTCTCTCAGCTGGCAATGAAACATGCCATGATTGACGGTGATGAAGAATATAAAGAGCCAAATAAAGTTTTACAATCCATTATTACTGCTGTTGTAGTAATTGTAGTTGTATTAGCTGTTGGAACATATTTTTTTAAGAAGGCATAAAATATGAAAAATAAAATTAAACAATTAAGAAAAGCTGCAGGATTACGACAAGAAGATATGGCGAAAATGTTAGATGTAAGTAGACAAACAATTATCGCGATAGAAAATGATAAATACAACCCTACACTTGAACTTGCAATGAAGATTGCAAAATTATTAAAGATGCATGTAGAGGATATTTTCTCATTAGATTAAGATATTTATCATAATAAGTAAAATAATTTACATACTGTGAAATCTATAGAAAAATATTTGAATAGATTTCACAGTCTTTTTTATGCTTGTAATAATTTATAGTTTTAATGTTTTAATTGTATGTAAATCTTTTGTTACTATAGCTGTATCAAATTTTAATTCAAATAGTATTAATGATTTTCCTGCAAACTCTATAGTATTTTTGTAATCTGGGATTTTAGCAATAAATTGATCAGCAACATCAAAAATAGTTTTAGAACTTTGTTTAACTGTTCCTTTAGCTTTGACATGTTCATTTCCTGAGTGAGGAATTGTTGTAAATGCTACATGTGGATTTGATTCTATTTCTTTGATTTTGTCGTTTCCTTTAAAAGAAGAAAAGTAAAGTATATTTTTATTTGAATCAAAATAATAATTTACTATTCTTACATTTGGAATATTATTTACAGAAGTTGCTAAGGCTATCTCTGTTTGTTCAGCCATAATTTTTAAAAATTCAGTTTTTATATTCATTTAAGAAGATCTCCTTTTTGATATTTTAATTATATAGAATAAATGTCATATATTTCTAATCCTTAAAAATGAGATATAAATAAAAGAAAATTAACAGTCTTTTTTTCAAAAAATTATAGTAATTTTAGGTTTAATTTTTTGATATAAATAATGTTCATAAATGCCTTTGTATAAAGGATTTTTTATGGTTTTTATGATATAATTATTTTAGTTTTTTTAAGGTTTTTATGAAGGAGTTTACGATGGAAAAAATCACAACAGAATACATTACTTTACAGCAATTTATGAAACTCTCTGGTATTGTTTCCACCGGTGGTGAGGCAAAGCTAAGAATTAAAGAAATGGATATTGTTGTGAATGGTGAAAAAGAGAATCGTAGAGGTAGAAAACTCTATCCAGGCGACAAAGTAAAAATTGAAGGAAAGACTTATGTGGTTTTCTAATGTATATCAAAAATATTCAATTAAGAAATTTTAGAAACTATGAGAATGCATATATAGAGTTTAATCCGAGTATCAATTTAATCACTGGCGCAAATGCACAGGGAAAGACAAATCTATTAGAGAGTTTAGTTTATCTTTCATTAACTCGATCACATCGTATTGTGGATGATAAGAAATTGATTCGTAATGACGAGATGTTTGCGGCGATTGATTGTAAATTTGTGGATACAGATGAAAAAGATATTGAAGTTATCATTCATCCGAATGGAAAAACTCTTATGATTCACAAAAGACCACTTAAAAAGAGTAGTGAATTTATTGGTTTGTTAAATGTTGTTTTATTCTCACCAGATGATCTTAGAATTTTTAATGATCAACCGAAAGAGAGAAGACGTGTGATGAATCAAGAAATCACTAAGGTTTCTACAAAATATCTATTATCTTTAAATCAATATCAAATGTATTTGAAAGATAGAAATGCTTTGTTAAAGAGTGAAAAAATTGATTTCAATTATTTAGATATTTTAGATGAACAAATGGCTAAGGTAGAAGCACATATTATCCGTGAAAGAAGAAAGTTTCTTGAAGTAATTCAATCTGTGATTTCTAAGATTTATCAGGAGTTATCAGGTAGTCAAATCAAACTTGAAGTTACGTATAAGACTTTCGTTGAGGATATAGAAGAATTAGAAGAGAAGATTCTAGAGATTCATAGAGAATCACGTCAGAAAGATATGGAATATCATATTACAAAAGTTGGTATTCATTTAGATGACTTGATATTTAAGATGAATGATCAAAATCTAATTTACTTTGCAAGTCAGGGTCAAAAGAGAATGGTAATGTTATCGTTTAAATTAGCTTTACTAAATTACATAAAGTTAATGACGAAGAAACAGCCAGTTCTGCTTTTGGATGATGTATTAAGTGAATTAGATTACAGTCGTCAAAAGAAGTTATTACAAATGGTACAGCGTGATTTTCAATGCATTATCACGACGACAGAAATTCCTGATTTTTTGAAACATGCAGACATGATGGAATTTCGTATAGAAGATGGAAAAATTTTTCCACTCACAGGAGGTAAGTAATGAGCGATAAATTAGAGCAGGTAACTGAAGTATCCCAAAACAGTGACCTTGTATTAGGACAAGAGATGGATATGAAAGTTACCCACACTTATAACGACTCTGATATTCAGGTCTTAGATGGCTTGGAAGCTGTACGTAAAAGACCAGGTATGTATATCGCGTCAACTTCTTCAAAGGGTTTACATCACCTTGTTTGGGAAATAGTTGATAATGGTATCGATGAAGCAATGGCTGGATATGCATCAACGGTTACTGTAACTGTTGATAAAGACAACATTATTACAGTTGAAGATGATGGTCGTGGTATGCCTACTGGTATTCATGAAAAAACAGGTAAGTCTACAATTGAGACTATTTTCACTGTCTTACACGCTGGTGGTAAATTCGGTGGTGGTGCTTATAAAGTATCCGGTGGTTTACATGGTGTAGGTGCGTCTGTTGTAAATGCATTAAGTAGTTGGTTAGAAGTAAGTGTTTTCCATGATGGAAAAGAATACTATATTCGTTTTGAAAATGGTGGTCATCCAGTAGGAACTCTTGTAGAAAAGGGAACATGTCCTGCAGATAAGCATGGTTCCACAGTTCGCTTTAAAGCAGATCCAACAATCTTTACAGAAACAGTTGTATATGAACATGACATTTTACGTGACCGTTTACGTCAGCTAGCTTTCTTGAATAAGAGTATTTGTTTGAAGTTTAATGATTTACGTGAAGAAGATGAATCTAAGCGTCATTATGTATTTAAGTTTGATGGTGGTTTAAAACAATATACTGAATTCTTAAATCGTAATCGCGAAGTTATAAATCATGAAATTATTTATAGTGAAGGTTATGAAAATAATATTCAGGTAGAAGTAGCTTGTCAGTATAACGATGGTTATAATCCTAATATTTATACTTTCTGTAATAATATCAATACTGCTGAAGGTGGTACGCATGAAGAAGGTTTTCGTCTTGCGTTAAATCGTGTCATTAATAAGTATGCGCGTGATACAGGATTCTTAAAAGAGAAGGATGATAATCTCACGACGGATGACTGTCGCGAAGGTTTAACTGCTGTTATTAGCGTGAAACACCCAGATCCTCAATATGAAGGACAGACAAAGACTAAATTAGGTAACTCTGAAGTACGTAAGATTGTTTCAGATATCTTTGGTACTCAATTAGAACGTTATCTAATGGAAAATCCTGATGAAGCAAAAGCTATCTTAGAAAAGGTTGCGTTAGCTTCACAAGCGCGTATGGCTGCAAAGAAGGCTCGTGAATTAACAAGAAGAAAGAGTGCTTTAGAAGTAAGTCCACTTCCTGGTAAATTAGCAGATTGTTCATCTAAAGATGCGTCTATCTGTGAAATCTATATCGTCGAGGGACAATCAGCCGGTGGTTCCGCAAAACAGGGAAGAGATTCACACTTTCAAGCAATTCTACCGTTAAGAGGTAAGATTCTAAACGTAGAAAAGGCTAGACAATCTCGTATTTATGAGAATGCGGAAATTCGATCTATGATTACCGCTTTTGGTTGTGGTGTGAGTGAAGAAATTGATCTTGAGAAGTTACGTTATCACAAGATTGTTATTATGACCGATGCCGATGTCGATGGTGCACATATTCGTACATTATTATTAACATTCTTCTACCGTTATTTACGTCCATTATTGGAACAGGGTTATATCTATATTGCACAACCACCACTCTATAAGGTTCAAAAGGGTCAGACAGTGCGTTATGCATATACGGATAACCAGTTAGAAGAAGTAAAACGTGAACTAGGCGATCGTCTCAGTATTCAACGTTATAAGGGATTAGGTGAAATGAATCCGGAACAGTTGTGGGAAACAACAATGGATCCTAAGAATCGTACATTGATTCGTGTTGCAGTTGGTGATGCGGAAGCAGCAGACTATAACTTTACAATGTTGATGGGTGAAGAAGTTGAACCACGTAAGAACTTTATTGTAGAAAACGCACACTTTGCGGAAAACTTGGATATTTAAGAAAGGAGATAAATTACAATGGCTTTAGATGATTTTATGGAATTTGACGAAAGTAATTTTGATCCTGGACATATTACAGAAACAGAATTAACAAAAGAAATTCGTCGTGACTTCTTGGAGTATTCGATGTCAGTTATCGTATCACGTGCATTACCAGATGTACGTGATGGTTTAAAACCTGTACAGAGAAGAATATTATTCTCTATGCATGAGATGAACATCGGACCTGACAAGGCATATCGTAAGAGTGCACGTATTGTCGGTGATACGATGGGTAAATATCACCCACATGGTGACTCTTCTATCTATGGTGCGTTAGTTTATTTAGCACAACCATGGAATATGAGAACTGTATTAGTTGATGGACATGGTAACTTTGGTTCGATGGATGGTGATGATCCAGCTGCGATGCGTTATACCGAAGCACGTATGTCTAAGATTGCGGTTGAAATGTTACGTGATCTTGAAAAAGATACAGTTGATATGGTTGATAACTATGATGGTCAAGAAAAAGAACCTACAGTTCTACCATCACGTTATCCAAACTTAATCGTAAATGGTTCTTCTGGTATTGCGGTAGGTATGGCAACGAATGTTGCGCCTCATAACTTAGGGGAAACAATCGATGGTATTTTTGCGGTTATGGATAACCCGGAAATTACAGCGACTGAACTCATGAATTACATGAAGGGACCTGACTTTCCTACTGGTGCTTATATCTTAGGTAGATCAGGTATCCGTCAGGCATTTGAAACTGGTCGTGGATCAGTAATTATGCGTGCTAAGACAAAGATTGAAGAAATGCCAAATGGCAAATCTCGTATCGTTGTCTATGAATTACCTTACATGGTAAATAAGGCTAGTTTGGTAGAGAGAATCGCAACTCTAGTTCGAGATAAGGTAATTGAAGGTATTACTGACTTACGTGATGAATCTAATATGGATGGTATTCGTGTTGTAATTGAATTACGTAAAGATGTTCAACCAGATGTTATGTTAAATCAGTTATATCGCTCCACACCTCTACAATCTAACTTTGGTGTAAATAACGTTGTATTATTTAACGGTGTTCCTCGCCAAGCGAGTATGATTGATCTTCTAAAGGGATATATTGCATTCCAAGATGAAGTAATCGTACGTCGTACACAGTTTGATTTAAAGAAAGCACAAGATCGTGCACATATCTTAGAAGGTCTACGTATTGCGGTTGATAATCTCGATGCGATCATTCATACAATTCGTGATTCTCGTGATCCTAATGAAGCGATGCCACGTTTGATGGAAGTCTTTGGATTAGATGAGATTCAAGCAAAGGCAATCTTAGATATGCAGTTTAGAAGACTAACTGGTCTTGAACGTGAAAAGATTGAAAATGAATATCAAGATTTATTAATAAAGATTGCGGATTTCCAAGATATTCTTTCTAACCATGCAAGAGTATTACAAATTATTCGTGATGAATTGAGTGAAGTGAAAGCGAAGTTTAATGATCCACGTCGTAGTGAGATTATTGACGCAATCGCTGATGTAGAAGATGAAGACTTGATACCTGTTGAAAACATTATTATTACGTTATCTTCAAACGGATATATTAAACGTTTAACAACAGATACATACCATGTACAAAACCGTGGTGGTAAGGGTATCAAGGGTATGGAACTCCATAAGGATGACATTATTGATCAGTTTATCAGTATGTCTACCCATGATCACTTATTAGTATTCACAGATAAGGGTAAAGTATATCGTATCAAAGGATATAATGTGCCTGAATTTAGCAGAACAAGTAAGGGTATTCCTGCCATCAACTTAATTAGTATGGATAAGACAGAGAATATTCGTGCTCTTGTGCCATATAGTAAAGACCATGATTCCAAGTTCTTATTCTTTGTTACTAAGCAAGGTATCATCAAACGTACTACATTTGATGAATATGAAAACATCAATAAGAACGGTAAGATTGCGATTAAGTTGAATGAAGACGATGAACTTGCATTCGTAAGAAGTACTGATGGCAATGCGGAAATTATCATTGCAGGTTCAAATGGTAAGGCTGTTCGTTTCCTTGAAAACACAGTTCGTCCTCTAGGACGTACAGCACGTGGTGTGAAGGGATTCAATGTTGACGGTGGTTATGTCATTGGTCTAGCAACAAATCTTGAAGGTGAATATATCTTAACGATTACAGAAAATGGATTTGGTAAGAAGTCATCTCTATCGGATTATCGTATGACACGCCGTGGTGCACGTGGTGTTAAGACAGTTAATGTAACAGAGAAGTCCGGTAAGCTTGTATGTATGCGTGCTGTAAGAGGCGATGAAGACTGCATGATCATGACTGCTGGCGGTATTGTAATCCGTATCTCTCTCAACCAGGTATCTGTATATAGCCGTTCTGCACAAGGTGTGAAGGTAATTAATGTGAAGGATGATATTGTCTCATCAGTAGCGATACTTGAACCAGAGGAAGATTCAGAAGTAGTAGATATTTCTCATAACGAAGTATTAGATGAAGGTGTCTTTGAAGATACATCAGATGATGAAGATATCATTGATAACGATGATGAAGAAGTAACAGATTCTGATTCAAAAGAATAAAAAATAGGATAGGGTGAATTTATTGCTCTATCCTTTCTTTTTTTGAGTATAAAAAAACTTCCGTAGCAAAATGCAGAAGTTTTAATGTAAGATTACTTTTTCTTTGTAGTCTTCTTAGCTGGTTTAGCAGCCTTCTTTGTTACTGGTGTCTTTGTTGTTTTCTTTGTAGTTACTGGTTTTGTGACTGTCTTCTTAGTAACTTTTTTTGTAGCAGGCTTAGCAACTGTCTTCTTAGCTACTGGTTTTGCGACTTTCTTAGCCGGAGTAGTTTTTTTGGCAAGTTTCTTTTCAGTCTTTACTGTTGCCTTCTTAGTTGGTTTCTTTGAGGCAGTCTTTTTTCCATTCTTTTCCATATCTGCAATAATTAGATCACATAAGTAACCCTTTACAGATTCTTTAGCTTCAAGCCAAGCGATAACTGTTTTCTCAACTTTATTGTTAAAGCGGACTGAGAATGAGCGGTAGTTGTTTCTGTTGTAGTTGTTGTTATACTCTAACTTCTGTTTGTACTGCGACTTTTTTGCCATACCTATTCTCCTTATTGTTAAAACAACTGAGTTGTTTAATCATTTTAAATATATCACTGTTTTGCTACATTGACAAATTAATGTCAAAATGATTAAATTATTTTGTAAAAACGTCGATAGAGAATAGTAGTACAAAAGCATTTTCAGAAAGGTAACGGATGATGTGAGTTATCATTGTGATGTATGAATCCACTCTTGAGTGAAACTAATACTTTCCGGTTGTCCCGTTATCACTAATGAAGTGGTTAAATTGTTTCACGTGAAACAATTTAACAAAAAGGGTGGCACCGCGTTGACATCGTCCCTTTGATGGATGATGCTTTTTTATTTTTAGAAAAGAGGTAAATTATGATAGATATTAATCTAATTAGAGAAAATCCAGATTTAGTAAAAGAAAACATCAAAAAGAAGTTCCAAGATGAAAAGTTAGTACTTGTTGATGAAGTACAAAGTTTGGATGCAGAGTATCGTGCAGCGAAAACACGTGGAGATACTCTACGTGGAGAAAGAAATAAGATTTCCAAACAAATTGGTCTCTATATGAGAGATAAGAATATCGAAGCGGCAGAACAGGCAAAACAATCCGTAAAGGACATGGATGCGGAATTGGAAAGTTTAGAAGTTAAAGAAGCTAACCTAGCGGAAGAAATCAAAAATAGAATGATGGTAATTCCAAATATCATTGATCCTTCTGTCCCAATCGGAAAAGATGATTCCGAAAATGTAGAAATCCAAAAATACGGAGAACCAGTCGTTCCTTTATTTGAAATTCCATACCACACAGATATCTTAGAAAAACTTGCGGGTATCGATATCGATAGTGCAGGTAGAACATCAGGAAATGGTTTCTATTACTTACAAGGAGATATTGCTAGATTGCATTCATCTATCTTATCTTACGCTAGAGACTTTATGATTAATCGTGGATTTACATATTTCATTCCTCCATTCATGATTCATAGCAGTGTTGTAACAGGTGTTATGAGTTTTGCGGAAATGCAGAATATGATGTATAAGATTGAAGGCGAAGATCTATATCTTATCGGTACATCAGAACACTCTATGATTGGACGCTTTATGGGTCAAATCTTAAAAGAAGAGGATTTACCATATGCTTTAACTTCATATAGCCCATGTTTCCGTAAGGAAGTTGGCGCACATGGAATTGAAGAAAGAGGTCTATATCGTGTACACCAATTCGAAAAACAAGAAATGGTTGTAGTGTGTAAGCCAGAAGAATCAAAGGATTGGTATGATAAGTTATGGCAGAATAGTGTAGACTTCTTCCGCTCTTTAGATATTCCAGTAAGAACGTTGGAATGCTGTTCTGGTGACTTAGCAGATCTTAAGGTTAAGAGTTGTGATGTTGAAGCTTGGTCTCCACGTCAGAAGAAATACTTCGAAGTTGGAAGTTGCTCTAACTTAGGTGATGCACAGGCTAGAAGACTTGGAATTCGTATTAAGGGTGAAAAGGGTAACTACTTTGCACATACACTAAATAACACAGTAGTAGCTCCACCACGTATGTTAATTGCCTTTGTTGAAAATAACTTAAATGAAGATGGATCTCTCAATATTCCAGAACCACTCAGACCTTATATGGGCGGACAGGAAAAGATTGTTCCTCCAACAAAGAAGAAGAGTTTCTAAAAACCAAGGATTGTTTCACGTGAAACAATCCTTTTAAAATACACTCTTGGACAAGTAAGAGAAATTTGCTATAATCATACATGGCACAGCATACATACATTGAACCTGGTCAGGGCCGGAAGGCAGCAGCCATAGATGTCCCTGTATCGCGTGTGCCACTTTTATTTTATGAAAACACATGAAGAATATATGGAACTAGCTCTAGAAGAAGCTAGAAAAGCAGAAGAAATAGATGAAGTACCTGTTGGATGTGTCATAGTATGTGATGGAGAAGTAATTTCACGTGGACATAATCTCAAAGAACAACTAAACCAGGCATATGCACATGCAGAAATGATCGCAATTCAGAAAGCTGCAGAAATAAAAGGCAACTGGTGCCTCAATGATTGTGACCTATACGTAACATTAGAACCATGTATGATGTGTACAGGAATTATCAATCTTTCTCGGATTAGAACAGTATATTACGGTACGCAAGATCCAAAAGGCGGATGTTTAGAGACAGTCATTGACTTAAAGAAGATAAGTCGACTCAATCATTATCCAAATATTATAGGAAATATCCTACAAAAAGAGTGCAGTGAAATACTTACAAATTACTTTCGTAAAAAAAGAGAAATCACAAAAGAAAAAAAACAGAAAAATAAAGCCAATATACAGTGAATTCCTACATGTGAATGTAGGAATTTTGTTATAATGAATATACTGGGAGAAAAATAATGTCAAAGCAAGCGTTATATCAAAAATATCGTTCTGCAAACTTCGAAGAAGTAGTAGGACAAGAGTATATAGTTCAATCAATTAAAAATGCAGTGCATGAGCATAAAGTAGGCCATGCATATCTTTTCTGTGGTCCAAGAGGTACTGGAAAGACTACAATGGCAAGGCTTCTTGCAAAAGCAGTAAACTGCGAACATCCAGAAAAGGCTCCATGTGAAGAATGTGATAACTGTATTGCCGCAAATAATGGTACACATCCAGATATTATTGAAATCAACGCTGCAAACGAAACTCACGTGGAAGATATCCGTGATTTAATTGATCGTAGTAAACTTGCACCTATGCAAGGACATCACAAGGTTTATATTGTCGATGAGGTTCATCAGTTATCTAGTGCAGCATCCAGTGCATTATTGAAGACGTTAGAAGAGCCGCCAGAAAATGTCATCTTTGTGCTAGCCACAACAGACCCACAAAAATTACTCCCAACAATTATTTCGAGATGTCAACGCTTTGACTTTACAAAATTACGTAAAGATCAAATCAAGAATCATCTATTAGATATCGCTAAGAAAGAAAATATCTACTTAGATGAAGAAGCGGCAGAAAATATTGCAGTGTTATGTGATGGTGGTATGCGTGATGCGCTAAGTATTATGGATCAATGTGCTTCCTATACAAGTGATCATATTACTGCAGAAGAAGTAGATCATATCTATGGATTAGCATCTGTTGAAGAAAAGATAAACTTAATTCATTCAATTCATGCAGGGAACTTAGAAGATATCCTTACGAGAATTAAGAAGTATGAACACCAAGGTGTCGATTTCCAGAAGTTTACAGATGGTATGATAGATATCCTGAAAGATGTAGTAATTTATCATTCTACGAAGAAAGATAAATTACTAAAATTAATTTCAAAAGAACAGGCCGAGAATCTATCGGAAACCCTATCGCAGCAAACATGCATGCATATAATTGAAAAGATGTTTGATTCTAAAGATAAATTTAGAATTGCGACTTCTTCAGCAAGCTGTTTTGAAGTAATTTGTTTAGGTTTAGCAATTCAACCTACCACAGAAACAGTAGTGGTTGAAAAACGTGTAGAAGTTCCTATTCAACAAAAGGAAAGTGAATATGTTGTTCCTACTGTAAAGCTGAAAGAACCAGAAAAACCAGTAGAACAACCACAAGAAATTAAAGTAGAACAAAAGCCAGTGGAGCCAATAAAGACAGCGGCTTCTACAAGTTCTAATGAACTGTCAAGTGATGAAATTTTGACGCTTCTTGTTCAATGCCAGAAAGCAATTAAATACGAAGATGATGAGAAGTTCAATAAAATTCATAGCTTGTTTGATATGAATAGCAAGAAATATACATCACTACTAGAGGAGACAAGAATAGTAGCAAGTGGACTTGATTGTATTGTACTAGCTACAGACTCCAAAGTACTCGCAAATCGAATGAATGAACCAATGATGAATCAAGAGTTATATCAATTTGTAAGAGAAACATTAGGTATCGATAAGATGTTGTATATTGCTACAAATGATGCAATGAAAGAAGCGACTCTTAAATTTATCGAATTAAAGAAAGCGGGTAATTTGCCACAACCAAAATCAATTGTTAGATACACAATTGAAAAACCACAAGAAGTATCAACAGAAGATAAAGTAAAAGCAATGTTTAACCCAGAAATTTTAGAAATAGAGGAATGAAAAATGGATATTCAGAAATTAATGGAACAAGCTCGCCAGATGCAAGATAATCTTGGCAAAATCGAAGAAGAACTAAACGCCACCGAATACGAAGGCAAAGCAGGTGGAAATGGCGTAAAGGTTGTTGTAAATGGAAGAAATGAAGTTCAATCTGTAGAAATCGCAGATGATCTCATGTCAATAGACAACAAAGAAATGTTACAGGATTTAATTCTAATCGCAGTTAATGAAGCAGTAGATAAGGCGTTCCAAGATAGAGAAAATAAACTTGGTTCAGCCACAAGTGGATTAAAACTTCCAGGGATGTAAAGAATGTATCCAAAAAGTTTAACCGAACTGATTGAGCGATTGAAATTCTTGCCTGGTGTTGGTGAAAAAACAGCGGAAAGATATGCATTTTCTATAATGGAAATGAATTTACAAGAAGCTAAAGAATTTGCGCAAGCAATTAATAACGTTCATGAAAAGATAACACATTGTAGAATATGTGGAAATCTTTCGGAGAAGGATGAATGTGAAATCTGTCGTGATGATAGTCGTAATCAGAAGCAGATTTTCGTAGTACAGTCTCCTAAAGATGTTATTGCAATGGAAAAAACAGCAGAATATCGTGGCACGTATCACGTATTAAATGGTTTGATTTCTTCAAGTAAGGGAATCATGCCAAATGACTTAAATATTGACTCATTACTTGCAAGACTTCCTGAAGCGGAAGAAGTGATTTTAGGAACGAACATTACAATTGATGGGGAAACGACCGCAATGTATTTAGATAAACTGATCACATCACGCTACCCACATGTGTTAGTGACTCGAATTGCACACGGACTTCCATCAGGTGGAATGCTCGACTACGCAGATGAAATGACACTTGCACACGCATTAGCAGACCGTCGCAAGATGAAATAGAAAAGAGGTGTTTCTATGAACACAGATTTAAAGATTGCACAAGCAGCTGTCCTGGAGCCAATTGATAAAATTGCGCATAAAGCAGGAATCCCAGAAGAGTACTTGGAAATGTATGGCAAAGAAAAAGCCAAAGTAAACATTAAACTCATGGAAACACTAAGAGATAAACCAGATGGGAAACTGGTATTAGTAACTGCAATCAACCCAACAAAAGCAGGTGAAGGAAAGTCCACAACGACGATTGGGTTAGCGGATGGATTATCTAAGATTGGCAAGAATGTGATGGCATGTTTACGCGAACCATCATTAGGACCAGTCTTTGGCTTAAAGGGTGGCGCAACTGGTGGAGGATATGCACAGGTAGTTCCAATGGAATCTATCAACCTGCACTTTACAGGTGACATGCATGCAATCACAACAGCCAATAACTTAATTGCGGCTATCTTAGATAATTCAATCTTCCAAGGTAATCCACTTAATATCGACCCAACAAGAGTTACTTGGAAGCGTTGCTTAGATATGAATGATCGTACACTACGTGACATTACAATTGCACAGAAGAAGAAATCGAATGGTGTTGAAAGAGAAGACCATTTTGTAATTACAGTAGCTTCTGAAGTAATGGCCATCTTATGTCTTTCAAAAGATTTACAGGATTTTGAAAAGAGAATTGGTAAAGCAGTTGTTGCGTATACATACGATAATCAACCAGTAACTGTGAATGATATTCAAGCTGCTGGTGCTGCTACAGTCGTGATGAAGGAAGCGATTAATCCAAACTTGGTACAAACTTTGGAACATACTCCAACATTCATACATGGTGGACCATTCGCAAACATTGCACATGGATGTAACTCAGTTATCGCTACTAAGATGGCCCTTAAATTAGCTGATTATGTAGTAACTGAAGCAGGGTTTGGTGCAGATTTAGGAGCGGAAAAGTTCTTAGATATTAAATGCCGATTAGCAGAACTAGACCCTTCAGCAGTTGTGGTAGTCGCAACAATTCGCGCTCTTAAGATGCATGGAGGAATTGAACAAGAAAATCTTGATCAACCAAACATTGAAGCTATGCTTGCAGGTGCGAAGAACCTGCAGAAACACATTGAAACAATACAAAGCTTCAAACTTCCATTTATTGTCGCTATTAACAAGTTCGCAAAAGATAGTAAAGAAGAAGTAGATGCGTTACTTGCGTGGTGTCATGAAAATAACTATCCGGTTGCGGAAGCAGATGGATGGGCAAAAGGTGGAGAGGGTATGCTAGATCTTGCAAATAAGGTTGTAGAGATTACAGACCATGCAGGCAAGTATCAACCAATCTATGATGTGGAAGATTCCATTGAAACAAAAATTACAAAGATTTGTGAAATAGTTTATGGTTCACCACTTGTAGAATTTAGCGAACTAACCAAAACAAAGATACAGGACTTTATCAAACATGGATGGGATAAGTTACCGGTATGTATGGCAAAGACGCCATTATCGCTGAGTGATGATCCTGCCCTTAAAGGAAGACCGGAAAACTTTGTGACACATATTACAGATATTTCGATATCTGCTGGTGCGGGATTTATGGTTGTTTACACTGGCAATGTACTCACAATGCCAGGACTTCCAAAGGTGCCTGCAGCAGTCAATATGGGTGTTGATGAACATGGAGAAACCTACGGCTTATTCTAATTAATATAGAAAGGAGGAATCATAATGGGGTCTATCGCATATGTAACAGATGAAAAGATGCTTGCATATCATCGCTTATGTCGAAATCAATCGATACTATTTTGGAGATTATCCAATAAGAAGTTTACAGATTTCCACAAAGGAGATTTATTATTCTTTTTCGCAAGACCAAATCATGGGCGTAAGAAAGCTTTGATTGGCTATGCACATTATGATTCTGAGATTAACCTTTCTTTGAAACAGATGTGGAATCGCTATGGGGATTCTACTGGATATGACACACAAGATGGGCTCTATGCAGCGATAGAAAAAGCATCTCGTGGAAATATACCTCCACAAATGAACTGTTTGTATTTAACAAACGTTGTATTCTTCTTATCTCCAGTCTATCCAGATGATGTTGGTATCTCGATACAAAACAATCTTGAAAGTTATTGTTATTTAGATAAAGATAGTCCAAAGATAACAGCCAAGATTCTACAACAAGCACAAAAACATGGTATCGACCTCTGGAGTGCAAATCCAAATATCACCCCAGAAGAAATCTTTAAAGAAGATGCCACAAAACATTACCTAGCAGTCATCTCTCAAGAGATTGGACAAGATAGTGGAAATGAAAGACAACAACGTACGATAGAACGGTACGCAAAACAAAAAGCAAAAGAATCAGGTTGGGAGCTAATTCGTGGTAGTAATAGAGAGTGTATTCGCATGAATGGTAATGAAATACAAATTGCGATTCCTTTCGTATCACAAGTCAAAGAACAGCCTCAAAAGATTCGCGAATATATAGGACGGCTAACGATGTATCGTTTGTTGGCCAAGCATCAGGGTTTGGAAGGCAAAATCAGATTTGAAATACTTTCCCCAAATATACCTGACGAATTAAAGGAAATGGTGGAAGAAATAAACAATGAGTGATTTTGATATTATTGTTATCGGTGGTGGCCATGCAGGTATTGAAGCTGCCCTAGCCTCTGCACGATTAAAAAAGAACACATGTCTTCTCACGTTGAAGATAGAAAATATTGGTAAGATGCCATGTAACCCATCAGTAGGTGGACCTGCAAAAGGGATTGTCGTACGAGAAATTGATGCATTGGGTGGTCAAATGGCTATCACTGCGGATAAGACAGCACTGCAATTCAAGATGCTAAATGGCGCAAAGGGTCCAGGTGTACGTGCACTACGTGTACAATCAGATAAACTTGCATACAAGCGTATGATGCAAGATATCTGTTTACATCAAGAAAACCTAACCATCATTGAAGGTATGGCAACTAAACTAAACGTAACCAACAACAAAGTAACAGGTGTTACGTTAAAAGATGGCACAATCTTAAATGCCAAGATTGTAATAGTAACAACAGGCACATATATGGCCGGTGTAAATATGATTTCATCAGAAGTTACACCAGGTGGGCCAGATCTTGAACCTACAACAGGAGACTTATCAGAGTCTTTGCGAGAGTTAGGTTTGAGAACCTTCCGTTTAAAAACAGGAACACCGCCAAGAATCCTACGCTCATCTATTGATTTTAGTAAAACCAAGCTAGAACCAGGGACAGAAGGTTTCTTACACTTCTCAGAATTAACCACAAGAGAAGATGTATTACCATATGATAAGCAAGTATGTTGCCATATGACATATACAACCCCAGAAACACATGAATATATTTTAGGTAATCTTAATAAATCCAGTATGTACTCTGGTGTTGTAAAGGGAGTTGGACCTCGTTATTGTCCATCGATTGAAGATAAACTTGTGCGTTTTAAAGATAAGCCAAGACATCTATTATTCTTAGAACCAGAATCACTTGAGTTAGATACTATCTACCTACAGGGATTCTCAACATCTCTTCCAAGAGATATACAAGAAAAGATGGTGTATTCACTACCTGGTTTTGAAAATGCAATCATTAAGAAATATGCGTACGCTATTGAATACGATGCAATTGATCCAATTCAAATGAAGCCAAGTTTTGAATCGAAGATTATTGAAAATTTATTTACAGCAGGTCAAGTTAACGGAACATCGGGATATGAAGAAGCTGCTGGACAAGGTTTACTTGCAGGTATTAATGCATGTATGAAACTCGATGGAAAAGAGCCACTTATTCTAGCAAGAAACGAAGCATATATTGGTGTCTTAGTTGATGATCTAACAACCAAAGGTACATTAGAGCCATACCGTTTATTAACATCACGTGCAGAGTTTAGATTGTTGTTGAGACATGATAATGCTGACCAACGACTGATTGAATATGGTCGTCAAATTGGACTAGTTAGTCAAGAAAGATATGATGCATATCTCGCAAAGATGGAAAATATCAAGAAGTTAGAACAACATCTATCTGAAACTACATTCGTACAAGATGAAGAAAAAGTACATGCATACCTCACATCACTAGGTTATGAAAGTGATGCACATATTGGTATTAATGGCATTGACTTGGTAAAACGACCAAACGTTACAACAAAAGAACTTCTCGCTACAATCGGAGAAGAAGTTGATGAAGAAATCGCTAACCAGTGTGATATCGAACTAAAATATGCAGGATATATCGACAAAGCAAAACGAGAAGCCAATAAGTTAAAAGAGATGGATGGTATCAAACTAGGAGTCGATTTCAATTACGATGAAGTTGATAATCTATCAATTGAAGGTAGACAGAAACTCACAAAATATAAACCGGCTACGATGGGACAAGCATCTAGAATATCAGGTGTAAATCCAGCTGATATTGCAGTACTTGCGATAGCAATCAAACAAGGAAAAGGAAGATAAGAAATGAAATACACAGACGTAGTATCAAATGTAAATGTCTATGGGATGGAATCTGCAGTTATGGGTTCTAAATATCCAATGGCTGTTGATTTAACAAAAGTGGACGGAACAATCGTTCCGCGTACACACGCACTTGCGAATGCGAAGCCGGGAAGTGGCCATGATAACTTCTTAAATGGAATTATCGTACAGTTCGACCTTACATTTACAAACAAGGCATGGGTAGAAGCGGAACGCTATCATTTCCTAGACTTTATCAGTTCACAATCCACAATGCACCGTATCACAAAGTTTAATTTAGATGAGGTGTATATCTCCTATACAGATCCACGCATTATCAAAATCATGAAAGAAAAAGTAAATTCCTACAACGAATTAACACAGAAGATTTCTGATAAGAAATTAGCTGGAGAAGATGTAACTGAGTTAAATGAAGAAGCAAAAGTAAAGTACCTTGAGATTCTTTACTCCAATCCAGCAGGTTTTAGAATCACTGCACGTATGACAACAAACTACCGTCAGTTAAAGACAATTTACGCACAGCGTAAGACACATCGCCTACCAGAATGGCGTGCATTCTGTGACTGGGTAGAGACATTACCTAACGCTTCATTTATTGTAAATAACGATGCAAAATAAGACTTATTTATAATTTGTGGAAAACTATTTTATCCACAAATAAAAACAAATTTATCTAATTTGTGGATAAATCAACTTTCCGCAATTGTGGAGAAAAAAGTTATCAACATATTTTCATCTTTCACAGGGAACGTGATGGTGATAGAATAGGTCACACAGAGACTATGACAATACAAGAACTGATAGAAAAAGCAGCAGAGCTACAAATTTCGCTGTCAGAAACACAAGTTAAACAACTTGAACAATACGCCCAACTTTTGGCTGAGTGGAATGAAAAAATGAATCTTACGGCCATCACAGAATATGGTGAAATATTAGAGAAACATTTCTACGATTCCATCTTGCCATTAGGAAAAGCTAAGATTTTTGGGAAAGTAGCAGATGTTGGAACTGGAGCAGGGTTTCCAGGGCTGGTTTGGAAAATCGTCAAACCAGAATTAGATGTGTCACTCATTGAACCAACAGGAAAACGGTGCACATTTTTAGAAGAAGTAATTCATCAACTGCATTTAGAAAACATCCATGTTTATAACACACGTGCAGAAGAACAGGTTAAAACAGATCGTGAACTGTACGATGTGGTAACTGCTAGAGCAGTCGCAAACTTACGTGTCTTATCAGAATTATGCATTCCACTCGTGAAAGTGAATGGATTATTCCTGGCAATGAAAGGCATGCAGGGTAATGAGGAAGCTAAAGAAGCAGCACATGCGACCAAGGTGCTTGGCGTAGAGCTAGAAGAAACACAGGATACATCTTTATATACAGGAGATATGCGAGTGAACTTATATTACCGCAAAATAAGTCACACGCCGCAACAATATCCACGCAATTACGGGCAAATAAAAAAGAAGCCTTTATAAGGGAGGGTTATATGCCAAGCATTTTAAGTATATTCGATCGAAAAGATACCAATCGCATCGTAGATATCCCAACGGAGAAAATTGTTCCATCAAGATATCAACCAAGATTGGTGTTTGATGAAGAAGCTTTACGTGAATTAGCACTCTCAATAAAAGAGAACGGATTGATTCAACCGATTACTGTTCGAAAGATTGATGATATATACGAAATTATTACGGGAGAGAGAAGATTCCGCGCATGTAAGATGATTGGTTTTAAAGAAGTGCCATGTTATATCATGTCACCAAATGAAAACCAAGCAGCACAGATGGCACTGGTTGAAAATATCCAACGTGAAAATCTAACCGCAATCGAAGAGGCGAAAAGCTACTTACAAATTATGCGTCAATCTGGATTGACCCAAGAACAGGTAGCACAAAAAGTGGGTAAGTCACAATCCGCAGTAGCCAATAAGATTCGCTTATTAAATTTACCAATTGAGATTCAGGATGCGGTCATGGAAACAAAAATCACAGAACGTCACGCACGTGCATTATTAACAGTACCTAGTGATAGACAGAAAGAAGTATTCCATCATATTGTCGCAGCTGAATTTAATGTAAGACAAACAGAAGACTATATCGCAAGTCTAGATGATATTCCAAAGAAGAAACATAAACATCAAAAGACAAAGGGTTTCTCTCGGAGTACACAGATTGCGGTAAATACAATTAATCAGAGTATTAAATTGATTAATAAAATGGGTATTCAAGCAAAAGTAGAAACGGAAGACAGACCGCAAGAAGTATGCATGATCATCCGTTTCCCAAAGAATTCATAGGGGAGAAGTATTATGGGAAAGATCATTGCAATCGCAAACCAAAAGGGTGGTGTAGGGAAAACAACAACATCCATGAATCTGGCATCTGGCTTATCATATATCGGTAAAAAAGTACTCTTAGTAGACTTCGATCCACAGGGAAATGCGACCCATGGTATCGGTGCGCACAAAGTAGGCTTTGATAAGACGGTATACGATATCTTGATGAGAGATGAAAACGTGGATGATGTAAAAGTTACACTACAGATGCCACCATTAGATGTACTACCATCAACCATCGACTTATCTGGTGCAGATGTCGATATGGCTCAATACGAAACAGGTCGTGAACAACTATTAAAGAGAAAACTAGAAGCGGTAAGAAATCAATATGATTACATCATTATTGATTGCCCACCAGCACTAGGCTTATTGAATACAAACGCATTAACAGCAGCAGACTCTGTGATGATTCCGGTACAGTGTGAATACTTTGCGCTAGAAGGATTAACACAGTTATTAAGTACGATTCGTTTGGTTCAGAAATTATGGAATCCACGATTATCTATCGAAGGTGTACTTCTAACAATGTTTGATGTACGTACAAAGTTATCTGTAGAAGTACAACAGGAAGTACGTAAATACTTTAAAGAAAAGGTTTACCACTGTTTCATCCCACGAAATGTACGCTTATCAGAAGCCCCATCTCGTGAACAATCAATTTTTGAGTATGATACCCGTTCGGAAGGTGCGCGTGCTTACGCACAACTAGTAAAAGAAGTAGTTACACAAAACGAAAGGATCAAACGATAGAAAATGGCAGAGAAAAAACAAAAAGGCTTAGGACGTGGTTTAGATTCTATCTTCGGATCAAATGTTGAACAGTTCCTTGACGACATTCAAAGTAGCGCAAAGGAAGTGCCAGGCAGAAGAGAAGTAGAAATCGCAATTGAAGAAATTAGACCAAATCCTTATCAGCCAAGAAAAGAATTTGATCAAACTGCGTTAAATGAATTAGCAGATTCCATTCGAACACATGGAATCTTTACACCATTACTCGTACGTAAGAGTGTCAGTGGTTATGATTTAATCACTGGTGAAAGACGTTTACGTGCAGCAAAGATTGCTGGACTTAAAGTCGTACCTGCAATTTCTGTAGAATTTACAGAAGAACAGATGATGGAAATTGCCATCTTAGAAAATGTACAACGTGAAGACTTAAATGCAATTGAAGAAGCTGCAGCCTATGATTCACTTGTGAAGAAATTAGGTTATACACAAGAAAAACTGGCAGAAAGAGTTGGTAAATCCCGTGAATATTGTGCAAATATCATGCGACTCTTAAAACTTCCATCTGAGGTCCAAAAATTAGTCGTAGATAAAAGACTCGCAATGGGACATGTACGTCCATTACTCGGCTTAAAAGATGAGACGGAAATGCTTGATGCGGCTGAGAAAATCTTGAAGGATAAAATGTCAGTTCGTGAAGTAGAAGCCTATGTTAGAAATATTAATTCAGAAGAAGTTAAACCAAACAAAACAAAACCAGAAAAGAAACGTGATCCAATCATCCACGATCTAGAACATCAGATTTCTGTGAAGCTTGGCACGAAGGTAACAATTCAGAACAAAAAACTTACAATTCGATATACAGATACAGCAGATTTAAACCGTATCTTAGAAATATTGAATTGCTTAGATGAAGGCTAGTTATTGTGAAAAATATACTTTTTTACATATGCTTAAAAAGGAATATAATGCAAGTAATTGGAAGTAAGAAATGACAAATCATACTTGGAAAATATACTATGCATTCGTTCTGATTAGTTTTGTTTTCTTGCCGTTCCATTGGCAATGGACGACAGGTTGGTTGTTAGGAGCAGTTGCCGCATTCATTATTTATAAACGAACAGAGATTTTTGCAAAGCGAGTATTAAATATGCAATCCTCATCTGGAAGCTACTTAAACTTCGCTATCAATTATTTCTTGATGGCAGCAGTGCTAATAGTCAGTGCAGTCTTTCCGCAATATCTCAATGTTCTTACATGCGCGATTGGTCTTTCAACAATTAAATTAGCAATTATATTTCATGTGGCAGTCATAGAGAGAGGACGGTGAAGACATGACAATACAATCGGACGTATATGTAATCATATTGATTACAATCGTCCTAGCAATCGCGATGATATTATTGTCAAAGAAAATTAATAAGGCAGATCCATTAGAAAAACCAAAAGGTATCGTTGTACCGATTTTATTAGTAACGGAAACTGTATATAAAACGGTACGAACAAATGTAGGTAAGAAAGTAGCGGATAAATTGACACCGTATATCTTAACGTTATGGGTATATATCTTTATCAGTAATACAATTTCGCTATTTGGACTAAGTTCACCGACAGCTAATTTTAGCGTAACGATTACATTATCATTTCTAACTTGGTTAATGATTCAGGTTGCGGAACTAAAATATGGTGGCTTTAAAGCTTACATGCATGCATTCTTAGAACCAATAGCACCGATGTTGCCAATGAATATCATCGGTAAGTTCTCAACGATGTTATCCATGGCATTACGTTTATTCGGTAATATCACTTGTGGTTCTATTATGATGTCCCTGGTATATATGGGGACAGCAAATCTATCAAATGCAATCGCAGGATTAGTTGGTATCCAAGGAACAGTATTTAATTTCATGGCTCCAATTATTACCCCAATATTACACATGTATTTTGATTTATTTGCAGGGTTTATTCAAACATTGGTATTTGTCACTTTGACAATCGTACTTTTAGGAAACGATATTCCTGAAGAAGAAAAAGATTAAAAGGAGAAAAAATTATGGAAAAGGGTTTAATCGCAATTGGTGCAGGTATCGCAGTATTTACAGGATTCATGACAGGTTTAGGTGAAGGTACAGTAGCCGCTCACGCATGTGACGCTATCGGTAAGAATCCAGAAGCAGAATCAAAGATTCGTTCCACAATGATTTTAGGTATCGCTTTGTCTGAAACATGTGCTATTTACGGTTTGTTAGTTTCTATTCTTCTTATTTTCGTATACTAATTGAGGCTTTCAGGTAACTATGGAAGTCAATATTGTAGAACAGTTATTTCCAAATGGTTTGACAGTGCTGACTCAACTTTGTAGTACACTCGTATTATTTCTGATTGCAAAATATTTTCTATGGGCATCTGTAAAGAGCTTTTTGGATGCTAGAGCAGAAAAGATGCAAGAAGAACTTGCGTTAAGTCAAAAGGCAAAAGAAGAAGCCTTGGCAGATCGTAAGGTTGCATTAGAGCAGTTGAATACTGCATCTACAAAATCAGAAGAAATCGTAAGTGCTGCAATTCAGCAAGCAAAGCAAGAAAAGAAACAAATCCTTGCACAGGCTGATAAAGAAGCTGCAGCTGTAAAACAGCGAGCACAAGAACAGATCGAAGCAGAACGTAGAGAGATGTACACATCCATGAAGAAAGAAATGGTCGATGTCGCATTCAGTGCTGCAGGTAAGTTAATTGGCGAACAAGAAGCTGAAAAAGTTGACCGTCAGGCAATTGATGCGTTCGTAAAGGAAACAGTTGGAAATGGTGAATGAGATAGCTGAACGCTATGGACAAGGACTGTTCGAGCTAGCAACTGAAAATAACACAGTACGCGAGAAGAAAGCACAATGTGAATCATTGTTAAAAATCTTAAAAGAAAACAATGAAGTTGAACTATTCTTACGCGCAGTAAAAATAACAAAAGAAGAAAAGAAGAACTTTATAACAAATGTATTTGGTAAAGTTGTTGATCAGGATATTTTAAATCTACTGAAATTACTAGTTGATCGTGGAAGAGTCACATATATTGATGAAATTCTACGCAAGTTTGAAACACTCGCAAATGAGGAACTAGGTATCGTTAAAGCAGTGGTGTATTCCGCACGTAAATTAAGTCAAGAAGACTTAAATAGAATTCAAGAAGCACTCATCCAAAAAACAAAGAAGACAGTTACAATTGAAAACCATATCGATCCACAAATTATTGCAGGTATTAAAGTAACTGTCGGCAACAACGTTACAGATATCACAACAAAAACAAAAATTGAACGCATGAAGAATGCGATATTGAAAGGAGGACAGGCATGAGTCAAATCAGACCAGAAGAAATCAGTTCTTTGATTAAAGATCAAATCAAAAACTATGAACAAAAGATTCAGTCCGATGATGTCGGCTACGTTATTAGTGTCGGCGATGGAATTGCCATGGTCCAGGGCATCGATAAAGCAATGTCCTCAGAACTTTTAGAATTCCCACATGGTGTTATGGGAATGGTATTGAACTTAGAAGAAGACCATATCGGTGCCGTATTACTCGGTCACGATACTTTGATTCGCGAAGGTGATGAAGTAAAACGTACAGGTAGAATCGTTGAAGTACCAGTCGGCGATGCATTACTTGGAAGAGTTGTAAATGCGCTCGGTGAAGCAGTCGATGGTGGTGAACCTATCGTTAGCACAAAGTCACGTCCAATCGAAAGAGTTGCACCAGGTGTCATGACGAGAAAATCTGTATACCAGCCATTAATGACTGGTTTAAAGGTAATCGACTCCATGATTCCAATTGGTAAAGGTCAGCGTGAGCTTATTATCGGTGACCGTGAAACTGGTAAGACAGCAATCGCAATCGACGCAATCATCAACCAAAAAGGAAAGAATGTAAACTGTATTTATGTCGCTATCGGACAAAAGGAAAGTACAGTTGCTCGTTTAGTACAGAAGTTACGTGAAAGTGATGCGATGTCATACACAACAATCGTTAACGCAGGTGCTTCCGCAAGTGCTCCATTACAATACATCGCGCCATATGCAGGTTGTGCAATTGGTGAAGAATGGATGGAACAGGGTAAGGACGTATTAATTGTGTACGATGACTTATCAAAACACGCAGTTGCGTACCGTACAATGTCCCTATTATTAAGAAGACCACCAGGACGTGAAGCGTATCCAGGTGATGTATTCTACTTACATAGTAGATTACTTGAAAGAGCTGCGAAGTTATCTGATGCCTTAGGTGGAGGATCACTTACAGCACTTCCAATTATTGAAACACAGGCTGGCGATATCTCAGCATATATCCCAACTAACGTTATCTCAATTACCGATGGACAGATTTTCTTACAGACAGATCTATTCGCAGCTGGTATAAGACCAGCCGTAGACTCTGGTCTATCTGTATCCCGTGTAGGTTCTAATGCACAGACAAAGGCAATGAAGAGTGTATCTTCAACCTTGAAGTTAGACTTAGCACAATACCACGAAATGTTGTCATTCTCACAATTTGGTTCGGACC
This sequence comes from Solobacterium sp., assembly GCA_015256775.1. GTDB lineage: Bacteria > Bacillota_I > Bacilli_A > Erysipelotrichales > Erysipelotrichaceae > Bulleidia. The sequence goes on along the minus strand of JABZLM010000003.1, from coordinate 78,842 downwards.
TCGATCCAGTCACGAAGAAGATTTTAAGTCATGGTGCTAAATTAACTGAACTTCTCAAGCAAGGACAATACCAACCATTATCTATGACAGAACAAGTATTATCCTTGTTTGCTGCGAAGAATGGTTATTTGGACCGTGTTGAAATCGAAGATATTGCAAGCTTTGAGAAGAGTATCCACAGATACTTCAAAGAAAACGCAAAAGACGTATGCGATCGAATTGAAACAGAAGCAGTCATCAATGATGAACTACGTTCTAAGATTACGGAAGTAATGGATAAAGTTATCGAACAATACGTACTTGTTAAAGGGGTAAACTAAGATGGCACAATCCAGACAGGCTTTGCGTAGCAGAATTAAGTCTGTCAACTCCACCAAAAAGATTACAAAAGCGATGGAGATGATTGCCAACGCAAAGCTTCTAAAACAAAGAAAAAAGATGGAAGCCAACCGTGAATATGCACAACGTTTACAAGATACGGTCAATGATATTGTCGCAAACAACCAAGACGTTGAAAGTAAGTATCTAGTGCATAATCATAACCCACATACAATGACGATTATCTTCTGTTCAGATTTAGGCCTATGTGGTGGATACAACCAGAATGTCTTTAAGTTAGCAAGAGAAACATTGGACCCTACTGACCCAGTATTCTTAGTTGGAACTGCAATCCATCACCAGCTAAAAGAAGCAGGATTTAATATCATCAATGAGGAACAAATCTCATCAGATAAAATCTCATTTGCGGATTTAAAGAAATGTGTTGAAGATGGTGTAGCACGCTATCAGACAGGTGAAGTTGGTAAGGTACAGATCCTGTATACAAGATTTGTAAATACAATGACATTTACACCAGAGTTGGATGTGTTATTACCATGTACTATCAATCCAGATCAAAAGAAAGAAAAGACTGGAGAACACCAAGAAACACTATTCGAACCGGATCCATCTTCTATATTGGATAGCTTGATTCCAATGATGATTACTGATGTAACGTATTCAGACTGGATGGAATCCACAACCGCAGAACAAGGAAGCCGTCGTGTAGCGATGAAGGCAGCTTCAGATAACGCAGATGAGTTAAGCACAACGCTCAAACTCGAATACAATAAGGCAAGACAAGCCGCAATTACCCAGGAAATAACGGAAATTGTTGGTGGCTCAAGTGCCGTATAGAAAGAAGGTAAAACAATGAGTGTTACAGGAAAAATTGTACAGGTCATTGGACCGGTCATTGATATTCGCTTTGACTCGGAACACTTACCTTCCATCAATAACGCAATTAAAGTAAAAATTGACGATCAGACATCAATGACCGCAGAAGTAGCACAGCATATCGGAGACGATGTGGTTCGCTGCATTGCGATGTCATCCACAGATGGACTTGTTCGTGGCATGGAATGTACAGATACAGGGGCACCAATCGAAGTACCAGTTGGTGATGAAGTATTAGGACGTATGTTTAATGTACTTGGTGAGCCAATTGATGGATTAGGTGAGGTACACGCAAAACATAAATTACCAATTCATAGAGACGCTCCAACATTTGCACAACAACAGACAACTAGTGAAATTCTAGAAACAGGTATCAAGGTTATCGACTTACTATGCCCATATTCTAAGGGTGGTAAGATTGGTTTATTCGGTGGTGCAGGTGTAGGTAAGACAGTCTTAATGCAGGAATTAATCCACAATATCGCAATCGAACATGGTGGACGTTCTGTCGTTGCGGGTGTCGGTGAACGTACACGTGAAGGTAACGACATGTACCATGAAATGGAAGAATCTGGCGTATTAAAGAATACAGTTCTTACATACGGACAGATGAATGAATCACCAGGTGCGAGAATGCGTGTAGCACTATCCGCACTTACAATGGCTGAATACTTCCGTGATGAAGAACATCAAGATGTATTATTATTTATCGATAATATCTTCCGTTTCACCCAGGCAGGTTCAGAAGTATCCGCACTACTTGGTCGTATGCCATCTGCAGTAGGATACCAGCCAACCCTTGCGACAGAAATGGGTAGATTACAAGAGAGAATTACATCAACCGATCAAGGTTCTATTACATCCGTACAGGCAATTTACGTGCCTGCCGATGACTTAACAGACCCAGCTCCAGCAACAACATTCTCACACTTGGATGCACGTCTTGTATTAGACCGTTCTATCGCTGCGTTAGGTATCTATCCAGCGGTTGACCCATTAGGATCCTCTTCACGTATGTTGGACCCACTTGTCATTGGTGATGAACATTATGAGGTAGCTCGTCAGGTTCAGCAAATCCTACAAAGATATCGTGAACTTCAAGACATTATCGCAATTTTGGGTATGGAAGAGTTAGGCGAAGAAGATAAGAAGATTGTCGCAAGAGCACGTCGTGTTCGTAACTTCCTATCACAACCATTCTCCGTTGCGGAACAATTCTCAGGAATTCCAGGTATTTATGTGCCAGTCGCAGATACAGTTAGAAGCTTCAAAGAAATTCTTGAAGGGAAATACGATGATTTACCGGAAGCCGCATTCCTAAGCGTTGGAACAATTGAAGATGTTGTTAAGAAGGCAGAGTCACTGAAATGAGTATGATTCATTGCCGCATCGTGACACCACATGGTGTATATAAAGAGTTAGATACATCTATCCTAAACATAGAAACACAGGATGGTCAAAGAGGTATCTTACCTGAACATATGCCAATTGTGACAATGTTGCGAATAGGTAAGATGACAACAGTCGAATCCGGAAAACGAATGGAATATGCGGTGACTGGAGGACTATTCTACTTTAGAGATAACAAAGCTGAAATCATGGTCGACGCAATCGAAAATAAAGATGAGATTGATGTTGAACGTGCAATCGCTGCGAAGATTCGAGCAGAACAACGTCTACAGTCAAATGATAAGAACGTCGATCAAGTTCGTGCAGAAATCGCATTAAAGAAAGCATTGAACAGATTAAACGTTAAAGGATAAAAGAAACAGATAGTGAAGACATTCTTCATTATCTGTTTTTTATATATGGTATGATAAGACCATCGAGGTAACAATATGATTAAAAAATACTATCAGTCACTAAATAGTTTATTGTATGGACCGTTCATGACACCACTTGTATTCCTAGTGTTCGCATTAGCGTTTTTCTATCAAAAAAAGGGAATTCAAGAATTACGTTATGCGATGATGGTAGGTACAGCTATCTTGGGTGTCATCCTAGTTATGTACTATACAAAGAAATTTAAAATATCACGGGCACTAAAATCAATTCACAATATCGAAGAATACGAAAAAGGTGGTGTGATAGACCGTAGTTGGATTTTAAATGATCGTATGATCGCATGTATAGGATTAGACATGCATGAAGAATCCACAATGGATATCCAAGTCATGAAGGTAGAAGAAGGTGCACATGGTAAGTTGACCATCTACCTTACAAATAAAGAAAAAACCTTCTCACTTAGCTGCCGAGATAAAGGCGAAGCGAGAAGATTTGCAGGATACTTACAAAAGAGAAATCCAAATATCAAACTAGAAAATATTCAACCAGAAGGTAATGGTACATTACAAGATTTGGGCGCATTATAGAAAAACTGTGATGCATATAGTTTGTATTTGTCGAAAGGATTGAAAATGATGGAAAACAATATCATTTATAAACTAAAGAAAGATACATGGAAAGGAACACTGTTACCTATTGAATACACATCGAAAGAATACTACGATGTGAATATGCAAAGAACAGATGATGGTTTTCAGATTTCAATCCAAAAGAAAAAATTTACGAAACCATTTATACATAGTTTAAAGGATTGCGAATATCATGATAAGCTTTACGAAGACTGGTGGGAAGATGCGGAAGCCTTTGGTATTACAGAAGATAACAAATTACTTGCGGCAATTGAAATTTGTCCAGAGAGCTGGACAAATCGATTGATTATTACAGAACTATTTGTTGATGAGAAGTTGAGAGGGCAAGGGTATGGTAAGAGATTGTTAGACATTGCCAAAAAGATTACAGTAGAAAAAAACTATCGTACATTGATTTTAGAGACACAATCATCAAATATAAATGCAGTTAACTTCTACCTGCATGCAGGTTTTACCTTAATCGGTTTTGACAGTTGCTGTTATACAAACACTGATTTAGAGCGAAAGGAAATTCGTCTTAATATGGGATGGTTTCCTATAAAGACAAAGTAATGTAACCTAAAGCGAACCTCCTAAGTTTTTATAATAACTTAGGAGGTTCACTTTATAATTGCATAATTATTTTTGTGGTAAATTAATTTGTGTAAATGGAACATTACTAACAAATTTGAATACTAAAGATACTAAATCTCCATTCATCTCTATCGGAACAGATACAGTATCGTGATTTATGGTCATGTAATATTTCTTATCCTTTGTTTGAATATAATATGAGTCCGTGTATTGTGTCTGTTCGTGTTCTAGAGTACCTTCTACATATACTTTATCTAGGAAAATCTTCACAGAATGATCTTCATAGATTTCCATGTTGTAAGCACCATTTGAATTTGAATCCATCGCAAGATAATGCCCTTTTCCCAAAGAAATTGTTGCGTTAAACTGCATATAAATATAAATACTAAAACAGATAGATGCAAATAAGATGAGTAAAAAACCGGAGATTAAAACCTTTGTGCTAGTTTTATTCATACGTTCACCTCACAATTTTAAGAAATAATGATAAATAGTAGATGTATTGGTATTTTTAGTATATCGCTTTTGTAAAGAGAAGTGAATATTTGAAGCAAACTTCAAATATTTTCAAAAATACATAAAATTTGTAGTATACTTCAAATTTATTGATTCAATAATTCAACTTTTCTACGTTTTCCTTTGATAGTAAAATCTTCAAAACGAGATAAAATATCATCCTCTTTGCAAAGAATTGTAACAGTTGAGAAGCGGTCTTGAACTTCAAGTGTGCCAATTTCATCAAAGGAGAATATAGTACAAAGTGCACCGATGATATCTTTTGGACGTATCTTATCATTTCTACCTGCTCGAATTAGAAGTTGTGTTACTTGCGTAGAAGGCACAGCCTTTTTTTGATATGGAATCGATAAATCAACAGGATGTGTATCTTGTGGTGTATATGCTTGACTATGCATGCGAATATATATACCAACTTCAGATTTCATCTCTTCGGCTGAAAGCAGTGAAATGGAAATACCTTCATCACCTTGATGCGCAGTACGACCTGAGCGATGAATGAATGTTTCAGTATCAATAGGAATATCATAATGAATCACATGAGACAGCTCACGGATATCAATACCTCTAGCAGCCGCATCAGTCGCAACTAATACACGTATATCACCTTTGCGGAAGTCGCTCATGATGGCGATACGTTTTCTCTCATCAAAATAACCGGAGAAAGCAGAACTAAGAATATGATTGCGTAGTAGTAGATTTGATAATTCAACTGCGGTACTGCGATGGTTTACAAATACAATCGCCGATGTGATTGGTAGTGATTGCAAAAGAGATAATAATGTGTCTTTTTTATTTTCTGTCTCAAGATAGTAAGAACTAATCTTTTCATTCACCGATACACTTCCTTGCAGCACTTCTTCAAATGGAGTATCAAAGTAAGTGTGAATTGTGTCATTCTTTGTGGCAGAAAGACATATCGTTTGAACGCCATGAATTGCGATTCTTAGTTGCTTCACTTCTTCCGATTGTCCTGTGGAGTAGACTTGATCTGCCTCATCAATCACAAAAAGAGATAAATTGGAAAGTTTGAAAGCTTCTTGGTTATATAAATCCAGTAATCGACCTGGTGTTCCGATGATGATGTGTGGACGATGACGTAATGCATTTAGCTGCTTTTCTGTATCCATGCCACCAATCAAAGTAACAATATGTACCTGTGTATAGGAAGCGAGTAACTTGGCTTCTAATGAGATTTGAATCGCGAGTTCTCTTGTAGGAGCCACAATTAAAGTAGAAGTAAAATCATCATTCGGATTTACTTGTTCAATTGCGGGAATCAAATATGAGGCAGTTTTACCACTACCCGTTTTGGCTAGTACAAATAAACTTTTCCCTTCTTGAATCATCGGAATGACAGTTTCTTGAATCGGTAATAAGGAATGATAGCCCATTTCATTGAGGGCATTTTGGATAGAATTTGATAGTTTCATAGCTTAATCTTAGCACACATTGAAAAAACTGCTGAGATGTCATGCAGAGAATGGATAAAACTAGTACAATAATAGTGGAAAACTGGAGGGATAGCATGTTTCAGGATACTATAGCCGCAATCGCCACTGCCGATGCGATGGGAGCCATCTCCGTCATTCGTATTTCTGGTGGTGACGCAATTCAAATCGTTACCGACTTAACAGGCAAAGATTTTAGTGATGCCAAGGGATATACAATCCATTACGCAACTATCAAAGAAGGAAATGAATCTATTGACGAAGTACTCGTCAGCCTTTTCCGTGCACCAAAATCATATACTGGTGAAGATGTTGTGGAAATCTCTTGTCATGGTGGCGTATATATCACAAGAAAAGTATTATCCCTAATTCTTGGTGCAGGAGCACGTATGGCACGTCGTGGAGAATTTACTGAACGTGCATTCCTCAGTGGAAAAATGGACTTGTCGCAAGCAGAAGGTATCAATGACTTAATTTGGGCAAAGGATGAAATTAACGCAAAGAGCGCAATTCATTCACTAAAAGGTTCTGTTGCGAAATTAATGCGACCATTGGAAGAAGATTTAACACAAATCATTTCCAATATCGAAGTAAATATCGATTATCCAGAATATGATGATGTACATCAATTAACAGAGGAGGAAATTCTACCAAGGGCAGAGAAGTGGATTGATGATATTCATCAGATCATCGTAACAGCACAACAATCTGCAGTGATTAAAGAAGGAATTAATACCGTTATCTTGGGTAGACCAAATGTTGGTAAGTCCTCCTTATTGAATGCGTTGTTGGAAGAAGATAAAGCCATTGTTACGGATGTGGCTGGAACAACAAGAGACCTTGTGGAAGGAACTGTAAGACTAAATGGAATCACATTAAATCTAATTGATACCGCAGGTATTCGAAAGAGTGATGATGCGATTGAACAAATTGGTATTACCAAATCCTTACAAGCATTAGAAAAGGCACAGCTTGTGATTGTTGTATTAGATGGTTCCGAAGAATTAACGGAAGAAGACCAAGAATTATTAGAGAAGACAAAGAATCATAATCGTATTGTTGTATATAATAAGAAAGATAAGGATAGTATGCATGCAGGTATATCTATCAGTGCTATCCAAAAGGATATTACAGAACTAACAAATGCGATTGTGGAGAAATATCATAGTGAATATATCGCAGCCAATAGCGATACATTAAATAATGAAAGACAGATTGGTTATGCTTTGCAGGCAGAACAGGCAATGAACGATGCAGTAAATGCATTACATGCAGGTGTGGAGCTTGACTTAGTAACAATCGATTTAGAAAAAGCGTGGACTGCATTACGACAAATCACTGGAAAGGCAGGCAAAGAAGATCTCTTAGATGAAATCTTCTCACGCTTCTGTTTAGGGAAATAAGATGAGTGAATTACATTATGTAGATACCCATTGTCATTTGATGGGAGAAGAGTTTCAAGAAGACTTAGAAGAAGTTATCGCACGCTGTAAAGAAAAGCATGTGGATAAATTAATGATTATTACATTATCACTAGAAGAAACAAAACGAGCAATCGAATTTGTTAAACGTAATCCAGAAAACTATAAGGTTGCGGCGGGTATCTTTCCAGAAGATGTGACAAAGATAGATAAAAAATACTGGAATGCATTTTGTGAGTTAGCCAAAGATCCAATGGTAACTGCGATTGGAGAGATTGGGCTAGAGTACCACTGGGTTACAGATGAAACTGATCGTGCTATACAACGTGAGTACTTCGCAAGGTTAATCGAACTTGCTAGAGAAGTAAATAAACCAATCCTAGTACATTCTAGAGATGCCATGCAGGATACCTTTGATATTATGAAGAAACATCACTGGAAGGGATTATTACATTGTTTCCCTGGTTCAAAAGAGATGGCAAAAGAATTTACGAAGTTAGGATATTATATCGCACTTGGTGGCGCACTAACATTCAAAAACGCAAGACACTCTGTAGATGTAGTAGAGACAATCGACTTAAACTACTTACTGAGTGAAACAGATGCACCATACATGGCACCAGTTCCAGTCCGTGGAACTCGAAATGAACCATCCAATATTCCATACATTGTAGAAAAGATGGCAGAGATTCGAAATATTTCAGTTGAAGATATGGTTGCACAAATCGATGAAAACTGGATTAGATTCCTGGAGGAAGCTGATGGATCGCATTCATGAGATAATTGTTGTGGAAGGTAGACACGATACACAACAATTAAAGAAATACTTTGATTGTGAAACAATCGAAACTGGTGGGAGTAGTATTGATGATAAAGTTATTGAAAGAATACGTTATGCGTCAGATACACGAGGTGTAATTGTCTTTACAGATCCAGATACACCAGGGAATCAAATTCGTCATATTATTAATCAGCATGTTCCTAACTGTAAGAATGCGTTTGTTGAGAAGCGTAATGCACGCACAGAGAAGAAGGTTGGTATTGAACATGCGGATAAAGATACATTGTGGAATGCATTACAGAATGTTGTAACTATCACTGATAAACCAAAAGGTAATTTAACGATGAGCGACTTATTTGAACTCGGTTTAAGTGGGCAATCAGATAGTGCGAAAATCCGACGTAAAGTTGGAGAATACTACCATATTGGTGATGGTAATGCGAAAACCATGCTTGCAAGGCTAAACTGTCTTGCGATTAACAAAGAGGAATTACGAGAGGTTATAGATAAATGAAAAAATTAATTTCAACACCGTCTCGCACAAAAGAGATACTAGATCAATTTGGATTACGAGCGAAGAAAGGATTTGGCCAGAACTTTTTAGTTGATCCAATTATTGTAGAACGCTGTGCTGAAATGTCACATTGCGAAGGCGCAGTCATCGAAATTGGTCCAGGCATAGGAAGTCTAACCGAACAACTCGCAATGCATGCACAACACGTACTTGCATTTGAGATAGATGAAGGTTTAATACCAGTACTACAACATACTTTAGAGGACTATTCCAATGTAGAGATTATCCTACAGGATTTCTTAACATGTGATTTAGATGAAGTCGTACATGCATTAAAAGAAAAGTATAAAACCGTATCTGTATGTGCAAACCTTCCATACTACATTACAACACCAGTATTATTTAAGATATTTGAAAATCCAGATATCTCTTATATTACGGTTATGGTACAAAAGGAAGTTGGTGACCGCTTTGTCGCAAAACCAAAAGATCCTGAATACAACGCCTTATCTGTAGAGGGGCAATATTTATTCGATATCAAGCGTTTATTTATAGTACCAGGAAGATCCTTTAATCCATCTCCAGCTGTCGATAGTGTTATTATCCAATTCGCAAGAAAGAATAACGACGCAAGTAACGAAGAGATTCGAGATTTCTTCGAATTGGTACGTGCATGTTTCAAACAGCGTCGCAAGACTATATACAATAATCTAAAAGAATATGTAGATGACGGTACTAGGACAACAGAGATACTAGAGAAGGCAAATATCCCTGCGAATAAACGTGCACAAGAATTAACCATCGATGAATTAAAACAAATTCATGAGGTCATGAAATGAAAGAACGAGCATACGCAAAAATAAATCTGTGTTTAGATGTTGTGGGAAAACGTGAAGATGGTTACCATGATTTAAAAATGATTATGGTTCCAATCAATTTCTATGATGTTTTAGAAATGGAATTTGCACCAGAAACGACACTGGAATTGAATCGTGATTACTTACCTATCAACGATAAGAATACGATCATAAAGGCAATTCATATCATGCAGGAAAAGTATAATATCACAGAAGAATTCCGTTGTCGTTTGGAGAAACATATTCCTACAAGAGCTGGTCTTGCGGGTGGTAGTGCAGATGCGGCTGCAGCGATACGTATGATCAATCGTATGTGTAATCTACATCTTACAAAAGATGAGATGATTGCGGTTGGTAAGGAAGTTGGTGCAGATGTGCCATTCTGTATCCTCAATCGACCTGCATTTGTGGAAGGGATTGGTGAGAAGATTACAACTTTCTCATGTAGTCCAGATTTCTACTTACTACTGATTAAGCCACGCAAGGGTGTATCGACTGCAGAAGCCTTCCATATCGTAGATGAACAAGAAGGTATTCATCCGGATTGTAAGGCGATGCAAGAAGCGCTGGAATACAATGATTATGATGGCATCATCAGCAGTTTAGGTAACTCGATGGAAAATGCCGCAATGACACTTGTGCCAGAAATCCGAAAGGCCAAACAAGATTTATTGGACTTAGGATTTGATGGTGTGTTGATGTCAGGCAGTGGTTCAACTGTATTTGGTATTACAAAAGATGTAGAGTTATTGGACCGTTCCATTGATATATTAAAAAAGAAGAAATACTTTGTCAGAAAGACAACAGTACATACGCGATAAATCATGCTTGCATGAAATATAGGAGAAAACAAAATGAAGAACGCAATTATTATGGCGGGTGGAAAAGGAACTCGCATGCACTCAGAATTACCAAAGGTTTTACATAAGATTTTAGAAGTACCAATGTTAGGCATGGTTGTCAACAGTTTAAAGAAATCTGGAACAGAAAGAATTGTATGTGTTGTTGGTTATAAACATGACGAAGTTGAAACTGCAATGGTTGGAAAGTGTGAGTTTGCAGTACAGGAGCCACAGCTTGGTACAGGTCATGCGGTTATGCAGGCACAACAACTTGCAAATGAAGAGGGTATTACTCTAGTTGCTAGTGGAGATACACCATGTGTAAAACCAGAAACATACCAGAAATTATATGATTTGATTGGTGATGCGGATATGGCAGTACTCACTGCAATTCCGGAAGACAATGGAGCGTATGGTCGTGTCATTCGTAATGCGGATGGAACAGTTGAAAAGATTGTTGAGTTCAAAGATGCAAATGATGCGGAAAAAGCAGTACGTGAAATTAACACAGGTATCTATGCCTTCAATAACCAATCTTTATTTGAAGGTCTCAAGCATTTGAATAACAACAATGCCCAGAACGAATACTATCTAACGGATTTACTTGAGATTTTAAAGAGACTAGGTAAGAAGGTTGTCGCAATTCCTTGTGATGATTGGCAAGAAGTACAAGGAATTAATGGAAATGTGGAATTAGCACATGCCGCAAAATATATGCAAGAAAGAATTAATACAGAGTGGATGAAGAAGGGTGTTACAATCTATGATCCTAATACAACATATATTGGACCAAATGTAACATTTGGGACTGATGTAATTATCCATCCTAATACATATCTATATGGAGATGTAACTGTTGAAGATTACGCAGAAATTTTACCAGGCACATGGTTAGAAGACACAAATGTTTCAAAAGCTGAAACAGTCGGACCATTTGTACGCCGTAAGGGTTGACGAATAGTTATAAAACATCTTTAATTAATAAGGATATACAACATTCATATGGGAGAAGAGGAAAATCATGGTTAAGGAAACTGTCGTATTCGCTCTAACATCAAGCACCGATCTAGCAGCGTCTATTTGTAAGCATTTGGGATTACCTTTAGGTAAAATCAAGGTTGAACATTTCGCAGATGGTGAGATTTTAGTCGAACCACAAGAATCTGTCAGAGGTCGTTCTGTTTTCATTATTCAGTCAACATGCAACCCAGTATCAGAACGTTTGATGGAAGTTCTCATCTGCATCGATGCATGTAAACGTGCAAGTGCTGGTGAAATTAACGTTATTATGCCTTATTACGGCTATGCACGTCAGGATCGTAAAGCTAAACCACGTCAGCCAATTACATCGAAACTAGTCGCAAACCTATTACAGGTTGCAGGGGCTCACCGTGTTGTAACATTTGATTTACACGCTGCACAGATTCAGGGTTACTTCGACATTCCAATCGATGATATTACAGCAGTACCAATGCTAGCAAGTTACTTCAAGGAGTTAGAGATTCCAAAGGAAGAATTGGTAGTTGTTTCACCTGATCATGGTGGAGTTACACGTGCTAGAAGAGTCGCTGATTTATTAGATGCACCTATCGCAATTATTGATAAGCGTCGTCCAAAGCCAAACATGGTAGAAGCACAGAACATCATTGGTGATGTAAAGGATAAGACATGCATCGTGATTGATGATATCTGTGATACAGCAGGTTCCCTTGTGGCAGGATGTGAAATCTTAAAGCGCCATGGTGCTAAGGATATCTATACTGGAATTACACATGGCGTATTCTCACGTGATGCAATTGCGAAGATTGAAAACTCACCTATTACAAAGATGGTGATTACAGATACAATTCCACTTCGTGAAAATCAAAAGGCAAGTACGACAAAGATTCAAGTATTATCAATTGCAGAAATGCTTGCGAATACAATTGAATCAATCGAAAATCATACACCTGTATCCAAGGTATATGAAGAATACTCATTCGACAGTTTTAAATAAGAGACATAAAAAGATGGTGAATACCATCTTTTTTGAACTTATCAACAATAAAAAAGAACGGATAAACCGTTCTTTTGTTCGTACAATGTTCTTAATTAGAGCTTTGTTACGTTGGAAGCCTGTGGTCCACGATTAGACTCTGTGATGTCGAAGCTTACTGCAGCGCCTTCATCAAGTGTCTTGAATCCTTCACTCTGAATTGCTGAGTAATGAACGAAAACGTCCTTACCTTCATCAGTTGTGATGAATCCGTAGCCCTTTTCAGCATTAAACCATTTTACCTTGCCTGTTGCCATTGTGCCTTTGAATCTCCTATTCTATGATACGGAAGTAAATCCTGTATTCTCTATTATGATATACTGGCAATGTTAAAAACACAAGTTTTATTTACGTAGAGCGCATGAATAAAGGGGATAGAGAAGGTTTCAAGCAATACAAAAGTATATTCTGTATCTTTGCAAAAACATACTTTCAACGTATAATAATACCGATAACAGCAATGAAAAGAAGAGTACATTTTCTTAGAAACGTAGAGAGTATGTGGTAGGTGAAAACATGCATGAAGGGGAAATGGAACATGGTCTTGGAGCTGGTCATGCGAAGAGTATGACCCGGAGACGTCCGTTACAACGAAGAGAGGCAGATGAGTGATTCATCCGCAAGACAAAGGTGGTAACGCGTGCAAGACGTCCTTTCATTTGGGATGTCTTTTATTTTGAGGAGGTACGCAAAAATGGAAAACAAAAAACCGTATTACATTACAACCGCAATCGCATATACATCAGGAAAACCACATATCGGAAATGTTTATGAGATTGTACTAGCAGACGCAATCGCTAGATTTAAACGTGCAGAAGGCTATGACGTGCGTTTCCAAACAGGAACAGACGAACATGGTCAAAAGGTAGAAGAGAAGGCAAAGGCTGCAGGTAAGACACCAAAACAATTCGTAGATGATGTCGCAGCAGTCATCAAACAACAGTTTGATGTTATGAATACTTCTTATGACTACTTCATTCGTACTACAGATGAATCACATGAAAGACAAGTACAGAAGATTTTCAAGAAGTTCTATGACCAGGGTGATATCTATAAAGGATATTATGAAGGCTTATATTGTCAAGAAGATGAAGCCTTCTACACAAAGAGTCAGTTAACAGAAGAAGGTAAGTGCCCGGTTTGTGGTGGTGAAGTTGTACCAATGAAGGAAGAAGCTTACTTCTTTAAGATGAGTAAGTACGCTGACCAATTGATGAAGTATATCGATGAACATCCACACTTCATTCAACCAGAAAGCCGTAAGAATGAAATGGTAAACAACTTCTTAAAACCAGGATTACAAGATCTTTGTGTATCACGTACATCCTTTAAGTGGGGAATTCCAGTAGAGTTTGATCCAAAGCACGTTGTATACGTTTGGATTGACGCATTATCCAACTATATTACAGGTCTTGGATATGATGTGGATGGTAATCATGATGAACTCTATAAGAAATACTGGCCTGCCGATCTTCATTTGATTGGTAAGGACATTATTCGTTTCCATACAATTTATTGGCCAATTATGTTAATGGCATTGAATGAACCATTACCTAAGCAGGTATTTGGTCACCCATGGCTATTGATTGGTGATTCTAAGATGTCTAAGTCACATGGTAATGTGATTTATGCGGATGACTTAGTGAAATTGTTTGGTGTAGACGCTGTTCGTTTCATCATGTTACATGAGATGCCATTTGCACAAGATGGACATGTGACATATGACTTAATGATTGAACGTATCAACAGTGACCTTGCGAATAACCTAGGTAACTTAGTGAATCGTACAATCTCCATGCAGAATAAGTACTTCGGTGGAGTTGTTGCGAATCCAAATGTCAGTGAACCAGTTGATGATGAACTCAAGACAATGGCTACTGGCACAGTGAATAAGGTTATCGAGAAGATGGATGAACTCAGAGTGGCTGACGCAATCCAGGATATCCTTGATTTATTCTCTAGATGTAACAAGTATATCGATGAGACAACACCATGGGCACTTGCAAAGGATTCCGATAAGATTGAGCGTCTTGCGACTGTTCTATATAACTTATTAGAATCTGTACGTATCGCAGCTGTATTAATGGAACCATTCTTCCCAGAGACATCCAAGAAGATCTTAGATGACTTAAATACACAACTAAGAGACTTCGAAACAATCTCTGAATTTGGCAAGCTTGAAACTGGTATCCACGTTGCAGAGAAGCCAGAAATCTTATTTGCACGTATTGATGAAAAAGCAATTCAATCTAAAATTGATATGATCAATGAAATCAATGCGAAAGCACGTAAGAAGGAAATTGAAAAAAAGCCAACTGTTACTGTAGAAGACTTCCAGAAGATTGACCTGCGCGTTGGTAAGGTCCTCTCTTGTGAAAGACATCCAGATGCGGATAAGCTCTTCGTATTAAAAGTAGACTTAGGTGATGGTGAAGTACGTCAGATTGTTTCTGGCTTAGCACAAAGCTATACACCAGGACAAGTCATCGGCAAGAGTATTGTAATGATTGCTAACCTACAACCAACAGTCATCCGTGGTATTGAATCACAGGGTATGTTACTAGCTGGTAAGGAAGAAAAGACAATCGGACTTGTTGAAGTCAACGGCTTAACTCCAGGCACAAAAGTTCAATAATCACTAAACCTGTATCGGGAATCTCTTGATGCGGGTTTTCTTTTGTTTCGGAATATGAAAATCAAACATATAATAGATATAGATTAAGAAAAGGAGGAATCTTCCATGGTCACTATCCATGAAGCAAAACAATCAGACATAAAAAGACTATTAGAATTATCTTTGATGTGGGAAAAAGAAGATAGTTGTTATGGATATCGAGCCAATACAGAAGATGACTTTCAAGATTGTTATATCTTAGCGGCGTATGATGATGAACTGATAGCTTATATTTTTGGCAAAGAGGAAATACAAGAAAAACAAACAAGTGTGATAGATAAAAACATGCATTACTTTGAGATAGAAGAACTTTATGTACATCCATCTTATCGCTCACGTGGGATTGGGAAACAATTGATGGAAAGCCTTGAAAAAGAACTGAAGAAAAAAGGGCTGGAAATGATGATGTTAAATACTGCTACAAAGAATTGGAAGGCAATCATGCACTTTTACATTGATGAAATAGGGATGAATTTCTGGAGTGCAAAATTATATAAACGTCTATAATCCATTTGGATTCAAGCAATGTGATGTATAATACAAACAAGGAAGAAACTTATGGAAAAATTTGCAATCATAACAAGATTTGATGACCAATCAAAACAGATTGGTGACAAAATCAAACAAGTATTACAAAGTTATCAATATGAATATAACCAAGAAAATCCAGATACAGTATTTGTGGTTGGTGGAGATGGAACCTACATCAAAGCAATTCATGATTACATGGAACGAATACCAGACGTGAAGTTCTTAGGTCTACACACAGGAACGCTAGGTTTTTTTACGGATTATCATGATAATGAAGTTGATGAATTACTAAAGATGTATTTATCTGGGAAATATGAAATTAGCGAATATCCACTACTTGTCACAGAAGTAAATGGAAATGTTTACCATGCGGTAAATGAAATCCGTGTTGAAAATATTGCACGTACACAAATCTTAGATGTTCATCTCAGTGATGAATATTTAGAGACATTCCGTGGTACGGGTATGTGTGTATGTACGCAACTTGGCTCTACTGCATATAATCGCTCTCTAGGTGGAGCTGTGATTCAAGAGGGATTAGATTTAATTGAACTTTCCGAGATTGCAGGTATCCATCATAGTAAATCGCGTTCGCTGTATGCGCCGATCGTATTAAGCAAAGATACGAAGGTAAAGTTAAGTTCTGAAAGCTTTGAAAAAGCAATTCTTGGTGTAGATTCTGATGTTTATCCAATTGATGATATGAAAGAGTTTGAGATTCGCGTTTGTGATCAAAAGCGTGTACGCATGATCAAAGGAAAGAAGATTTCTTATTTTAAAAAATTAAATTCACTATTTTAATAGGAGGCTAGTATGCAATACATGCATTCATATTTTCAAATCTTGAAATTTCCACTTATTGTAATTGCATTTGCTTGTTTCCTGTGTGGTGTATCAAATCTGATTCTTCATCCTACATATGGATTAGTCACTATCATTGCAAATGATGGTGTCTTCTTAGTGGGGGAATCATTAGGAATTATCGCACGTACGATATTAATGTATGCGCCATTATTTATTTTATTAAGACTATTAACCCAGAAGAAAAATAGTTCTGTAACGGTCGCTGCAGGTGTAGTTGGGTACTTTGCATTCCATATCGCAACAATATTTGTGCCAGCACCGGTTCTACCATCATATGCATATAATGCGGTTTTCAATATTGGTACAGCTACTTCGTCAGTTAGTTACTTATCTGGTTCTGCCCATTATCCAATATTAACGGGCATGATTGGAACGATTATCGTAACGATGATAACGTATATCGCATGTCAAACAAATCATCATGGGATTGGACAATCATCTCCAATCAAACAGGCTGATGCGCTATTGAAAACAGTTGTGTATTGTTTATTGGCGGGTGCAGTATTTGGTGTAATATGGCCATACTGTATATTATTTATTGTACGGTTAGTTAACTACATTTCTTCTGATTTAGGTAGCCCATTCAATATGATTCTTTATGGAATCACAGATCGTTTCCTACAACTATTTCACTTGAATGCGCTCATTCGACAACCACTATGGTATACGGCATCTGGTGGGTCATGGACAAATATTGCAGGTGCTACGGTAGTGGGTGACGCAAATGTATGGACAGCACAGTTAAGTGCAGGAACCCTTACGTCTGGGGCCGGAAGATTATTTGCGCCATATTATGTCATGAATATCTTTGCGATACCAGCAATGATTTGGGGAATGTACAGTATTGGTACTTCAAAAGGACAACGTGCAAAAGTCAAAAGACTTTGTATTGTAGGTACACTGATTTCTTTAATCTCAGGCACAACAATTCCACTACAAATTATGATGTTCATGGTAAGTCCATTACTGTTCTTTTTCCATCTTGGATATAACGGATTTTTATATGGCTTATTTTCAACACTACACGTCAATCTAGGTTATGTTACAAGTGATACCAATGCAGTAACCGCAACAATAGGAACACTACCAGAATTATTAAGCTATTTGAAATATACAAGTTTATATCGAAATTTAATTATCATCGTGATTGTTGGCGTGATTTCCGCAATCGTATACTTCTTAGCCACAAGACTATACTTCCGTCATCTATCTACAGGTTTAATTATTCGTGATGAAGGCGAGAAGATGGTAAAACAAATCATTAAATATATTGGTGGACAGGAAAATATCAAACATGTAGAAGCGGATGCAACTTCACTTGTAATTACGGTATATGACAAAGAAATTGTACATGAAAAAGAACTAATGAATCTTGGCTCAATTAGTATCACACATGATGAAAATATTTATACTTTACTCTATGGCGCAAAATCGTATTTCTTGCATAAAGGAATTATCAATTCCTTGCGCACAGTGATGTAGGAAAATAATAAATCAATGACTCTACAGTGAATTCTAACTGTAGAGTTTTTATATTAGATACTAGGTTCATGTTTCGACTATAGTCGAAACATTTCATGATTTTGGCTAGCATTTCGATTATAGTCGAAATAGTAAAAAATATATCTAAGATGATACTGTCAGCATAGTCTTCGGCCATAAGGAATGGGCATAATTATGCTATAATACATATGTTTTGAGAGGCGAATATGGCAGAAAATTATACACCGATGATGCAGCAGTATCTTGCAGTCAAAAAAGAATATGAAGACGCAATCTTGTTCTATCGCATAGGTGATTTCTATGAGATGTTCTTTGATGATGCGAAGATTGCGTCCAAAGAATTAGACCTTGTATTAACAGGAAAGAATGCGGGTGTCGAGGAACGCGTACCGATGTGTGGTATTCCACATCATGCGGCAGCTGCGTATATCCCAAGACTTGTATCTCGTGGTTTTAAGGTTGCGATTTGTGAACAGACACAAGATCCAAAAGAAGCGGTTGGTCTAGTTACACGTGATGTCATTCGTGTGATTACACCAGGTACTGTTATGCAGGAAATCTCTGATGAAAAAGCCTCTGTATATTTAGCTGCGATTACTGATTATGGATATGGGTATTCGCTAGCAATTGTAGAAATGAGTACAGGTGAAAACTATGTACAAAATATCGAACATAAAGATGTATTGTTAATGCAGACACTACTACGTTCAAATGTACGTGAAGTTGTAGTATCTAGTGATTTTAAAGAAAAGACACTCAAGAGTTTTAGAGAATTGCAGATTGTCATTTCTTATTGTGACGAAACATGTATTAAAGAAGAGTATCTACCATTGACGGAAGGTATCCTCAAAGATTATGACATGCAAGCATATGGACGTATGCTAAACTACCTGGAAAATACCCAGAAGCATATGTTGGGTCACTTACAGGTAACACGCATCGAACGTGAAGACGAAGTATTATATATGGACTTTGCGACACGTCAGAATCTAGAACTTGTTCAATCCTTACATGAAAATGGTAAGGCAATTACACTATGGTCATTTTTAGATGCGTGTAAGTCTGCAATGGGTTCAAGACAGTTACGGAAATGGATTGAAAAGCCACTTGTTTCAAGAGAGAAGATTGAAGCACGTTTTAATAAGACCGAATGGTTAATTCAAAACTTCATGCAAAGACAACAGTTGCGTGATAGTTTTAGTAATATTTATGACTTACAAAGACTGATTGCTAGATGTGCAATGAATACGGCAAATGCGGTAGATTGTCAACGTCTAACAAAGACCTTAGCAGAAGTACCGTCTATCATGCATGCATTAGATGAGACGGTCTTTGATGAAAAGCGTAAAGTTGATCCTCTACAGGAACTCTATCAGAAGTTGAAAGATGCGTTTGTGGATAATCCGCCAGTTCAGATTAGCGATGGTGGAATGTTTAGGGATGGCTATAACGCTGAACTTGATGAAGCACGCAAGATTCAACATAGCGGTCGAACATTCATTGCGGAGCTTGAAGCCAAGGAAAGAGAAAGAACTGGTATTAAAACTCTCAAAATCGGCTACAACAAAGTCTTTGGTTATTATATTGAAATCTCTAAAGCAGCTGCACAAGCTGTACAGGATGATTGGGGTTATATCCGCCGTCAAACATTAACGAATAACGAGCGCTTTATCTCTCCAGAATTAAAAGAGAAAGAAGACGCAATCTTACATGCGGAAGAAAATGCGATTCGTATTGAGAAACAATTATTCCAAATGATATTAGATGAAATCCGTGCATACTTACCAAGACTACAGAAGCTAAGTAAATTTTTAGCAGAAGTAGATGCACAGGTTGCCATGGCAGAAGTATCTGCGAAGTATGGCTATGTTCGTCCACAGTTTGATGAAGACCGTCTCTTCATTGAAAACGGTAAGCATCCAATCTTGGATGACATGATGAAGAATCCAAAGTACGTCGCAAACTCTACAGATATGCATAAGAACCAGGATATCTTACTGATCACTGGTCCGAACATGGGTGGTAAATCAACCTATATGCGTCAAACTGCATTAATCGTTATTATGGCGCAGATGGGATGTTTCGTTCCGGCAAAGAGTTGTATCATGCCTATCTTTGATAAGATATTTACACGTATTGGTGCTTCGGATGATATTCTTAGTGGACAATCTACATTCATGGTAGAGATGTCAGAAGCTAACCTAGCCCTACAGGAGGCGACTTCCTCATCCTTGATTTTATTTGATGAGATTGGTAGAGGTACATCTACTTATGATGGTATGGCATTAGCGCAGGCAATGATTGAGTATATCGCAACCTGTATTCACGCTAAAACCATGTTTAGTACACACTATCATGAACTAACAGTGATTTCGGATAACCTTCCAAACGTGAAGAATATGCATGTTGTGGTCAAAGAAAATAATGATGAAGTCACATTCTTATATAAGATGGCAGAAGGCCCTGCTGGACATTCTTATGGTATTAATGTCGCAAGACTTGCGGGATTACCAGATGCAGTATTAAATCGGGCAAAAGACTTACAGAAGGAATTAGAGTCAACCAAGAGAGTTGTACAACAAAACTATCAATTGGTAGAAATGCATAAAGAAGATCCACGTACAGAAGCTTTAATGGAGAAACTCAAACAAGTTGACCCAGATAATCTTTCCCCGCGTGAGGCTTGGGTGATGTTAAGTGACCTTTGTGAGGAGGTAAAGAAGTAATGGAATTAGATAAGATTACAATACGAGGTGCCAAGGAGAATAACCTCAAGAATATTTCCTTGGAAATACCTCGTAATAAAATGGTAGTGATGACAGGTCTTTCAGGAAGTGGAAAGACTTCACTTGCCTTTGATACGATTTACGCCGAAGGACAACGACGCTATGTAGAATCCCTTTCCGCATACGCAAGACAGTTCTTAGGTGGTGTTGAAAAACCAAATGTTGAGTTAATTGAAGGATTATCTCCGGCAATTTCCATCGACCAGAAAACAACGTCCAACAACCCACGTTCTACGGTTGGAACTGTAACAGAAATCTATGACTACCTACGTCTTCTATACGCAAGAACAGGTGTACCATACTGTCCAAATCACAATATTCCAATCACAGGGCAAACTATTACAGAAATGGTTAATCAGGTGATGGACTTACCAGATCGTAGTAAGTTAACCATACTTGCGCCTACGGTTAGAAATAAAAAAGGTAGCTTTAAAGATGTATTTGCGAAGCTATTGAAAGATGGTTATATCCGTGTGCGTATCGATGGCGAAGTTGTGATGTTAGAGGATGAACCGGAATTAGAAAAGAACAAACGTCATGATATTGATGTGGTAATTGACCGTATCGTTAAGACAGATGAATCTAGATCCCGTGTATATGATTCTATTGAAACAGCACTAAATCTCGCGGATGGACATGCGATTGTCCTTAATGGGGAAGAAGAAATGGATTTCTCTACGCACTTTTCTTGTCATATCTGTGGCTTTACAGTGCCAAAACTAGAACCACGTTTATTCTCATTTAATGCGCCAATCGGTGCCTGTGATAACTGTCATGGTTTGGGTATTACAGAAGAAGTCGATGTGGATAACTTAATTCCAGATCGCTCTAAGTCTATCCGTCAAGGTGGTATTCGCTACTACAAGAACATTATCGGTACAGATAATATCGAATGGCAGACATTCGCAGTCCTGCTAAAGCATTACAAGATTGATTTGGATACACCAATCAAAGATCTTACAAAGAAACAGTTAGAAGTTATTCTCTACGGTAGTGATGCGCCTATTCGTTATACCATCACATCCTCAGGTGGTAATAGTTATAATCGTAATGACTTCATCGAAGGAATTAAGAATATGATTGAACGTCGTTACGTAGAAACAACCAGTTCTATGAGTAAAGAGTGGTATCACTCTTTCATGGTAGAGTCAGTATGTCCGAAGTGTCATGGACAAAGACTCAATCCAGAAGCACTCAGTGTACGTGTTGGAGATAAAAATATCTGTGAGTTTACACAACTATCCGTAGGAAAAGCACTAGATTGGATTAACAATCTAAAGCTAGATGTTGAAAAGACAAAGATTGCGGAGTTAGTACTCAAAGAAATTCGTAACCGTTTATCCTTCTTGAAGGATGTAGGTCTAGAGTACCTATCACTTGATCGTTTGGCAGGAACACTTTCTGGTGGTGAAGCACAACGTATTCGTCTAGCAACTCAAATTGGTTCAAGACTATCAGGAGTTCTATATGTATTGGATGAGCCATCCATTGGCTTACACCAACGTGATAATAGTAAGTTAATCAAGACTCTTCAAAATATGCGAGATCTTGGAAACTCACTTATTATCGTGGAACACGACGAAGATACGATGTTACATTCAGATTGGATTGTGGATATTGGACCTGGTGCAGGTATTCATGGTGGCGAAGTTATTGCAAATGGCACACCAGAAGAAATCAAGAGTTCTCCAAACTCCATTACAGGACAATACTTATCTGGTAGAAAAGTCATTCCTATGCCAGAAACACGTCGTAAAGGTAGTGGAAAGGTTGTAGAACTGAAGGGTGTATCTGAACATAACCTGAAGAATATCAATGTAAAATTCCCGCTAGGGAAGATGGTACTTGTAACAGGTGTATCTGGTTCTGGTAAGAGCACATTAGTTAACGATGTATTCTTGAAAGCCGTCCAACAAAACCTTGGAAAACAAAAAGCGAACCCAGGTAAGTATAAGTCTATCAAGGGACTTGAGAACATCGATAAATTAGTACAGATTGACCAAGATCCGATTGGACGTACACCACGTTCAAACCCTGCTACATACACAGGAGTATTCGATGATATTCGTGATATATTCGCTAAGACACCAGAGGCGAGATTACGCGGTTATGAAAAAGGAAGATTCTCCTTCAATGTCAAGGGTGGACGTTGTGAAGCTTGCCAAGGGGATGGTGTAAAGGTAATCTCAATGAACTTCTTGCCAGATGTTTATGTGCCATGTGAAGTATGTCATGGTAAGAGATATAACGAAGAAACATTACAGTGTACTTATAAGGGTAAGAATATCTATGATGTATTAGAGATGACAGTTGAAGATTCTTTAGATTTCTTCGCAAATCATCCAAAGATCAAGAATAAATTACAAACACTCTCTGATGTAGGATTAAATTACATCAAGCTTGGACAGTCCTCTACAACACTTTCTGGTGGTGAAGCACAACGTGTTAAACTCGCCAGTGAATTACAGAAGCGTCCAACTGGTAAAACTATCTATATTTTAGATGAACCTACAACCGGTCTACATACAGATGATGTGAATCGTTTAATCGCAGTGCTTGAAAGAATTGTGGACAACGGGGATACAGTTATCATCATTGAACATAACCTAGATGTAATTAAGTGTGCTGACTGGATTATTGATTTAGGCCCTGAAGGTGGCGATGGTGGTGGAACAATCGTTGCCCAAGGAACACCTGAAGACATCATCAAAGTCAAAGAAAGCTGGACAGGTCAGTATTTAAAGAAAACAATTGAGTGGACAAAAGAACACCAAAAATAAATTAAAAAGCAGGATATAGTTAATTAGAGCAGATGCACTATTATAACTAGCCTGCTTTTTGATTCTACAAAATAATGTTATAAATAATATAAGGATTGGCACATCAATGCCAAAGAGTTATTACATGAAAAATTGGCTATGGTTATTAAAACCTTATATAAGATATGCAAAAAAATATTTTGTTTTTTCGCTAGTATTCTTTGGAATATTAGTGCCTTTTCTAAATTTTTGTGATGTTATCTTTCCTGAATTTATTATTTCTTCTATCGATACAAAGAGTCCTGCTGTAAAAATTATTATCGGTATTATTGGATTTCAACTAATTGATTTTTTGATTCCAGCAATTGAAGATTTATATAATATTTATTTTAAAGATGTATCAGAAGCCCTTGTAGAGGCGAATATCAATAGAGAAATTTATGAATTTTCTGCGAAAGTAGATTATTGTCATTTAGATAAGTCAGAGTTTTATGAAAACTATACCTGGGCAATAGAACATACTGCAGAGCAATCGAGTAAAGCATTCTCGGTACTAACCAGATGTATTGCGTCAATAGGGCAAATACTATCCTTAGCAGTACTTTTATTTACAATTAATCCTATTATCTTGGTTTTAATTCTAATTGGGACATTATTAAGAACATATGGATATTTTAAATATAATGAGTACTATATTGAAAGGCAGAAGAAAGTTGTACATACCAATCGAAAATTCTCTTATATACAGCGTTTATTTTATTTAAAAGAGTATAGTGCAGATATTCGTACAACAAGATTAAAAGATATTATTCTAAAACAATATGATATAAATACCTCACAACAGGAAAGTTATATGAAAGATTATGCAAAGAGCCTTTGTAAATGGGCTGTATTCAGTGGCTTTGCATATCATTTTATGATGTTATTGTCCATGCTTTTCTTATTGAAGAGTATAATGGAAAATTCGTTACTTGCCAGTGCCGTCTGGATAACAGCAATCTTATCTATCAACAAGATTAGTGATTGTTTAACAGAATTATTTGATCAAGTTAAAGATATCCATCAGATTAATATCTATGCAAAGCGAATCCAAGAATTTTACCAATTGAAACCAATAATTGAGGATTGTATGGGAAGTACACCACAAATTCCATATGAAATTACATTTCAAAATGTGGTGTT
The DNA here is from genome assembly GCA_015256775.1 of Solobacterium sp. GTDB lineage: Bacteria > Bacillota_I > Bacilli_A > Erysipelotrichales > Erysipelotrichaceae > Bulleidia. The sequence continues at coordinate 53,903 of JABZLM010000003.1, read as the reverse complement.
TGAATATGATAAAGGGAAGCCAGTATTAAATAATGTAAACATTCATATTAATGCCGGAGAAAAGATAGCTATTGTTGGTAAAAATGGTGTAGGTAAATCTACACTGATAAAATTATTACTTAGACTATACGATCCAACAGATGGGTATATTAAAGTAAATGGCATAGACATCAAAAAGTATGATACCAAAGAGTATAGAAAGTATATTGGAACAGTATTTCAAGACTCAAATGTATATGCATTTTCTATAAAAGAAAATTTAGATATTTATTCAGAACACCAAAAAGATGGCATATCCTTTACGATAGATAAAGTTCGCCTTACGCAACAATTACAAAATCATGAAAATGAACTAACAAAAGAATTTTCTGATAATGGAATTGTATTGTCAGGTGGTGAGATACAAAAACTTGCGATTGCTCGTATATTGGATGGTGAATTTGGATTACTATTATTTGACGAGCCAAGTTCGGCATTAGATCCAATAGCAGAAGAGCAAGTGATGAAACTAATATATAATATGGCAAGTACTACAACTACGATTGTAATTGCACATCGACTATCAAGCATTCGTGATATGGATCGTATCTTAGTTGTGGATAATGGAATGATTATAGAGGAAGGTAATCATAACCAACTAATGGATACAAAAGGACTGTACTACCAAATGTGGAATACACAGGCTGAAAAATACAAATAGTGATAAAGGATGGCTGAAAATTGCCATCCTTTATATAAGGTATTTACAATTAGAATTCTGCGTATATCATCGCAACAATATCATATCCAGGGCCATCGTAACCATATTGGTTTTTGTGCGATGGCACTACGGATAGAGCCGTGGAATTCCTTATAGATATCCACAAGGAATGTAATGATTGTTCCGACAATCACAATGATCCAGTCAATCGTATCCAAACGTAAGAAGGGTAATGTTTCCGTAAATGTGGATAGATTGAAGTTTGTAAAGATACTGCTAAACATCGTTCATCCAACTGCTAAAGTCTGAGCTCTGAAGAATAGCTCGCCAATGATGACGATAATAAATAACTTTATAAATCGAAAGAGACGTAAGCCAATCTGTTTCTCATCAATCTGATGTTTCTTAAAGAAAGTATCAACAGGTTTCTTTAATAGAATCTCTAGAATCATAAATAAAAAAGATAATATAAGTATAAATAAAATATTTGAAATGTTGACGGACGCTATTCACTGAATCATTCACCTCTTCTAAAATAATTCATTATCTATTGTATGTTTTATTGATTGTTTTTTCGAGCCGTTTTATCAAAAATCAATAAAAAGATAAAAAATACCCAAGTATTCTAAGAATACTTGGGTACACATTGGATATGGCAAAACTAACATGGAGAATTTTCAATATGGTTTCTAAACAAGGAAATACATACCGCAAGGAATAAAGAAATTCCTAAAACAAACGCATCACGTGAAGTATGACTGTAGTCCGCTGTATTTGGTGTGTGTTCTAGTGTATTTGGTGAAGTAGGTGTTGTTGGGGTAGGAACTCTAGTATATACATGGGTTCGATCAACAGGATTCTCCATGCGACTATCATCGCGTGTACCTACAACAAGATTTACAAAGAGATGTTGTACAGAATCCATGCGATATAAATCATGGATAAGAGGTGAAAGCGAGTAAGTAACCCGATATTCACCAACTGCTAAGGAATCATCTGTAGCTGTTGTATATAAGATATCTTGGTAAGTGTTATCGTAGTAGACAGGGTTTCCATCATGGTCGATTACACGAAGATTACCATTTTCGTCATAAGAAATATTATAAGAAAGTCCACTAGGTTCCAAGACAAAAACACTTGGAATATTATTTGCGTCTTTCTCAATGACAATATCACCAACTTGCGTAGCGTTAGCGCCAGAGAATAGTTGAGTTACATCTTGTGCTTTGAGTTGATTTAATAAGCGTTGTGTTACTTTATCTACATCTAAAGTAGGGACGGCTGCCGCTTCGTCTGTATGGTTATATGTATAGGATGAAATTGTGGCTGGTGCTGGTTGAAGACCTTCATCCATTGTCTTAAGGGTTGTGCCATCATCACTAACATAAGCAGTATGGGCTAACTTGTAATAATAGTAAGTACGTGTGATATGTATGGCAGGGCGTACCAGATTACCATCGCCCTCTTTTCCTTCTGGGATGAGATAGTGGAAAACTTTCTTGTGGTCTAGGATATCGTTACCCAATACTGCAGGTGCTGTGTAGAGTCCATTCATTTCTGTTTCATTTCCATTACTATCCACAAAGGTAGTGATTTGGCGGTCCACATCAGCGATACCTACATGTAATTGGTAGATGTAATAGAAGCCATGTACAGCATCATATGTCAATGTCTTTTCTAGTGAATATTGACCAAGTGGTTGGCTTGGGTCAATGACAGCTTGATTATCACGACCAACTGCGCCTGCAGGAATTAGGCCGTTAGCAAGGTCGGTGTCAAAATTATTTTGGAAAGTCGCTAAATCATTATCGGTATCAAACTCAAAAACTGGTAGTAAGATGCGATGGTCTGTGACGGTAGATAGTTCCGGATGCGCGTTGATATAGTTTGTTACGGCATCTTCATCCGTTGTATATTTCAAAGTATAATCAGAGAATAAAGAACTATCATATTCTTGAGAATCTAAAACTGTAAAATCAGATACTTTCTGAAAAAGTGCAGTGGTTGGATTTTCCACAAAGGATTCATATGGTTTGATTTGGTTTGGGCTTGTAAGTGATGAATGATCTCCCTGTACAGTTGTATAGTCATCCACTTGTGGTGTATAGGTATATGTTTTGGTGGCCATCTTCCAATAGTCGCTAAACGCATCTTCTGGTAACCCATTAGGAGTATCACTTGTATATGCCGTAATTGTTTCTGCTTGTACAGATAATGGACGACTAAAAGATGTACCAACAAATATAGTACATAACAATCCATAGAATATTGATTTACGCAAAAGTTTACATGCATTCATCAGATAACTATAGCCACCTTTCCAACGACTTATTATATAATCTCGAATTGATAATAACAAATTAATAATTTCTTTAGATTTAAAATAGATTACATTACACAAGATATGTTGAAAAACGCAACTATCATAACGCATACCAATTTAAAAGAATAAACAAGTTACAGTATATACCTAAATTCTACATATGAAAGAAATGTACTATGACCTGTTTAAGGAGTAAATCATGGTTACTATTAGGGGCTATTTGAGGGATTTTGGTGGTTATAGATGTATATGTTTGTATAAAACTAACATATCTACATGATTTATAAGTCATGTTATAATAAGTAGTATTGATGGAGGACGATATGTCAGAAAAAACTTATGAGAAAAAAGTAGGAATTCGTGATATTGTATCTTTCTTTCAGTTAGAACAACTAACAGGAGATGATTCTTCTTTAAATAGATGGACAGTTATTCAGGACTTAAATCGCCCTGGATTTGAACTTGCCGGTGTGTTTAAGAGTACGGAACCTCGTCGTATCGTTATCATCGGTAATAAAGAATCAGAGTTTATTCGAACGATGAGTGAGGAGGACCAGCGAGCTAGATTCCAGTTCTTAATGGATGGTCTAACTCCATGTATTATTATTACGAGTGGAAATGAGATTCCACCTATACTAAGAGAAGTCGCAATACATAACAACTTCCCTGTGTTACGTACAAATCTAGAAACGTACCGCTTAACTGCGGATTTAATCACATTCTTGGATGAAAAGTTAGCACCTATCGATACAATGTCTGGTGTTTTGATGTCTGTATATGGTCTAGGTGTCATGATTCTTGGTGAGAGCGGTATGGGTAAATCTGAAACTGCTCTAGACCTGATTCGTGATGGTCAGGTACTCATTTCAGATGACCGTGTAGATGTACAGCATATCCAAAATAGTATTTATGGACACGCACCAGCAATCACAAAGGGCTTACTAGAAATCCGTGGTATCGGTGTTATTAACGTTGAAAAGATGTTCGGTGCTTCTGCAGTCGCAGATCGTGCTGAAGTAAAACTTGTTATACGCATGGTGCCATTTGAAAGAGATGCAGAATATAACCGTATTGGTGATGAAACACAATGCTATACAAAGATTCTTGGTGTTCTTATACCGACAATTGTGATTCCAGTCAGTGCAGGTCGTAATACCTTTATTTTGGTTGAATCAGCGGTTAGAAACTTTAGATTGCAAGAGGCAGGCTATAGTGGAGCTGCCGAAATCAACGAACGATTTTCTCGTTTTGTAGGAAAGGATGAATAAAATGACATTTTTCCCCGATGATATAACTTTATTGAAGATAGGGAATTTCCGCATTCCAACATATCTCGTGGCAGCGCTATTCGCTGTAATTGTAGTATTTATATTCTTATTAAAAGAAAACAAGAAACATGGATATAAACGTATCGTGGCAGTGGAGTTATTCTTGTTCTGCGCTGCTGGTGGCTTTATCTTTAGCCGTTTATTCTGGGTACTGGGTAATCTTTCTGAGTATATGAAATATACGCCATACATCTTCTTGATTACTGACGGAGGCTATGATGCGACCGGTGGATTGATTGGTGTAGCGTTAGGCACATGGGTTTATACACGCGAACACTATATGAGTTGGCGCCGTGCACTCGATATGACGGCACCGCTTGCGATGTTGATGATTACGATTACAAGAATAGGTCGAGCAATATCCGCACATACATTATGGTTTGTAATCGCACTAGACTTTATTGGTTTCTTGATTATTTGGTTTGAAATTCACCGTTACCGTGAAGGTAGAAGACGTGGTGAAACAGCAGCTACTACATTTATGTGGTTCGGCTTAATTTCATTCTTGGCTACCGTATTCAAGTGGGATGTACGTGGTACACATGATGTCATCATGGCGGGTCTTAGTGTAGTGGTTGCCTTACTTGGCTATATCTATCTACATACACACCCATTAGATAAGCCAGTTATCTTATTTGATTTAGATGGAACACTGATGGATAGCCGTCGTATGGTATTGTTGTGCTTTGGATATTTCTTCAAAAAATACAGCAACATAAAAAACTTTACGATTGATAAACAAAGAAAGGTATTCATTCAGCCTTTGCGGACATCCTTCAAGGAATTCTTCCCTGAACAGGATGATGCCAAGCTAGCTGAAGAATACCGTACATACCAAGGATCATTCTCATGGTCCAATGACGTAACACTATTTCCACATACAGAAGAGGTTTTACATGACTTGTGGGAAGATGGTTATAAGTTAGGTATTGTGTCTTCACGTTTAACAGAATCTTGTGATTCATGGCTAAGACAGTTTAAGTTATCTTATTTCGATGTGGTGGTTGGCCGTGATCAGTACAATAAGGCAAAGCCATCTCCTGCAGGTATCCTATATGCATGCAAGAGATTAAAGGAAGGTCATGATAACTGTATCTACATCGGTGATAGTAAGTCAGATATCTTAGCAGCCAAGGCAGCTGGATGTTATGCGATTGGTTTCTATCCAAAGCGTAATGATCCAACAGCAGACGAACGTGACAAGTTAAAACTTGGAGAATTAGAATCTGCACAACCAAATGCAATTATCGGAGATTTATCTGAACTAAAAGAGATTTTAAAAGAGACACACGGTTGGACTTACGAAAAGTTATAAAAAATGTACCAAGTTGGATGAATAATCTGGCTTGGTTTTTTGTATGTGTTGTTATACTTTCCCTAAAGATAGTTGATAGGAAATGATATAATTTGAATAAAGAATGGCCATTTCAAAAATTTAAAAGATAAATGTAAACATATGTTGCGAATATGTAAAGTTCTTGTGATAGAAGTGAATTGATAAGGATAATAGAATGAAGTTGTAAATGAGAGGGGAAATCACAAATGAACGTCTCAGAGAAGATTAGAACCCTACGTAAGTCAAAGGGAATGTCTCAAGAAGAACTAGCAGGACAAGTTAATATATCTCGCCAAGCAGTTTCACGTTGGGAAAATGGTACAGCTTTGCCAGACGCAGATAATATTGTTCAACTGAGTAAGTTGTTTGGTGTCACAACAGACTATCTTTTAATGGATTCGTATGAAAGCGATGAAGATTCACCAAAGATAAAAGAGAACAATAAAATACTGCGTGCAAATTTAACTAGTCTAGCAATTATATTACAGGCTACATTTTTGAATATATGCATGCTGCCATGGGAAGATCCAAATACAAGAGTGTATGCAACGGTTATAAAAGTATTCCTACTTCTTGCATGTTCAATATGGATGGCAAGCAATCATCGATATGAAAAAGATCTGAAACAACGGGCGAAGAATACAAAGATCGAACTACTGTATTGTTTAATACAATGGATTGTGGCTGTTGTGGGTTATAAATTACATATAGGTTTCTGGGCTGGGGTAATGCTTTGCGTGAATGCATGCGTATATATCATAATCGTGAATCCTAAGTATATGAATCGTAAATTAACAAGGTAATCTTGTTGGAGCTAAGAACATAAAAAAGGATGGACTGTTATGGAGGAACTATGGGCGTACTTGAAAAATATAAGATGCTGAGTGTAGGGAAAGCATTTGGTGATCGGGCAAAAATTGCGATGGCTTTACTAGATAGCCAAACAGCCTATGAAGAATTAAAAGATGATGCAGCCCAAAGCATGGTGGCTGGAAGTTATAGCTGTGCTGGCGGTGATCCAAGTGTAATACTAGAACAAATCGCAATTGAAATGATTTGTAGAGATACTCGTAATACTTGGTATTTACCTGATACTGTAAAATTTTGGGATAGACGTTTTGGGAGCTTACTAGAAGCGAAGTTTTTCTGTTATGACGATGATGCGGAAACTTGGAGTAAGATTTTATATAAATTCTTTATTAAATTACAATGGATGCCTAAACGAGAAGACTATCGCTCCACAAGAAGTTACAACAATGTTTGGGGATTCTTTGCGGAAATTCTAGCAGTAGTAAAACAGAACAATCATCCTGAATTTGATAAGTATTATGAAATTGCAGTTCAAAATGGAATGGATCCGAGTGTGTTAGAGAAAAAGTTAAAAGAACTAACAGAAGTAAAACAGTCTTTTATTGAGATTGAAATAAATTGAGCTACATGCAAAAACCGAATAGGAGAATGAGTGATATATTGCATTGTATAGAAAGGAAGTGATAGTAATGTTTCGGTACAAAGAACATTTTGAAAAATACTGTAAAGAAAATGGACTTTCACTTTCACTATCTTTTACTATGCCGGATGGATATGAAAAGGCATTTGGTACATTTGATTCGAACTCACTAACGGTCTTTATAAATAAAAATCTATTAAAAGATAGAGAAGAGTTTGAACAAGCATTCTATCTATTTCACGAATTACGACATGCATTACAATATACCAATCCCCAATCATTTAACAATATTATTAATGAAAGCTTATCGTATATCATTATGTACGATGGCACGTGCTATAAAAAAGTTGGAGACAAATATTATAAATATAAAATTAATGGTGATGAGGAATTCCTAAAGAATTTGTATATAAACCAGCCATATGAGATGGATGCGAACGAATTTGCGTATAAGAAAGTATGCGAAGTAATGGGATTCTCAAAAGAACTAGAATATCTTTATCATAGATGGATACCGAAGAGTAGGATTTCAAACGAAACATATAGATTAATATATAAAGAAATTGACAAAAGTATAAAAGAATAATACTACCAAGTCGGATGATGAGTTGGTTTTTCATTATAAAACTTAAAAATTACAATTAACGTTAAATGGAATAAAGAAGATAGTATACAGAGTTTATTTTCTTATAGTAAAAAGTTAAACTAACCACATAGTTCATATTGAATATACTATTTCTTGACTGATATAAAATATAGCTCATATAAGTGACACCTATACCATGCTAGCATAGATTTGATTACGGGCTTGTACTGGAAGAATTCTGAATGAGAAATTGAATTATTTAGTGTAGGAGAAGTATTGTAATAAAAGTTAATATTTCAACTATGAGCATAATAATTCCGATAGATATTTTCTCGTGACTTATATCAGCAAATCTGGAAAGCAAAACTGTAAATAATCCAACTAATCCTATAATGAGCAGATGAATTACTATATTTGACAAACTCCAAAAGGAAATATGAAATATGATTAAGAATACTAATGAAAGTAATATGTATACTGAAAAATACAAAATATGAATTGCAAAATTCGAAATTCTACTCACATGCACTATTTCATCTATTTTCAGTCTGCGATCAAGGATATACTGGCGTAATAATATATCTGTCGCAACTCTGCCAAATAATGTAATCAATAACAAATTAGTAATAAGTGGGAATGGTAATGATAATTGGAGTTCTTTAATAAAGAGTCCAGATCCAATGGTCATTAAAAGCAAATATCCGAATTTTTTCAAGTGTAGTGTATGGATTATACAATTTTGAAGCAAGATTAAAATCCAATTATTAGATAGAAATCCTGATGGTTTTTGAGCTTGATTATAAATGTGTTGACCTGAAAATAATACAATTGTGTAAAGAAAGAGTGTTGTAATAGTGCATAGGTAAATTAGCACGGCTAGAAACATACCAAATGTATATCCCAAGAGATATATTAAAAGCACAATCAATCCGGTTATAAACGCTGTAAGAGTATAAGCTTCTCTTGTGATGATTTGATTAAATTTTAAATATATTGTAAGTGTAGAAATATTTGTTAATACAACAGTCAATATTCCAAAGACTATATACCAGAAATTGTAGGGTATATAGTAAGCGCCTTGGTTGAAAATAGAAAATAGGATATTATTCAAAAGAATACTCGAAAAAAATAATATCACACCAATAAATACAGGTATTATCATTTTTGCAAACAGGAATATAATAGGCGAAATTTTACATGTCCAAATAATTTCAATCGTCTTCTGTCTATATTCATTATTCATCATCTCGAATATGAATTCAGTAGAATATGCACCAATTAATAAATAGCTATATGGTAAGAAAACAGATGGAGAGATACCTGTCATAAAAGAATGCGGGATATATTGGTTCAGTAATGGGAGAAATAATATCAGAATTGGCACAAGCAAGAAGATACGTTTATGTTTTATTGTTTCTTTTAATTCTTTTTCCAAGAAGATATGCAATGTTTTCATTCCATCAACCTTCCTTCTTGCATTTTTAAAAGAACTGAGGGTACTTCAGATAATAATTCTTCATCATGCGTAACAATTAGAATGCATTTCTGTTTCAAATCAATCTCTTTAAATAAAGAAATTATTTCGATTTTTGCATCGTGATCAATACCACCTGTTGGTTCATCAAAAATGTATACATTTGCATGAACAAGAGTTGTAGCGATAATTGCGGCTTTCTTTTTCATACCTAATGATAAAGAAGAGATAGGTTCATCCCTTTTATCATAGAGATGATATTTATTTAATAAAGAATAATATTCATTTTGAATAGTACTAAAACTTTGCTTATATAAAGCAAGTCGAAATCTAATATTATCCGTAATGGATAAATCTTCGTATAATCCATTATGATCTGGCAAATATGAAATGATTGCTTTTTCCTCAAATTGAATACTTCCTCTTTCGGGTTTTAGAAGACCCAGAATTAAGCGTAGTAACGTTGTTTTTCCGGATCCATTTTCGCCAATAATTGTATAAATATTGCTGGATAAGAAAGAGAATGATAGCTCAGTAATAACAGGAGTTCCGTTATATGAATATGTTACATCCTTAATTTTAATCATTTGAAATTCTCCTTCGGAGCAAATAAATAAAAGTTACTTAAATTATAATTATAAATATATAAATAAGAGAAGATTTTTTTGACATACAAGCTTTTATTAGAATAAATGCATGCTTTTACCATATTGATATAATAACGAATAGCAAATGATGAATTAAAAAGAATCTTTATAACAATTTCTTGCGAATATTTTCGTAGATTGTCTCTTCTGTGGTTTGTAGTAATTTTTGTGTAGAAGAATCAATACCCGCAAAGCGAATAGAGTCAAAATCTTGCGTCAGCTGATTGAGTTGTCTAGTGATTGGTTCTGCTTTTGAAGTCAGAGAGTAGTAAGTTTCAGAATCTTCTGATGTGACTTTTGTGACATATTCATTGAATACAAGTTTCTCCAATAAAGGTAACAATAAGAATTGGTTGATATCTGTAAATAAAGCCATATCTTTCGTGATGTTTGAATGTTGGAAGCAAGAAAGATAATGAATGACCATGAGTTCGTTTGTACTTAAACCTGTTTCCGTTGAGATACGTTGTAGTAAACGTTCTAGTAGCTTTATGGTGTAGTAGTTATGTAATATCGCATCTTGTTTATGATCACTTAGTTTTGCGACTGGAACAATTTCTTCTCCAAGTTTCTTTGTGGAGAAAGAGATGGCAGAGTCATCTGTCGCAAAGCCTACTAAGAAGCCAAGAATTTCTGGGCGCTTGCGAGCGTATTCCTTTTCATCGTAAATGGATTTGTAGAAGTTGTCATAATATTTGATGACAGATAACTTCATATCAACGATGTTACGAATATCAAAACGGCTTTGGGACACAAGTGAACCTTCTGTTTTTACATAATAATAAATTGGTAACTGTAATGGTGCGACCTTTTTAACGTGGAGAAGATATTCGAGGTTGAAGATAAAATCCTCAGACCAGGAAAGGCTAGTGTCCATTTTGAGATGATAGGTATCAATGATGGATTTTTTGTATAGTTTATTCCAAAGAACGCCATAGTAGTAATCTGCTGGATTTTGAATCATGTAGTCTGCAAATTCATCTCTTGTTAGGACTTTGTCAGAGTCGATTCTTCCTTTGTGGGATGTGTTTTCTCCTACGACGCGATAGAAGTCTGCGATTACTAGATCTGCCTTTGATTCTTTCATTGTACGTACAAGGGATTTCGTGGCATCGGTTGTAATCCAATCATCCGCATCAAGGAATTGTATATATTTTCCTCGTGCATTTTGTATTGCGAGATTGCGAGTGTTTGAAACACCTGAATTTTCTTTGTGGATAACTTTGATACGTTCGTCTGTTTTGGCATATTCATCGAGAATCTTGCCGGACGTATCTTTACTTCCGTCATCCACGACAATTAATTCAAAATCACGGAATTCTTGATTCAGGATACTATCAATGCAGCGATGTAATACAGTTTTATCTCCATTGAGTGGTTTTGCGGCATTATATACAGGGACAATAATACTAACTATTGGTGTGTTCATATAACTCTCCTCTTAACGTTACTATTATAAATAGTATAATAATAATGGTATAAAATGAGAAGAACAGTGATGACCTTCACAAAATTGTGATGGTGAAACTCGGATGATAAAATAGAAACGAGGTAATTGGATATGGAAGTTAGTAAGAGAATCATACTTGTAAGTGGAATGAGTGGTGCTGGTAAGAGTACAGCAACCCGTATTTTAGAGGATATGGGGTATCACATTATTGATAACTATCCTGTTGTGCTCGTAGATCAGTTCGTAGATATGATTGAAGTTTCAACCGACCCAAGATATAGCTATATTGCGTTAAGTACATCGGCAGAAGACTTTCCAATTTTCTCTCGTAAGTTGAATGGTATTAATGCGTCCGTTAGCGTGCTTTTTATCGATGCCAGTGATAGCGTACTATTAAATCGATATAAGAGTACACGACGTATTCATCCATTATTATTAAGTAATACCGCAAATACCCTTGAAGAAGCTATCACAGAAGAAAGACATAGATTTAAGCAGAATCTTGATAATAATGTGATTACAATTGATACATCCTTCTCTTCCGAAAAGGAGTTTAAGAAAAAGCTAGAATCATATTTTGCCAAGAAGCAGATACCTTCATTCTCGATTTCTTTTATTTCCTTTGGTTATAAGTATGGTGTACCACTTGACGCAGATTTGATGATTGATGTGCGTTTCTTACCAAATCCATTTTGGGATGAGAAGCTTCGTTATTTCTCAGGAAATGATAAAGAAGTATATGACTATGTCATGGATAAACCTGAGACACAGGAATTTATTCAGCGTTTATTAGCATTTACAGATTATGCATTTGAACAGTATACAAAGGAAGGTAAGAATCATTTTACTGTTGCGATTGGATGCACAGGTGGACAACACCGTTCTGTTACTATCGCAAATTTCTTATATGATGTATATAAGGAAAGATATAACTGTTATTTAGATCACCGTGATCAGAAGGAATGGCTAACGCATGAAGAAGCATAGAGTCGTCATTATCGGTGGTGGACATGGACAGTCATTAATCTGCCGTGGTGTTAAAACCATTTCAAATATTGATTTAAACGCAATTGTTACGGTCGCTGATGATGGCGGTAGTACGGGACGGTTACGCAAGAACTTTCATATTCCTGCGATGGGTGATATTCGAAATGTCATGATCAGTATGGCAGAAAGTGAAAATATGTTAAGTTCCTTAATGGATTATCGCTTTGATGACCCTGATGGAAAAGAAGATGATATTCTAGGACATAATCTAGGAAATCTTATCCTAACTGCACTGACACAACAGACTGGTTCTTTTATGACAGCCATTCAGGAAGTGAGTCACATCTTGAATGTAAAGGGTAATATCATTCCTGCAAGTACGGATGTAATCACTTTGTATGCACGCATGGAAGATGGTGTCATTGTACGTGGGGAAGCGAATATTCCAAATCATAATCACCACATTACACGTGTATTCTATCAAGATGAGGTACATGCATGTAAGGAAGCGGTAGAAGCGATACAAAATGCAGATTTAGTCATCTATGGAATTGGTTCTGTCTATACAAGTATTTTGCCGAATGTAATCATTCCAGAAATTCAAGAAGCGTTATGTAGTACAAAGGCAGAGTTAGTATACTTCTGTAATGCAATGACACAACCAGGTGAAACAGATGGATATACTGTAGAAGATCATGTAGACGCATTGTTATATCACCATGCTCCAGTTGATAAAGTGATTGTAGCGTGTGATGAAATACCAGAGAAGATATTAGAACGTTATTCTGTAAATGGAAGTACAAAGGTCAATCTTGTGAAGCAAGACCATCCGTATCAGGTTGTTACGAAGGAATTACTCAGCTTCCGTAATGGATTTATTCACCATGATCCAGAAAAGATTAAAGCAGTGATTCAAGAATTGCTGGAGGTGAGGTAATGTCATTTGCGGCAGAGGTAAAACAAGAAGTAGCCCAGAAGATTATGGAGGGCAATGATATACGTGCAGAACTATCCGCACTCATTCAAATGACATCATCACTTTCCTTATCTAATCGTGGTATGACTTTATTAGTGAGTCTAGAAAATGCGGCTGTTTCACGTACGATTTATCGTTTGGTAAAAGAAAGATATGGCGTAGAAATTAGCTTGTTTGTAAAAAGAAAGATGAATCTTCGTAAGAACCGTATTTATGGTATGCGTATTATGAGTGCAGCCCCAAAGATTCTGGAGGATTTAGGAATTTATAGTACACGTGGTTTACTAGATAAGCCACTTGCAAAAATCGTACAGACAAATAATAATGCACGTGCCTATTTGGCAGGGGCGTTTATGGCAGGTGGCTCTATCAACTCGCCAGAAAAATCATCTTATCACTTGGAGATTACAGCTACCAGTGAAGAACATGCATTATTTATGGTATCCCTGTTAGAACGATTTAACATTCATGCAAAGATTACAACACGTAGAAAGAAAGTTATTCTGTATGTGAAGTCAGCTGAAAAAATTGCGGATTTCTTGCGTTTGATCGAAGCTGACCAAGCAGTCTTGAAATTTGAAAATATTCGTATCTCGAGAGATTTTAGCAACTCTCTTCAACGCATGAACAATATGGATTTAGCCAATGAAGTAAAGGCGGTTGCGGCTGCGAGTGGACAACTGGATGATATTCGAATCTTAGAAGAAAATCAGAAGATAGAAACATTAGACCGTAAACTACAAGATATCATCGCACTCCGTAAGGCAAACCCAGAAGCTTCCTTAATGGAGCTGTGTAGTATCTATGAACGTCAGACGGGAGAAATTGTATCGAAGTCAGGCATGAAACATCGCTTTGTAAAGATTCATGAGCTAGCGATGAAAGAGGTAAAACAAGATGAATAGAACACAACTACAAACAGCGGTATCCACAATTGTATTCTTGGTTATCGTGATGCTGATATTTCGCTACCTATGGTGGCTCATCCTATTATTACTATTACCAATTGTAGGATTTGTGATTTATGGGCTGATACAAGCCAGAAGATTAAATAAGCAGATGGAAAACGCTACTGCAGAAGAATTGGATATTGATCGTACTTTCTATCAGTCATATTCAAACCCTAAGAAAAATCAAAGTGATATCATTGATGTCGAATATGAGGAACATACAGACGGAGAATAAGACTATGGAAAACGTAACCACTGAAATATTAGAAAATGATTTTACAACTTTACAAGTGATGGATTGGCCTATGGTTCAAGAATATTTACAGCGTTGTAAATATGAAGAATCAAATCACAATATTATTAATATGATTATGTGGTTACAGACATATCCGCTGTTTTACTATAAAAGAGAAGAGTACTTATTGTTGTTGGGTATACATGAAGGATGTTTCTTCATGTATATGCCACTATGTGAAAAACAATATATCGCTGAAGCGATAAAAAAGGGTAAGGAAATCTTTGACCACTATGGACATGACTTTACACTCAGCTGTTTTACAAAAGAGATGGTAGATGAAGTCATTAAACTTTATCCAGAATATACAGCCATTCATGAAAGTTGGGCAGATGATTATGTCTATGATGGAGAACGTTTACGTACCTATGCTGGTAAGAAAATGCAAAAAAAGCGCAATCATTTGAATGCGTTCTATAAAGACTTTGAGGGTAGATGGTCATACGAAACTCTGGATGAGACCAATATCGATGATTGTATTGGATATTTGAAAGATTGGAAATCAGAAGATCCAGATGATTTCTTACAGAGTGAGAGAATCGGTACATTCCGCATCTTAGACTTGTATGATGAATTACCTTGTAAGGGTGGTTTGATTCGAATCGATGGAAAGGTACGTGCCTTTGCGATTGGATCAATGTTATCAGACCGTATGTGTCAAGAGAATATCGAGAAGGCAGATGGAGATGTTAGAGGCCTTTACCAATGCATCATGAAAGAGATGTTAAGTCATGAATTTCCGGGTATTGAACTAGTCAATCGTGAAGATGATACAGGTCGTGAAAATCTAAGAGCTGCTAAACTGTCCTATCACCCAGTCAATATTATTGAGAAGTATCGCATTAAGAAAGGTGTTGAATCATGATTACAAAAGCAACGAAAGAACAAGCTACCGAAGTAAAGAATCTTTGGAAAGTATGTTTTCCACAAGAGGATGAAGGCTATATTGATTACTATTTCAAGAATCTATTTGTGCCAGAAAATTGCTTTGTATATGTAGAAGAGGGACATGTTGTCTCAGCAATCATTCGAGCTCCACATGCGATGATGTTTAATGATAAAGTTCTACGTACTAGCATGATTCTTGGTGTAGGTACATTGCCTGCATACCGTAAACGCGGATATATGAAGCGCTTAATGGAAATTGTATTAGACGCATGCGAGCATACTGAACTGATTACTCTTATTCAGGCATATGACCAGAAACTATATGAACCATATGGCTTCCGTAATATCTACAATCGCTCTACCTATCGCTTGACACGTGATGATGTAAAGCGCAGTACAAACTTTGGTTGTTCCTATGAACCAACAGCGATTGATTTATTAAAGGTATACTCTGCATTTATCCGTCGATTCAATGGATACTATGCAAGAGATTTAGAATACTTTGTAAAGTATAAGAAGGAAATCAACGCACAAGGTGGAAAGATTGTAGCCTACTACAATGGCAAAGACCAAATTAGAGGATATGCAACGATGTTGCCAAAGGGAGATGTTCTAGAAATTGAAGAACTCATCTACCTTGATTCCACTGCTCTAATGAAGTTATGTAACGCAGCGCTATTTGAAAAGGATGTTGTGGAGTTACATGTATCAGAAGCAGAAGATCTAACGCTCGTATTCCCAGAGACAAAGATTGAAACATATGGTTCTACAATGGCAAGACTTAATGACGCAAAACTATTCTCAAAACTTGTGGGTAGAGATATCTCTACGGTTGAACAAGCATTTGCGACAAGTATCAAACCACTTAATCTAAATGAATTTGCATAAGAAGGGTGTATATCCTTCTTTTTCTGTGCTATATAATAAATAAAAGCAGAAATGTATATCATTGAGGTGATTGTTATGAGAAGACACCATTACAACATCTTTCATCTTGCAATCTACAGCGTAGTCATCATACTCGTAGTACGTATCATTCCATATTTATTTCCAAGGATTCCAGGTAGATCAGAGTTCTTTGATGAGAGAATCATCAACTCTATCCAACAGGATGAAATCAAAGAACTCAAAGAAGAGGCGTTGAAAGAATATCATTTGCGATTTGATTATGATGATGTGTTAGGTTGTAAAACCGGTGAGCCACCATGGGATTGTGGAATTGAGAACTTGATGATTTCAGATGTATACTCACAAAAATATGCCTTTTTACCTAAGAAAAAGATTGGTAAGTATTATAAATACATCATTGATTCCTATCGAAACAAGCAAGGATATACGATAAATTTATACGTCGCAAAAGAAGAATTGCCACATCGATATACACAAATGCCTACGACAGATTATAGGGAAGTGAAATATACCATCGATGGCAAAACGATTATTACACAGTTAGCGTCAGATAGAGATAATCGTGTACTAAGTTTTTACATGTTCTGTGAGGATTGGTACGGATATAAACTCCAAGGGAATATATCTTATTATGAACAAGAATACAATGGTGACAATGTGACAAACAAGGTGAAAGAAATTCTGGAGAAGACACTAAATAACCAATGAAAATAAGTATAAAAAGGCATTAAATTCACATGGTGCTAATTTATATAAAAAGTTAGAAGAATTTTTAGTGAAATTCATCACGTTAGCGCTTACATTCAAATGCTCTTAATTGACCGAAAACATATAAAAACATATAATATAAATGCAACAAAAGGAGGTCTTTGAAAGACAATATGACAGATGTAAGAGTTGCTATTAACGGTTTTGGCCGTATTGGCCGTCTAGCTTTTAGACAAATGTTTGTAGCTGAAGGTTACGAAGTTGTTGCAATCAACGACTTAACAACACCTCACATGCTAGCTTACTTATTAAAGCATGATACAACACACGGTAAGTGGGATCATGAAATCTCTGCAGATGATGAAAAGGGAACAATCACTGTAGATGGTAAGGAAATTACAATTTATAAGGAAGCTGATGCTAGCAACCTACCTTGGGGTCAATTAGACATCGATGTAGTTCTAGAATGCACAGGCTTCTACACAAGCAAAGCTAAGTCTGAAGCACACATCAAGGCTGGTGCTAAGAAGGTTGTTATCTCTGCTCCTGCAGGAAACGACTTACCAACAGTAGTTTACGGTGTAAACGAACATGTTGTAACAGCTGAAGACAAGATTATCTCTGCTGCTTCATGTACAACAAACTGCTTAGCTCCAATGGCTAAGGCATTAAATGATTTATATCCAATCCAATCTGGTATCATGACAACAGTTCATGCTTACACAGGCGATCAGATGATCTTGGATGGACCACAGCGTAAGGGTGACTTACGTCGTTCCCGTGCTGGTGCTTGCAATATCGTTCCTAACTCAACAGGTGCTGCTAAGGCTATCGGTCTTGTAATTCCTGAGTTAAATGGTAAGTTAATCGGTGCTGCTCAGCGTGTTCCTGTTCCTACAGGTTCAACAACACTCTTAGTCTCTGTAGTTAAGGGTAAGGATGTAACTGTTGCTTCTATCAACGCTGCAATGAAGGCTGCTGCTTCTGAAAGCTTCGGCTACAATGAAGAAGAAATCGTTTCTTCTGACATCGTTGATGAAACACATGGTTCTATCTTCGACGCTACACAGACAATGGTAGCTAAGATTGATGACGACACATACCAGGTACAGACAGTTTCTTGGTATGACAATGAGAACTCATATACTTCTCAGATGGTTCGTACAATCAAGTACTTCGCAAACGTTAAGTAATTAACCTAAGCAATCTAAAAATCACACTTCTTATGAGGTGTGATTTTTTTGATCTCTTTATTTTTGATATACAATTTTACCATTAACTATTGTCATGTATACATCTAATGAGCGACAATCTTTTGGATTGGTATGCAAAATATCACCATCGATAACTGCAAAGTCTGCAAGTTTTCCAACTGTAATTGATCCCAAATCATCTTCACGGTAGAAATCATATGCTCCACCAAATGTCCAACTTTCCAGCACCTCTGGTATAGTTAAGCAATTTTCCTGATTGAAGGGATTTCCACCTTCAGGGAATAGACCTGTTACAGAGTAATAAACAGATTCGGGTATATGATCAATAACGAGAGGGAGGTCAGTACCACAGCATAGCGGAACACCATAGTCTTTCATCTTACGGCGATTCCAATAATTTTTTCCACGTTCTAAGCCAATCTGTTTTTTTATCATTCCGACTTTGTCATCGTAGCTAGTGATTGATTGAATTTGTGGATAATATTCGCAAATAATACCAAGGTCTGCCATTCGTTTTAAATCAACTGGATCACTAAATTCTGCTTCCGTTATAGCATGTCGATTCACTAATTTTCCGTTATTATCTTTTTTGCATAAATTAAAGATATTAACAGCTTTTTCGACTGCTCCATCACCTTGAGCATTTAGTGAGAATCGAGTACCAATTTTATCGGCTTCAAGTACTTCATCCTGAATTAACTCCCAATTAATATCAAGTTTACATTTATAATTTTGATTCTCGTATGGTTGCTTTAATAAACCATTTCCCTGAGAAATAGAACCATCTGTCATACGATTAAAACCTGAAAACCGAATAAAATCAGAATTGTAATTGGCCATCATCTTTTTAGCATATTCAAAGTTTGCATTCGCGCCTACTGGTTGGGACATAAAATGTACACGCAAATTTAAATCTTCCTCAGATTCAAGCTCAGACAAGATATTTTGTAAGCCACTGAATTTATCAAACCCAATTTCTTTTACGGAAGTAATACCGCGTGCATTTAACATAGCCATATATTTTTTGAATAAAGGTTTAATAAAATTCTTATCTTTAAGTATTTCGTCTAATAATTTCCAGAATACTTCATTACAATCTGCAGTTAAATCAAAACCATAGTGATTGATTGCGGTTGTATTTAGCCAAAAATGTTCACCGCTTATAGAAAATAGGACAATACGACAATTTGGGAATAATCCTTCTAATTCTTCAGGGCTTGGGGTGTTAAAATTATCAGATATTCCATGACCAAAGATATGATCTTGATGGGAATAGCATGTTTTTAGAACCTCAATAACATCTTTTTCCGTTTTTGCATTTGAAAGATCGATACCGATATATCGCAAAGACCAACCAGTAAAGAATGTGTGTGCATCAAAGAAACCAGGCAATATAGTTTTGCCGGAAAGGTCGTAAACCTTATATTGATTTTCTAATGAAGAAGGAATATAACCTTTTTCGACAGCATGAATTCGATTGTCATGAATAATAATATAGCCGTTAATAACATCTTGTTGATTAGCACAAAAAATTTGATCTGATTTTAAGATATAGTTGTTAATAGACATTTCTCCTCCTGGGTAAAAGCCAAAAAAGCATATAAATATATATGCTTAGTGCAGAGAAATTTGTTTAAAGTGTATATGCTGACTTGAATATAGCATAAAAAATAAATAAATTACAGATTATTCTGATTTAAAAGTTTCGAATCCATACTCAGCTTTATCGCATGGCATATAGGATGTCGTAAATTCAACAACATTTCCACTTGTATCATAACCAATATATTCAAGGTTATAGATGTAACTATCAGAAGATATATCCATAATTTTAGTGATTGGGTGGAAGGCTTTCTGAATGGTTAGTTTTTGCTCAAATGAAATTGGGAAATGTTCCTTTTGTTTCATGTAGTCATAGAGTGAGGCTTTTGAAAAATCATGATCTTGGATATCATCAAAATATTTGAAGGGAAGATAACAGTATTCAAGAGCAATACTTTCATTATCAATTTTACGCAAACGATGTAATGCATATATTTGTTCACTGTGCTCTAAATTAAGTTTCTTTTCAATATAAGTTTGGTCTTTAATGATACCCTCTTCTAAGATAGTGTTTTTTAGTGTTAAGCCATGTTTATTTATAAAAGCCCCTAGGCCGATACTTTTACCTGTAGAATGATCATTTAAATATAAAATTTTATTTGTAATTTTTTTTGTAACAAAAGTACCATTGTTTTTTACTCGAAATAAATATCCTTCGTCAATTAAAGCATTGATAGCATGTTTAACTGTCATGCGGTTAATATGATAGAGGGAAGACATCTCACGCTCACTAGGTATTTTTTCTCCTGGTAAATATTCGCCATCTTTAATACGTTGGATGATTAAATTTTTTAATTGGATATACAAAGGAATTTGGTAGTTCATAAATATCACCTAAAATAATTCAAATGAAAAGCGTTCATATTTCATATAGCTTTCGGTAAATGCAACAACATGATTGTGATTATCATAGATGCATCCGGATAATAATGCTACATGTGCATTACTAGAAAGTTCTAATGCATCGCGATAGCTACTTTCTGCCTCGATAACACGAATTCTTTGCGTGGTTCTAAAGAATTTAATGTTAAATTTTTCTACTAAGATATCATTTAAATTTTCAATATAAGATTTAAAATCTATTAACTCGGGTGCTAAATTTGTAGGAATGAAACAGTAATCCATACATATTGGCTCATGATCGGCAATTAGTAAACGCTTAATTTCAAAAAACTTAGTACCAAGTGGTAAATTTGTCTCTCGACATAAATATTTATCAGCTTCAATCTCAACAAACTTCAATAATTTCGTTTCGTATGTGGATGCATTATCTTTAATTATTTCTGATATGAGACGAATAGTATTAACATTTTTTGTAATACGTTGTTTAGCAACAAAATAACCAATTTTAGGTACCACATAAATAATTCCCATTTCTTCTAAAATTTTCATGGCAGACCGTAGGGTCAAACGCTGAATTGAGAATAATTCGCATAGTTCACGTTCGCTTGGAAGTTTATCTCTATATTTCAAATGGTGATCAGCGATATATTGCCGAAGTTCATTACTGATCATAATATCCAAAGTCATAACTTTCATGAACTTATTTTAACAACTTTATATACTTTTTATCAAATACATATATGTAAGGGGTTGCAAAGGTAAGATATGCTGGTATAATAAAATCAAATAGTGGTATATATGTAAACCAAAAGGCAGAGAGGGGTTTAAAGTGTAGATATGCCACAAGAAAAAGGAGGATACATAATATGTCTAATCAGAACACCCAAGATTTGAAGCGCAAACTTGGATTAGGTGCAGTTATTGCACTTGGTGTTGGAACAACAGTAGGATCTGGTATTTTCTCATCCTTATCAGAAGTAGCTGGTGCAGCGGGAAGTAGTTTAACGCTAGTATTAGCATTTTTGATTGGTGGTTTGTTACAGATTCCAGCAAATTTTTGTTATGCAGAACTTGCATCGGCGTTTCCTGAAGATGGTGGACAATACGTCTATTTCCGTGAAGCTGGTTCTCGTCCGTTAGCTTTCCTATGTGGATGGATTAGCTTCTGGGCAACTGACCCTCCATCAATCTCAATTATGGCTTTAGCAATTGCAAACTACCTAGGATTCTTCTTACCAGTTCATGGTCTAATTCTAAAATTAGTTGCAGTTGCATTAGTAATTGTATTCATGATTATCCATATTCGTAGTGTTGAAGGCGGAGGAAAATTCCAGACAATCATTACTGCATTAAAGATTCTTCCTTTTGCATTAATTATTGGAATTGGATTATTCAATATTAACTCTAATTTATTCTTATCAAGTAAACCATTAGAAGGTGCCGCAACAGGGTTTGCAGCATTGTTAGCAGGAATTTCTGCAACAACATGGTCTTATGATGGTATGGGTGCAGCTTGCTATATGTCTGGTGAAATAAAGGAACCAGGTAAGAACTTACCAAAGGGATTAATTTTAACTGCTGTAATCGTACTTGCGTTATATGTTAGCTTAACAGTAGTCTCCTCTGGTTTATTATCAGTTGAGGAACTAGCTGCTTCAGAAGCACCAATCGCTTTACTAGCATCTAAGATTCCATTAATTGGTAATGCAGCAGGTATCATTGTGGCTATTATGGCTATTATCGTTGTAATTGGTTCGCTTTCAAGTTGTATTATGTTCCAGCCTAGAATTGAATATGCAATGGCAAAAGATGGTTTGTTCTTTAAACAATTTGCACAGGTACACCCAAAATATGAAACACCAGCATTCTCAATCGTTGTACAGTGTATCGTTGCTATCATCTTGATTTTTGCGACGAACTTGTCTGATTTATTGGGCTACTTTACATTAGTAGCATTATTAAAGAACTTCTTAACATTTGGAACAATCTTCGTATTACGTAGAAAGGAACATTACAAACCAGTATACCGCATGCCGGGTGGAGTATTAATGCCAATCATTGCAATGTTTATGACAGGCACTCTCATTTGGTCAACATTCATCTGGGCTCCAATTCCTGGTTTGATTTGCGCAGGTTTAGCTGTAGGAACAGGATTGCCAGTTTATTATTTCTGGGAAAATCAAAACAAACAAAGAAAAAACGAGGCTGCTATATGAAATTAGCAGCAATTGGAAGTAACTGTGTTGACTATTATCAAAATATGAATGGGGGTACCGCCTTTCCTGGCGGTGGCCCCGTTAATATGGCTGTCTATACAGTACGATTAGGAGGAAAAGCCTCATATATTGGTCCCGTAGGAAATGATGAATTTGGACATGTAATGTACAATGCAATCAAAAGTAAAGGGGTTGATGTAAGTCACTTGCAATTTAAAGAAGGAAAAACAGCAGTTACACAGGTTGAACTTATTGATGGGGAACGAGTTTTTGGCGACTATGATGAAGGGGTTCTATCAGACTATCATTTGTCTGAAGATGATATTTCATTCATATGTAAACATGACATCGTAATATGCGATCTCTGGGGGAAGGTTGAAGGCTATTTTGAGGAGTTACACCGTAAAGGAATTCTAACAGCTTTTGATTGTGCAACAAGACCAGATGATGAAGCATGTAAAGTTGCAATTCCACATAGTGATTACGTATTCTTCTCTAATGATGAAAGTTCAATGGATCAGCTAAAAGAACAGATGAAGGAAATCTATAATAGAGGTCCTAAACTTGTTATAGCAATGCGTGGAGAAAAAGGTAGTCTGTGCTTTGATGGGATAGATTATCATGAAATGGGCATTGTTCATTGCGATGACGTGGTGGATACGATGGGGGCAGGAGATAGTTATATTGCAGGCTTCCTAAATGCAATCATACGTGGTGAGTCTATTATTGAAAGTATGCATGCAGGTGCAGAAAATGCAACTGAAACAATAAAATATTTTGGAGCTTGGTAGATGGCAATTATCAGAATGACATTTTATTCCACTGCGTTAAAGTTGACAACAAACTGCAATATTTTAATGCCTGATAATTCGAATGATGTAACACCAATCAAGAATGGGCAATATAAAATTTTGTATCTCTTACATGGCTTATCTGGAAATGCTGAGGAGTGGCTGCGTTTTACAAAATTAGAATATTATGCAAAGAAGTTTGGCTATATCATCGTTTTGCCTGAGGTAGGTAGAAGTTTTTATACAAATATAGATGGGATTCAATACGCAACATATATTGCTGAAGAACTTCCTAATTATCTAAAGCAGTGGTTTAAGATACCTACACAAAAAGAAAATACTTTTATTGCAGGAGAAAGTATGGGTGGCTATGGAGCGCTAAAGATTGGTATGACCTATCCAAGTCAATACACATCAATTGCGGCTTTGTCTCCTGTAATTCATTTAGAAGAATTGCGTTGCATGGTTGAGGATAAGATATTCGAAGAGATGGATACGACGGAAATAGATAGAATAATTAATCAAAAAGATTATTTTGATATCTATAAATATCTAGACCATGATTCAAATAATATTTACCCATCTCTTATTCAGATCTGTGGAACGGAGGATTTCTTGATTGAGAGCAATCGTAAGTTCTATGGATTTGTAAAGAATAAGATAGATATTACTTATCGAGAGTTAAGTGGTGATCATGAGTGGCCTGTATGGGATATTGCAATACAGAAAGCTCTACAATATTTTGAAAAATATGATATTGATCACTTTAAACTATATTGAGAAAGGGAGAGATTAGATATGATAACAACAAATTTATGGAAAGAAGACGAAGGTGCTAATCTCCGTAACTTTCATGAAAATGAAGATTTAAAAAGTGTAAATGGTGCTTTAGCACTACGAAAAGATATTGAAAAAATTATTGATCAAATTTGGAACGAAGGATTTGATAATATTTTCTATATTGGTATAGGAGGAACATATGCTTCCGCAATGCAGGTCGAAGTATATATGCGTGGTAGGAGCAAATTGCCTGTCTATGTAGAAAATGCAGCAGAATTTCTAACAACGGGGAACAGACGGTTTACTAACAAATCAATTGCAATTTTATCATCTGTATCTGGTAATACACTAGAAATGATTGAACTTGTAGATAAGGTACATGAAATTGGTGGAAAGGTATTTAGTTTTATTGATACTCCAAATACAGTTTTAACGCAGCCGGATAAACAAGATTACCTAATTTTATATCCCAAAAATGAGCAGTTAAAATTTTATATGACAGCAAATTATTTTATGTTTAAAAATGGTGAGTTTTCCGAATATGAAGACTATAACCAAAACATGGAAGAAAATTTAGCAAAGGTATTAGTTAATGTAGAAAAGCAAGTAGATGCATGGGCATATCACTATGCTAAACAAAAAGTAGAATTTTTGGATAAACATCCAGATTTACCACACTATTTTATAGGTGCAGGTAATCAGTATGGTGCAACATATTCCTATGCAATGTGCTATTGGGAAGAGCAAATGTGGATACGAACAAAGTCTATTAGTTCTCCTGAATTTTTTCACGGAATGCAAGAAATCATAGTAAAGGATACACCAATTACCTTATTCATTGGCGAAGATGAACAAAGACCATTATCAGAAAGAGTAGCAAGATTCTTACCTCAAGTAAATTCAAATTACATTATTATTGATACAAAAGAATTTGAATTGAGAGGAATTAAGCAAGAATATAGGGGCAGTATATCGCATCTTGTTATGCATGCAGTTAACAATCGTATAGATGCATATATGGAAAAGTTCTTAAGACATCCTTTAAGTATTAGAAGATATTACCGTCAGTTTGATTATTAACATAATTTTTGAGATAAACAATAAATATTATCGGTTTAACCGGTAATATTTATGTTTTATATCATATTTTTAATAGATAGAGAAACATCAGCTTTCATAAAGAAAGATAGGAGAGAATTTTATGAAATTTGGGTTATTTACATGCGGATATCAAAGATTTGATATTGAAAAGGCATTTCAAGATGCACAGAGATTTGGATATGACTATATTGAATTATGGGGTGCAAGACCACATGCATATCCTTATGATCTTGAAATATGTGCAAATAGAATTAATGAATTAGTAAGAAAATATAACATGCCTGTAACCGTATATACACCAGAATTAAACGCATATCCATTTAATTTGATGTGGGAAGATGAAAGCATGCGTGATAATTCTTTGGAATATGTATATAAATCTTTAGATTTTGCAAAAGCCATTGGTGCAGAATACACCTTAATCTCAGCTGGGCATGCTGGTTTTGAAGCTACTGAAGAAATAATAAAAGAACGTTTATATGATAGTTTAGAGAAAATAATAGCGTATGCAGAAAAAGTTGGTATAAAAATTGTGTATGAACCATTAACAATATATGAATCAAATGTAACAACTACATCCAATCAACTACTGGAATTATGCAATCACTTTAATTCTCCTTATTTCTTTGCAATGAATGATATTGTTGTACCGTATATACAAGGAGAAAATATTATTGCATTTAATAAAAAATTAGGAAGCAAATTAGTACATATGCATATTGTTGATAGTGACGGACAATCCGAAGATCATTATTGTCCGGGCTACGGTAATTTGCCGTTAAAGAATTTTATGCAAGAACTAAGTCAGAGTGGATATGATAAGACAGTAACAATTGAGTTAGTAACAAAATATCTAAATGAACCTAGTATTTACGCAAAACTAGCAATTGATAACTTAAAAGAAAGACTATAAATATGTGGATGAATGATTTATGGCACAAAGACAAAGTCATTATAGGAATGCTTCATCTAGACGCATTGCCTGGAGATCCAAGATATACTTCTAGTGATAGTCTAGATATAATTGTTGAACATGCAAGAATGGATCTAAAATCACTAATTGATGGTGGAGTAGATGCAGTATTAATATCAAATGAGTTTAGTTTTCCATATCAAAGAAAAATGGATTATGTTACTGTTGCATGTATGGCAAGAATTATTGGAGAACTGAAAAAAGATATTACAGTTCCTTTTGGAGTTGATGCTATATCTGATGGAACCGCGACATTGGAACTTGCTAGAGCTGTAGATGCTGATTTTTGTAGAGGTACGTTCTCGGGTGTGTATGTTGGGGATGGTGGCTTTTATAATAATGACATTTCTAAACTCTTAAGAAGAAAAACGGAACTACATTTAGCTAATCTAAAGATGCTTTATTTTATTAATCCAGAGTCTGACAAGAATTTAGATACACGAGAACTGGCTGAAATCGCAAAATCGACAGTGTTCAAAACGGGAGCAGATGGATTATGTATATCTGCTAGTGCGGCAGGACAAGATGTTAATGAAAATTTAATTCAATGCGTTAAAGATGCATGTCCAAGTGTTGCAGTGTTAGCGAATACAGGATGTAGACCTGAAACAATAGAATCCAAATTAAAGTGTGCAGATGCTGCAGTTGTTGGGACATATTTTAAGATTGACGGTAAATTACAAGATAGTAATGGAAATAATTTAAGAGTAGATGTAAATAGAGTTAAAGAATTTATGGATGTTGTTAATCGAATTAGAAAGGAATAATAAGATTATGGCATCAAAATATTTTGTTGGAATTGATGTAGGAACAAATGAGACAAAGGGTATTTTGATTGATGAACTGGGGCGTGAAGTTGTATCAGCATCTACAACACATGGCGTTGAAAATCCAAAACCAAATTATTTCGAGCATGATGCAGATAAAGTTTGGTATAAAGATATCTGCATTATCTCTCAAAAACTAATAAATCAATCGCAAGTTGATCCTAAAGATATTAAGAGTATTGGAATTAGTGCACTGAGTTCAGATTGTCTACCTGTAGATATTGAAGGAAAACCATTACGTAAAGCAATTCTCTATGGAATTGATGCACGCGCACTGGCAGAATGCCAAGAATTAACAGAGAAATGGGGAAAAGATAAAGTTATTGAACTTTTTGGCAGACCGTTAGGATCAAGTGATATCGCCCCAAAAATCTTGTGGATAAAAAATAATGAGCCGGATGTGTATAGAAAAACACATAAGTTTTTAACGGCCTCCTCTTACATAACTTTTAAACTAACAGGAAATTATACAATCGATAACTTCTTAGGCCTAGCAAGTTTTAATCCTCTGTATAGGCGTGATGGTTCAATTAATGAGCAATATGCAGAAGGAGTATGTTTGACGGGTCAACTTGCAGACCTTAAAAAGACTACAGATATAGCCGGGTATATTACAAAAGAAGCAGCAAAGGATACTGGGTTTGCAGAAGGAACAGCAGTAATCACTGGTGGAGATGATTCTGGAGCAGAGGCCATTAGTAGTGGTGTTATGACGCCTGGTGATATGTTAGTACAAATGGGTTCGACAGCATATATAATTTTATGTACGGATAAATTGTATGATGATAATCGACTATGGCGGGAAGAATTTATAGTTCCTAATACATATGATATATCTGCCGGAACAAATACATCAGGTGCTTTAACAAAATGGATTAGAGATACTTTCTATCCGGATAAAGTTCAAGAACAAAAACAAGGTGGTAGTAATGCATACCAAGCTATGATGGAGGATTTAAAAGAAATTCCTATTGGCAGTGAAGGGTTGGTTGTTTTACCTTATTTTGCTGGAGAGAGAACACCAATTAATGATGCGCATGCAAAAGGAATCATCTTTGGATTGAATCTAGCACATACTCGTAAACATATTATGAGAGCAGCGTATGAATCTGTATGCTATTCGATTAAACATCACTTTGAAATATTTAAGGAGTTAGGGATTCCTATAAATCAGATTATGGTAACAGGTGGTGGCACAAAAAATGAAGTATGGATACAAATGTTATCTGATGTGCTAGGAATCAAACTACAGACACCATCTGTGACTATCGGTGCAAGTTATGGTGATGCACTTATGGCAATGATAGGAGCAAATCATATTAAAGGTTTTGCGGAAGCAAAAAAGTTAATTAAGACAGGCAAAGTATATTATCCAAATTTGGAAAACACCAAAAAATATGAACCTTATTATCAGATATACATTGAGCTATATAAAAAGAATAAGAAATTAATGTCTATGATGGATGAAATAAATTAAATTGCCTAAAAACCACACTTCTTATGAGGTGTGATTTTTTACGTTTTCTCTTTTTGATATTGAATATATGTATCTTGCATTGTAAATTATGCATCTTAGCGAAAACGGCGAGACAGTATGAAATACATGCGGTAATATCACAGTAGAAAAGATACGAAAGGAGAATCGAAGATGAAAGTAAATGTAGAACTATCAAAAGAGTTTTCCCCTCCACATGTAACGATTTATGCGGATGCGATTACGGATGAAGTGCAGAGAGTGATTGATGTACTCGACTCTAAGGATATACCACTAATCGTACAGAGTGAAGATCGGATGATAGTCTTGAAGGCGGAAGAGATATATATGATACGCGTGGAGGGTGGAGATACTGTTATCTATACTGAAAACGAGAAGTATTATTCCCGAAGACGTTTGTATGAGATGCTTGAGCAGATCGGGACTTGCTTCATGCAAATATCGAAACAAACTGTTATTAATCTTTCTTGTATAAAAAGTATAGAGACAGGCTTTGGTGGAACTTTATTACTAAAGTTAAAGAATGGTTCTTCTGATTATGTATCAAGAAAGTATTTACCTAATCTAAAAAGATATCTAGGAATTTAAGGAGGCTAAACATGAAAACAAAGAAACAAACACTACTATTTAACATATTTGTATCAATGGGCGTTGCCGCAATAATATTTATTATTGTTGGAGTTATCATTGATCGTATCTTCCATGGAAATATCCAAATGACAAATTACGCATTTTCTAAGATGGCTATCGCAACAGTGGTAATTGGACTTGGCTTTGGGCTACCTGCAATAGTTTATGACAATGAGAAGTTATCCCTTTTTACACAGACAATTATTCATATGGGAACTGGTTGTATTATTATGACAGTTACAGCTTTCCTTGTAGGTTGGATTCCTATGCATCGTGGACCACTACTGATGATTGCGATACTTTTAGAAGAGATTGCACTTGCATTTGTTATTTGGTTTCTATTTTATCTACAACAAAAGAAACTGGTAAAACAGATGAATCAACGAGTGAAAGAAATAAATAAATTATGAATAGTTTAACGGTCTATCATAAGTAGGCCGTTATTTTTTGATTTGGGATGATAAATTATAATTTACGTATTAAGATAGAGAGGTGCTTTCAAGGAGATTTATTATGAAGTGGTATGAGAATGCGGTGTTCTATCATATTTATCCATTAGGATTAACGGATGCACCGAAGAATAATGATTATCAAATTACAGAACATCGTTTGAATCAGTTGGACCCTTGGATTAAACATATCAAGGAAATTGGCTGTAATGCGTTGTATATTGGACCATTATTTGAATCGGTTGGACATGGATATGAAACAACAGATTACTATAAGTTAGATTCTAGACTTGGTGATAATGAGGATCTAAAGAAGTTTGTAAAAAAGTGTCATCATCAAGGTATCCACGTAATCTTTGATGGTGTCTTTAATCATACGGGAAGAGATTTCTTTGCGTTTAAGGATATTCAACACAATCGTGAAAGTTCTCAATATAGAGATTGGTATTGTAATGTGAATTTCCAGGGGAATAATGAATATAATGATGGCTTCTCCTATGACAACTGGGGTGGTTATAACTTACTCGTAAAACTCAACCAACAAAATCCTGCGGTTAGACAATACCTATTGGATGTGGTGAAATATTGGGTAAGTGAGTTTGATGTGGATGGAATTCGACTAGATGCGGCAGATGTATTAGACTTTGGCTTTATGCATGAGTTACGTATGCTGGCAAATGAAATCAAGCCTGAATTCTGGTTGATGGGGGAAGTGATTCATGGCGACTATAGTCGTTGGGTAAATCCTGATATGTTACATTCTGTGACAAACTATCAATTATATAAAGCGTTATATTCTGGACATAATGAGCATAACTATTTTGAGATTGCCCATACAGTGCGTTATCTATTAGATAAAGGTAATTTACCATATCATCTCTATAACTTTGTGGATAATCATGATGTGGAACGTATTTATACAAGACTACTCAACAAACACGAATTTGTACCAGTACATATTTTGATGTATACACTACCGGGTATTCCTTCTGTTTATTATGGAAGTGAGTTTGGTATTGAAGGAAGAAAAGAGAAACATTCCGATGCGGTTTTACGTCCTGCAATTAACTTGGAAGATTATCCAAATGCAGTAAATGAGAATGGCTGTACCAATATCATCGCAAGACTTGGTGAAATTCGACAGAAGAATTCTGTATTTTCAGATGGTACTTATCAAGAACTGCGATTAACAAATCGTCAGTATGCTTTCTCACGTACAAACGAGATAACACAGGCAATCGTTGTAGTGAATAACGATGAAGTAGATTCATCGTTAGATATTCCGGCAACTGGAACTTATACAGAATTACTGAGTGGAGAAATTCAAACTGTTGAAGGAAATCTACATGTTCATCTGCATGCATGTTCAGGACAAATCTGGATGAAAGACTATGATGAAACAGTAACGAGGAAAAGAGAAGTTAAGATTCCGGAAATCAAGCAAGTTGCAGTAAAAGAGGAAACAATCAAGAAGGTAACTGTAGATTATAGTAAATCTTATGAAGAAATGAGTATTGAAGAACTACAAGCATGTGTTCTAGAAAAACTTGCGAAGAATGGCCCTGTAACAGAACAAATGAAACGTGATGTCGCAAATAATGTTTATCATGATTCATTGATTAACTGGGTAAAGAGCTTTAGAAATTAAAAATACCGCAGCTGCGGTATTTTTAATATTTAGGCTTTATGTTCATGCATTAGAATAAATGGAATCAATAGAACAGCACAAGAAATCCAGATAGTTGGATAACCTAACTGTTTGGATATTACACCACCAAGACCAGCACCAATTGCGAATATTACGATAATTCCGAAGTAATGCATGGATTGGTGAAAGTATGTTTTATCATTTGTACGAAAGAAAGCGGATAATCTTGCGGTAGCACTCTTGATATTACCGATACACATGGTACTAGCATATGTGTTTCCGTTTACCTTACGGAAAGATTGTACTTGTAAGGCGCAAGAGAATGAAACAAGCATATTTGCGATATTATTAAGACTACCAGGGATAAAACCAACAAGTAATAACGTGATAATCTCAATGAGTACGATAAATTGTCGCCAGTGAAGAGATTTCTTTTCTTTTAGTCGACCTTGTAGTTGTTCAGCGACAAATACACCGACGATAAAAGCGAAGATAGGTAATAGATAGTTTAGGCTATGTGCGATATTGCCCTCCATCAAGTTCTGTGTCATTAAGACTAGATTACCGGTTTGTGCATTTGCAAATACATGGTCTCTAGTATTAAAAGTATAGGCATCTTGTAATCCGCCGCTAAAAGCGAGAAAAGCAGAAGTGATAAATGCATCTGACATTTGTTGTTCTTTCATGGGTCACCATCCTTAAATCATTCCTAGAAAGTTCAAGTCTTATATTAGGCTTAATTACTTATGAATACAAGTCTGTTTGATGGAAAGGAAAGGATCCTATGTAAGAAATATGCAAAGGTGTTATGATAATACTGGTTATTATTTTTTACACACATCATCGATTTCAGCCAAATTATTTTTAGATTGGGTAAGGGGACATGAAAAAGAATAATTTATTTCAGCGTTTTCGCTATTGGCTAGATAAGCGAATGGCAAAGGGTACGGGTAGTATGATTCGTGCTCTATTATTTGTGACTATTTTTATGATTTTGTTTTTAGCGAGTATTCTAATTTTGTTTGGGGCAAGTGATGAATGCTCACCATTACATGCAATATGGGATAGTTTTGCGACTGCGATCAATGCGGAAATTCCTTCTTCTGGTGATGGCTCGCTACTTTTTATTATCATTAATGGAATTGCGGCGATCATTGGTCTTTTCTTTACAAGTATCTTGATTGGTATTATTACAACCGGTATAGAGACAAAACTACAGCGGCTTAGAAATGGCAATGCGGACGTTTTGGAAAATAATCATACTGTGATACTTGGGTGGAATGATACAACATTTGCGATACTTGCGGAGATTATGGAGTCAAATCTGAATCGAGAGATGCAGACAGTTGTGGTACTTGACGACGCGTGTGAAAAGGCTGAGATGGATGATCAAGTGCATGCTTTTATCACTGAAAAAGATAAAGAGCGTGAAAGAACCGCAAAAAAGAATCATGAAGTATTTATTCCTTATGCAAAGCATACACAGGTATTATGCCGTTATGGAACGACAGTACATTCTAGTAATTTAGAAAACTGTAATATTCAAAACTGTAAGTCAATTATTGTAAATGAAGATGATGACGATGAAACAATCAAAGTTATTCTTGCATGTAGTGGAATCATCAATGAACTTCGTATGAGTGGTATAAAGGGGAAGAAACTCCCCTATATTACTGCTGTCATTCATGATAAGAAAAATATGAATACTGCAAGACTTGCTGGTGGAAAAGATTTGGAAGTAATCTGTTATCCTGAGTTAATGTCACGTATTATGGCAAACTCTAGCAGAGCTGCAGGATTATCACATGTATTCACTACCTTATTTAACTATGAGGGAAGTGACATCTACTATGTAGATAAGAATGAAATCAAACTATCTGGTAAAAGAGTGATTGCTTCAGATGGTAGTAAGAAACATATAAATGATTTGACACTCTATGAGTTAAATCAGTATTTAACCAATGCGACTATTATTGGCGGATCGCATGGTAAGATCAATAATAAAGTTGAACAGGGCCGACTCAATGACAATCGTTGGGAGGGGATGGAATCGTGCCTATTACCAACTATGAAGAGTAAGCTAGTCAAAGATGTAGATCACTTCTATGTATTACAGATGGATAATAATCCGATCGAAGTCACAAAAAATACATGTACCGTTTCTTGCAAAGAGATTAAAGAGAAAAACTTTAGTCCACACACAAGACCGGATGCGATTATCGGTGTAAGTACCTTATTAATACAAGTATTAAAGGAACTTGAAACATTCTTGCATGAAGATACGCCTGTATACATTCTAGAAACACAAGAGAAATTAGATGCGTATCTAGCAGATGAAGAGATACAGGAGGAAATCCAGAAGATTACAAATGTCTGTCTAGAGTGGATTCCTTTGGATATCGATTGTTATAATAGTCTATACGAATTTATGCGTGTACCAGAACATAGAGAAATTCGTAGCGCAATAATTCTTTCAAATAATATTTTTGTGGATGAGAATTTGTCTAGACAAGAACAGAAAGAATACGCAGATAATCTTACAATCTCTCGTCTGTTATCCTTACGAAAGATACGAGCGGATTTATTGCCAGAGCTATTTATTACTTGCGAAATGAATTATGACAAAAACAAGAATCTTGCGGAGCGTACAGGTACAGAGGATTATATAGTAGGTAGTAATGTGGCTGCATCCGTCATGACACAAATTTCTCAGGCAAGAGAACTACATCGTATCTTCTATGAGATTTTGGATTGGAGTGGGTCAGAAATCTATTTACACAAAGCATTTAAGTATTTAGGATTTGAAAACCGTAAGGATGCAAAAGAAAATGTAGATCTTCCAACACTAGCTGCGAAATTAGCACAGCAGAATGCAGTGTTTATTGGTTATTGTAAGTATGGACAGAATGGTAAGTATCTAAAACCAAAACTAAACCCACCAAAATGGAATCAAGATGGTACTCCAACCGAGATAACTTTTGAGTATCGAGACTACATTATTACAATTGCGAATCAAAATGAGTGATAAATCTTAATAGTGGCTAAGCGTGTAGCTTAGGATACGGTTACTAATGTATGTGATTTATCAATATGATACAATTTTTTGTATAAGTAATTCATTAAGAGAGATATATTATGTATGATGCAAAAAATAGTCAAATTAAATTCTACGATGACACAATCAATTATGTTTCATTTGGTTATGGAAACAAGAATTTATTATTGATACCAGGTTTGAATACCGAGCGAATAAAAGGAAAAGCTTTACAACTTGCTTTTTACTATAGAAATTTTTTGAGGGATTATAAAGTTTTTATATTTGATCATAAAGAACATCTCAATGAGAATTATGAGATTAGCGATATGGCGGAAGAGATTGCATATTGTATCAAAAAGTTGAATTTAGATAAAGTAGATGTTGTAGGGGTATCTCAAGGGGGGATGATTGCGCAACTATTAGCTATAAATTACCCTGATATTGTTAGAAAACTAGTTTTAGTGACAACTACATCAAGAAATAATCCTACAACAAACAAGGTCGTAGATAGATGGATTGTTTTAGCTGAAAATGGTGAGTTACAAGAACTGCAAGAAAATATGCTTGAAACTGTTTATTCAAAAAGATATATAGCAAAAAATAAGTGGTTATCTATTTTAGTACAATTTCTATTTAAGCCAAGATTAGATCAGCTTAATAGATTTATTATTTTAGCTAGATCATGCTTAAAATTTAATGTTTTTGATAAATTAGATAAAATTCAATCTAAAACTCTGGTTATAGGTGCTGCATTGGATCAAGTTATACCAGCAGAATTTTCTAATGAACTTGCTGAAAAAATTAATTGTCAGAAAATTATTTTTGAAAACTCTGGTCATGCAGTACATCAAGAAGTTTCTGATTTTAATAGAACAGTTTTAAATTTTTTGATAAGTAGTAATTAAGAATTTAACTTTTCACTTGCGCATGGCGTAGCATTCACTAACCCTTTGGGTGGAGTATATTGAAAACTATACTTGTAACCATTAAAATAGAAAGGCAGGAGGTAAATACGAATGCTAAATAAATTTCCAGAAAAATTAACACTTCTTCGAAAGCATTACGGTCTTTCACAGGGTGATGTCGCAACAAAAATCAATGTGAAATTTACCGATTATATGAACTGGGAAAATGGCAACAGTATCCCATCAATATCAAATATTCGTAAGTTATCAGTATTATTTGGTGTTCCGGTTGAAACATTTATCGATAATCGAAAGGTAATTGAATTACCTGAGGTAAAGGTGGTGCCACAAGTACAACCGCAACAACCAACAATCGAACAAAAGCCAGATGAAACAGTTAAAGCTGATACAATCCATACGCAAAGAGTCAATTCTGTTAAAAATGACTTAGGCAGTACACGTGTAATGGATGCAGGTAAAATCAAGACAGCCGCTAAGGTAACAGAACCAAAGGAAACTAAGAAAGAAGATAACCAAAAGAATCGCAAGAAGATTTCTTATGCCATTATGGCGGGATGCTTGGTTGCGGTAGTGGTGGTTATCGCAATTATCCTTCGTTTTACAACCGG
This sequence comes from Solobacterium sp., assembly GCA_015256775.1. Taxonomy (GTDB): domain Bacteria; phylum Bacillota_I; class Bacilli_A; order Erysipelotrichales; family Erysipelotrichaceae; genus Bulleidia. The sequence continues at coordinate 17,756 of JABZLM010000003.1, read as the reverse complement.
TGGAAAGTCAGGCTTTACAGTTGAAACTTCAGAGTTAAACCGTATAGCGGAAGGTGATACCTTTACATTATTTATTGATAAGAATAATTCTTTAGAAGTCTATGGTGATTTCCAATATAAGAATGAATTCCAGGATGTTGTACAGGTCAGTGCTTATGGAAGTCATGCGGTTGGCCTTAAGAAAGACGGTACAGTCGTAACAACCGATAAGAATGAGGAAGTTGCGAAGTGGAAGAATATCAAGGCTATCGCTGCTGGCAAAGACCATACGGTTGGTCTAACAAATGATGGTAAGGTTGTTTGTGCAGGTAGTGATCTTGCATGTCAGGTCAGTGATTGGTCAGATGTGGATAGTATTTACGCTGGCGATGATGTGACATTTGCGATTGTAAATGGACAGGTAAAAGTATCTGGTAATTCTGCAAACTTCAGTGCAGTTAGTGATGCGAAGAAGTTAGCTGTTGGATATTCACAAGTACTAGTATTAAAGAAAGATGGCAGTGTATCTGCTGTATCCCTAAAGGGAAACAGTACAAGTGATGTGTCTAGTTGGACAAAGATTTCATCCATTGCAGTTGGTAAAAACTATGTAGTTGGTGTACATGAAGATGGTACGGTGAGTGTTGCTTCAGATGATAAAGATTTAAAGGAAGCTGTTGAAACTTGGACAGATGTGAAGTATATCGCAGCCTACGATGATACACTCGTTGCGTTCAATCGTTCTGGTAAGATGTATGGTTATGGTGATAACTCTAGTAACCAGTATGATAATTCGTTCAAGGCAGATGCTAAGAAACTATCACAAGTGAAGAACATTACATTCACAGTTACAACAGCGAACGTAAATATTGCTTGGGATCCAGTTGAAAATGCGGATTACTATGAATTAACAGTTAATACAAATCCAATCACTGAACATAAGAATATTATTTCTAATAGTGATAGTATCGCATCCTCATCTTTAAAGGATGGAGAGACATACGTTGTAACAATCACGGCACATTCCAAGAAGGAAGATAAGTATAAGACAAGTGAGAAGACATCTATCAACTTTGCCTATAATGCAAAGACAGTACAGCTCAACTCACCAACAGATATTACTGCGACAGGATTGCAGAATGCATGGCACTTTGCGTGGTCACCAGTAGAGAATGCGGATAAGTATAATATCTCAATCGATGGAACAGTAGCGGCATCAAATGTTGATGGAACATCCGTTACAATTGATGGTATCTCATTTGCGGAAGGTTCCGAGCATGAGATTAGTATTACAGCACTCTCATCTAACCCTGCATACACTGAAAGTGTGCCAACGAAGGCAAAGATGAAGTATACTATCAGCAAAGGTAAGATTAAGGTTAATCTTGAAAAGCCAGATGGTAGTGGCGCTGGTTCTAAGACATATGAACTCAATGTAGGTTCATACTATGTTCAAAATATTATCAAACCTAGTGATATTCCAAATGGATATAAACTACCGCAAGAACCAGTTTCTGCGGAAGTTATGAATGGTCAGACGACAGAAGTAACGATTAAATTAGAAGCAAACTAAGGCAAGGAGAAACACATGGACAGACTTTGGTATTATACAAAACGAGGTAGCACAGAAAAATTTGGCCCATTTACAGATGCTGAATTAGTGCAGTTCATCAAACAAGAAATTCTTTGCAAGGATGATTATATCTGGATGCCAGATTTGAAGAATTGGTTGGAAATATCAAATTCAATCTATGCAATCTATTTACCAGCTTCAGATACAACAGTAGAAATATAAAGAAAAGAATGTATTTGTAGGAAAGCCCTATAAATACATTCTTTTTGTATACATGCATTATTTTCTACGAATGCTTTGAAGTGTTGTTGTACCAATGATTGTACCAAGACTAAGTGCGACAAGAGATAGAATACAATCAAATGCTTGTACTTCTGCTAGTCGGATATTGCCAGTTACTAGTGATGCGATCATATAGTGGAACATGTCTCCGGGAATCAATGGAATAATGGATGGGTAGATAAAGTAAGCAGTAGGAACCTGAAGCTTACGAGACATAAATTCACCGTAGAGCGAAGCAGCAAGTGCAGAAATTAAAATGATGACAAAGCGATTGTCCAGAAAACTAGAAAGTGAGATATTTACTAACCGCACTAAGAATCCACCAAGACCTGCATATAGTAATTTATCTTTGCCATGAATCCCAAAGGTAACACTAAAAGCTAGTGAAGCAATAAAGGAAAATAGTAGAATCAATATGTTGTTTACCATGCGCCTGTACCTCCCATTAGAATTACAGCAAAGTACATGCCAGCTGCTAAAGAGGCACTTTCTAAGAAAACATTTAGTAATTGTAGGATACCATTGAACTCATGGCCACAGATTAAATTACGAAATGCATTGACTAAAGGGATACCTGGAATCATGAGTAAGCTGATAGAAATCAAAGTCCACTGTGTATCTGCAATCAATCCTACTCTAACTAATAGAAAGGATAGAATTGTGCCTAAGAACATACTAATAATATTGTTAATAATCTTATCGGTACGTAGTTTAGAAAGGCCAAGGTTTATCCAGTATAGACAAAATGAAACAAGTGCAGTCGCTATCATATCAGTTGGTTTACCACCTAGAATAAAACAAACACAAGTTATGGCAAGTACTTGGCATAATAGAGTTGTTGCAATACTATACTTCTTTACGTTTTGAGCTTGGGCTAGTATATTCTGCAGTTGTTCAGTAGGGATAGGATGATTACTAACTTGGTGCATAATATTGTTTAAAATACGTAACTTTTCCAAGTTGATAGATATTGTAGAAATATCTAACTGCTTCATATATGTATTTCCATCAGTACCACGGAAACAAATACTTACATACTGATGTGTCATAACAGTGCTAAGTTCAGTTAACTGATACGCATGTGCATTCTTTTCGATGGCATACTCTACATGTTCAAGGGTTGAACCGTTCGATAGTAGTGCATGTGCTAGTTTTGTCAGATAATTTAATATCTGTTCCATTTCTAAACGAGTATTCATCATGTTCTCCTTATTTGGCTTATAGTATATATTCAACAATCACCCATTAGCAATAAGAAGTTTAGAGATAGTAATTTCAAGGGTTGAGATGAAACGATGTTATAGTAAAATGGGGTGATAAATATGAAAGAAAAGGTTGGTTCAGTTTATTCAATTGCACAGGATAATCCATGGGTGACAAGCTGTACTGTCTCAAAAGAAGTAATGAGTCAGGTCAGTTATTACTCACTTGCGGAGAATACAGATATCAGTGCAGAAATCTACCCATATTACAAATTGATCTATGTTCATACAGGAAGAGCAATCGTCTATACAAACGACGATGAGAAAGCTGTTAATGTCGGTGAAGCAATTATCGCACATATTAATATCCCTGTAGGAATCAAAACAGATCAAGGAACCATTTATACTGAAATCATGATAGGAGAAAATAGTATGATGAACAGCGCAGTAAAACCAGGTGAAGTATTTGGCTTAAAGGATTTAGTACCATATCAAGACGGTAAGATTGTAAACATGGATGTTGCACACAACGAAAAGATGAAGTTTGTTGTGATGGCATTCGATGCAGGAACAGGCTTATCTGAACACGCAGCACCAGGCGAAGCACTAGTATTTGCGTTAGATGGTAGTGCAACAATTATCTATGAAGGTGTAGCACATGAAATTCATGCTGGCGAACAATTCTGCTTTGCAAAGGGTGGCTTACACGCAGTAAAAGCAAACGAAAAGTTCAAGATGGCTTTATTATTAACTTTATAAGAATAGTAAAATGTCTCTGTGATAGAGGCATTTTTATTTTTGAAAAAAAGAAAACTGTACTTTCTATTATAGAAATACAGAAAGTACAGTGAGGAAGAAACCTACAAATATAAACCAACCTAATAGATAACCCTTAAGATAATGCTTGCATAATGCAACATATTCACGAATCATTGCGCTAGGCCAGAAGTAGAGTGCAATAGGAGCGCCGATACCAATTGCTGGAATATCTAATGATCGACAAAGGAGTAATGCACGATAGACGTGAAAGTTGGAAGTGACTACCGCAATACGCATTCGACCACCTCTACGCTTGATAATTTCATAGGAATTACGCATGTTTTCAAATGTATTAACACTCTTATCTTCCATGATAATTTGATGATTCTTAATCCCTTTATCAATTAGGTATGTACGCATGGCTTCCGCTTCAGATACCTTTTCATCAGCACCTTGACCACCAGAGACAACAATATAACAAGATGATACTGATTTGTTAAATACACGAATTGCTTTATCAAGACGATTGGCAAGCAGTTTTGTTGGTGTTAAACCATCAGTTAATCCAGCACCTAATACAACAATGTAGTCAAAATCAACATGTCTTGGGAGTACTTGGATGAATATGGAATAGAACATAAATGCGACGAATACAAGTGAGATATATAAGACGCTAAATCCAAATCCCATTTTAAGCAGAGTTGGAAAATCTTGTATTAGATGAATCGAATGATCTATATAGTTGTTAACAGCCACTATCATTGAAGTTATGAAATAAAATTCGCCAACTAAGATAAAGATTCCAAACGCTATGGATAGGAAACTTGTAATATGAAACCCTTCCTTAAGAAGCATCTGTACACTATTTACCATCAATAAGAATGGAATGATAAATATCAAGAACATAAAGGTGGTGACAAATATACTTGAATATATAGTCGCAATCCTGGATATACCAGAATACTGCACAGAGAAAACAAAGAGTGCAAATAGTAGAATTAATAAAAATACTGCATTCCGAAAACGTCTAGAATCCTTGAAAAAGGAGTATAAGAATATCACAAGTGATACAATCACTAGGAATTCTGGTGTAAGAATGTAATTCATGAATGTAAACATGGGAAAATAGTAACACGAATAAGTGGATGTGAGAATATGAATTATCAACATATATAGTAGGAAATAATATGAAAGATATCATAGTCATATGCGAATAAGTTGCTTTTGAAGACCATGTTGATAGTTTGTTTGGATTGGAATATAATATGTTTGTAAGGTGTAATGATTTTAAATTGAGTACATTGTTTCTATTTCATTTATTTGTATTTATGAAAGTGAATACATATAAATACGTTAAAACAATGAGTTTAATTTAATCTAATTAGGTCTACAGTTTTTGTATAAGATATTGATGATTACACCTTCATATCATTTTGGAAAGGAAGAGATAGGAGGTTTTTTTGTGTTTGGTCAAGAGACAATCAACATTATCCAAAATATAATTGGATATACATTCAAGAATCAAGAATTACTAAAGCAGGCTTTTACTCGTCGTTCTTACAGTATGGAAAACGGTGGTGAAAACAACGAAATCTTAGAGTTTATTGGGGATGCGGCACTAAATTTGGTGGCGGTAAAAATTCTTAGAGAAGAGTTTGGTTATTTTAACAAGAAGAAACAACAAAATCCTAACTATTATTATCTATGGGAGACTTATGAGAGTACTTTCTCCTCCGATAAGGATGAAGGTCAATTAACAGAGATTAAGAAAAGGATAGTGAGGAAATCAACTCTTGCGGATGCAATCGATGATCTTGGATTACAGAACTACTTAATTATGGGTAGAGGTGACAGAAAGAAGCATGTCGAACAATCTAATTCAACAAAAGAAGATTTGTTTGAAGCAATCATTGGTGCAATAGCACTTGATACAAGCTGGGATATCAAGACAATTCAGGAAGTTGTGGAGAACATCATTGATATCGATGATATAATCGGTTCTGATGAAGATAGTTATATTGACATGATTCAAAAATGGTCTTTAAAACAATATGATGTATTACCTGATTATTCAGTTTGCAAATATTTATCCAACGAAATAAACAGAGGGGCTCCGGATTGGGCTAGCCCCAATTCAATGTGGACTCTTATGCATTCTTCGAAAAGAGGAGAATTTGATTCAAATACAAAATATGCAAGTTTACTTGCATTAGAGGATATTCCGTGTTGGTTTATTGGTTATGGGCATTCCAAAAATATGGCAAGAGAAGAAGCTTCTAGACTTGCCTATGAGTATTTAGATGAACATGGTTTATTGTGGACTATTCAAGATGAGATTGAGAATCCATGTAAGAAAATGGCTGTCAATCAACTTGAGATACTTGCTAGAAGAGGTTATTTTTCTCTTCCGACATATGATTTTTATGAAGAATATGATGAGGATGGGAACCCCATTTGGAGATGCGAATGTCATATAAGCGAAGAGGATATTTATTATTGGTCAACTGCATCCTCTAAAAAGGATGCGAAAAAGGATGCCGCATGGGGAATGCTAAAACATGTATTGGACATGGAGGAGAACTAAGTTATGAGTAAGTGGTGCTTCAATTATGAATCTGGTGAGTATGAAGAAATTGATAGAGATGGATTTAGTATTTCGCAAGGAGGATACGTGTTTAATTGGGATGACTCAGAGTTTAGACGTGAGGAAGAAGAATTCAATCGTTGGGGATTTTATCACTCCATTTGGGGTGATGAAGACGATTAATCACCATTTTCAAGATACAATGCCTTTTAAGCTTCCTAGAATTACGCTATAATCAAATAAACTGTTGATCGGAAATAGTACTACAATATACCGGCATAAAGAGAGAAGTACATTTGGTGAGAGTGCTTTGGCAGATGGTGTTGATGGGAATGCCTCCGAGAGGGTCTTCTTGATATGTAGAGAAGGACGTTGCACTAATGTTATCAGTGAAATTCTAAAGAGTGGATACGCATAGCGTCTTTTTAAGAAAGACGCTTTTTTAACAGGAGGAAGAATATGATCAGACTGTATAATACAAAGACTTTACAAATCGAAGAGTTCAAACCAATTCACGAGGGACATGTGGACATGTATGTGTGTGGACCAACTGTGTATAACTATGCACATATCGGTAATGCACGACCAATGATTGTGTTTGATGTGTTGAAGCGTTTATTTGAAGCAGAAGGATATAGCGTTACGTATGTATCTAACTTTACAGATGTTGATGACAAGATCATTAAGAAAGCTGCTGAAGAAAATACAACAGAAGCAGTGATTGCACAGCGTTACATTGATGCGTATCAGGAAGTACGTACTTTACTGAATACAGAACTTCCTGATATTACACCACGTGTTACAGAAACAATGGATAAGATTATTGAATTCATCGACAAACTTGTTAAGACAGGTCATGCCTATGAAGCAAATGGGGATGTATACTTCTCGGTTGAATCTGTACCAACGTATGGTGAGATTTCTCATCAGCACTTGGACCAACTAGAGGCTGGTGCACGTATTGAAACAAATGACCAAAAGAAAAATCCATATGATTTTGCGCTATGGAAGAAGACAGATATGGGTATCAAGTGGAATTCTCCATGGGGAGAAGGTCGTCCAGGTTGGCATACGGAATGTGTTGTCATGATCAATGACAATATCGGTGATTGCATTGATATTCATGGTGGTGGTATGGACTTGAAGTTTCCTCACCACGAAAATGAAGCAGCTCAACAAGAAGCTATGCATGGCAATACACTCGCTAACTATTGGGTGCATAATGCCATGGTAAATATCGATGGACAGAAGATGTCTAAGTCGTTAGGGAATACGATGTGGGCAAAGGATGTTGTGTTATCTTTAGGTACAAATCTAACAAGATGGTTAGTATCCTCTGTACATTATCGTAAGGAATTAAACTTCTCTGATGAGACAATCGAAACTGCTCGCAAGGAATTAGATAAGGTGTTAACACCACTCAAGCAAGCATATATCAAGGCTGCACTCGCAAATTATGTCATGGGCGATGATTATGACAAGGAATCTTATCGTGCATTCTTGGATTGCCTAGATGATGATATGAATACACCAAATGCATACGCAGTTATCTTTGAAACTGTGAAGAAATTAAACCAGACACTACGCCAAAGAGAAATCGACTTTGCGCAAGTAGCTCTTTACCGTAACGCTGTGGAAAAGATGTTGAATGTTTTGGGTATTGTTGTGGATAAACCGGTGATAGGTGAAACTGAGAAAGAATTATTTGCGAAGTGGAATCAAGCTAAGGCAGATAAAGACTTCGATAGTGCGGATAAATACCGTAATGAATTAGTGGAAAAGGGCTTATTGTAATGAACCCATTAGAATGTAATGGTAGAACACTAGCCTTTCTTGGTGATGCGGTTTGGTCTCTTGCGGTACGTGACTTCTTGGTTCAAGAAGGACAAGGCAAAGGAAAGATGCTACAAAAGTTAAGTATTTCTTATGTTTCCGCAAAATCACAAGCAAGATTCTATTCGCTTCTTCACGAAGAAAACTTCTTTACCGAAGAGGAAGAAGCGACGTATCACCGTGGACGCAATGGTAATACAGGTAGTGTTCCAAACAATACAGATGTTGTGACATATCGTATGTCGACAGGATTTGAGGCAATCTTAGGTGCTTTATATCTTGAGAATAATCAAGAAAGAATAAGACAGATTTGGGACAAAGTACGGACACTTTAGGGAGGACTTCTATGGCACAATTTGTGTACGGGAAAAATGTTGTAAAACAGATGTTGATGGATAACTCCAAGATCAAACAAATTTACATGTCAGTAGACGATAGGGATGTAGAACAGTTGGCTAGAAAACAACGAGTACAACTCAAAAGAGTGGATAAGAAGACATTAACCCAGATGACAAAGACAGACCGTCATCAAGGTGTTGTGGCTGAAGTTGATCCATATCGTCTATATAGTGTAGATGAAATCGTGCAGAGTGTTTCCGAGGATGGTAAGGGTCTTATCATCATGTTAGATGAATTAGAAGATCCACATAACTTGGGAGCGATATTGCGCACAGCTGATGCAATCGGTGCTACTGGTGTCATCTTTAAGAAGACCAATGCAGTAGGCTTAACGCCTACTGTTGCAAAGGTTAGTGCTGGTGCAATTGATACAGTGAAATGTGCGTCTGTAACCAATCTTTCCAGGACACTAGAAGACCTACAGAAAAAAGGTTGGTGGGCTGTTGGGACAGATATGGATGGACAGGACTATCGTTCTGTAAAGTATGATTTCAATACTGTATTGATTATTGGAAATGAAGGTAAGGGTATCTCAAGACTCCTGCGTGAGAAGTGTGACTTTGTGGTATCACTACCAATGAGAGGAAAGATTGAATCGTTGAATGCGGCGGTATCTGCTGGTATTCTAATGTATTCGATTTACAACATGCGTTTCCCACTATAGGGGGAGTGTTGTATGGAGAAGGACAATCCGAGTGAACTATTATATATGTGTAGAATGGGTGATGCGCATGCGCAATATCGCTTATTTGCACAGTATGAAGGTTTACTTACATCGCTGGTGAATCAAACGATACAGGTGTATCCGCCAGTGAAGAACTATAAAGATGATTTATTGCAGGAGGCGCGTCTTGGTTTACTTGTAGCGATACATTGTTATCGGGAAGATAATCAAGCTAGTTTTAAGACCTTCTTGTGCATCATCGCAAAGAGAAGAGTTTGGAATGTCCTACGCCAGCTTTCAACAATCGGAAGAAATGAAGGTACAGATGTACTGGCATTAGATGCGATGATGAATGAGGATGAAACATTCTATGATATTGTCGAACAACAAAATAAGATGTTTAATCCAGAATATTATTATCAGTATGTCGATGCATTTAAACAAATGACACAAGGTATCATGTCGCTATCTCATCGGGAGGTAGATGTTATGCGTTCTTGGTATGATGGGGATTGTTATGAAGAAGCAGCCCGGAATCAGAACTGTACTGTAAAGGCATATGATGGTCGTTTGCAGAGAGTACGAGCCAAAATTAAAGATTACATATATCATAATCAATGATAAAACTTGACAGATAGTGTATGATAATAAAGTAAACTGAAACAGAAATAGTAAATGCATGTCAGCGATGATTTGTCGATGGCATGCATTTTGTTGTTTTATAGAAGATTTGAATATTCGCTCAAGTGTGCGCTTATAAAAATAAACTGCTTCAGTAGAGTTTGAAAAGGAGAATAGTATGAAACTCAAAAAAATCATTACAGGAGTACTTGCGGCATTCATGCTTGCAGGTTGCGCTCCAAAACAACAAAAGAATCAGACAAAATTAAAGATCGTAGCTACAACATTCCCACAGTATGATTGGATTCGTGAGATTGTTGGAAAAGACAATCCAAATGTAGACCTACAATTATTGATGAAGAATGGTGGGGACTTGCACAGTTATCAACCAACAGCAGGTGATATCGCAAACATCTCTGATGCTAATCTATTTGTATACGTTGGTGGTGAGTCTGATGAATGGGTAGATGATGCATTAGAAGAAAAGACCAACAAGGATATGAAGGTTGTAAATATGATGCAGACGCTTGGAGATGACATCGACGAAGAAGAGGAAGGATTAGAAAAAGAAAGCGAAGACCACGACCACGATCATGATGATAAAGATCACGACCATGACCATGAAGAAATCGAATATGATGAACATGTTTGGTTATCACTCAAACGTGCACAGAAAATCGTAAAAGCAATTACAGATGAATTGGTAGAACTAGATCCAACAAATGCCAAAGAGTATCAGGCAAATGCGGAAGCGTACATCACAAAACTTTCGACATTAGATAAGTCTTATCAAGCTACAGTTGATACAGTTGAAAATAAGACGTGGATCTTCGCAGACCGTATGCCTTTCCACTATTTAGCAAAAGATTATGGCATTACTACATACGCCGCATTCAATGGTTGTTCAACAGAAACAAATGCTAGTTTTGAAACTATCGTTAGTCTAGCAAAATACGCAGATGAGTTGGGTATCAAACATATTATGACAATTGAAGGCTCTGATAAGAAACTCGCAAAAGCAGTCATTGAAAACACAACAGATAAGAATCAAGATATACTAACATTGAATTCCCTACAGTCCGTTAGCCAATCAGATATCGATAAGGGCTTAACATACTATGGCGCAATGGAAGAGAATCTAAAGGTACTAGCACAAAGCTTTAACACGGAGGTTAAATAAGATGACACATTTGATTACATGTAAAAATCTATCCGTTGGACATGAACGCAATAAAGTTGCGGGACCTTTTAGCTTGGAAATCAACAATGGGGATTATTTATGTGTAATCGGAGAGAATGGATCTGGTAAATCCACATTCATGAAAACCATCTTAGGTTTAATTACTCCTATTGAAGGAAGTATTGAACATGATGATTCCTTCAACGCAAAAGAAATTGGTTACCTTGCACAACAGACACAAGTTCAAAAAGATTTCCCATCTTCAGTTGAAGAAGTTGTTTTATCTGGCTTTGTAGGTCATCTTGGCCATCGCTGGTTCTATAACAAGAAAGAAAAAGAACTCGCGAAGGAGTACATGGCAAAGACGGGTGTCGATAAACTTGCGAAACAGTGTTATCGAGATTTATCTGGTGGCCAACAACAGCGAACATTACTCGCAAGAGCACTCTGTGCTGCAGATAAGATGATTCTATTAGATGAGCCTGCAGCAGGACTTGATCCAGAAGCAATGCAGTATATGTATGATTTGATTGCTAAACTAAACAAAGAAGGCATGACAATTGTGATGATTACACATGATGTGCCTGCAGTGGTGCAGTATGCAAACCGCATCGTTCGCTTTGTGGATGGAACAGTGAAAGAAGTATCCACAGATGAATATCGAAAGGTGGTGGAAAAATGCTAGCTGAATTATTACGCTATCTTGAATATCCCTTTGTACGATATGCCATCGTTGCGGCGATGTTAATATCCCTGTGCTCTGCCCTTGTGGGAGTTATCCTTGTATTAAAGAGATATTCTTATATTGGGGATGGATTATCACATGTTGCCTTTGGCGCAATGTCAATCGCACTTGTACTTGGGATGATTCAACAGAAGATGTATCTCGTCTTTCCGATTACAACCGTAGCAGCTATCTTAATTCTCAAATCAGGACAAAATAAAAGAGTCCAAGGTGATGCGATAGTCGGAATGGTTTCTACCGGTGCACTCGCACTTGGCTATCTCTTGATGAATCTATTTCCGCCGACTGCCAATATCAGTGGAGATGTATGTAGTACACTCTTTGGATCTACATCAATCCTTACACTCTCCAAAGCAGAGGTTTGGTTATGTGTCATCGCATCAATTATCGTTCTAATTATATTTGTGATGTTATATCCAAAGATTTTTGCGGTAACATTTGATGAAAACTTCTCCAAGGCAACTGGTCTAAAAGCAGATCAGATTAATTTAATCTTGGCAGTTATCATTGCAGTTATCGTCGTACTAGCAATGAATCTTGTAGGTTCCTTATTGATTTCTGCACTCGTAATCTTCCCTGCATTATCGGTAATGCAGTTATTTAAGAGTTTTAAAGCTGTATTGATCGGTGCAGCAGTTCTATCAGAAATTTGTACGGTTACTGGTATGCTTGTAGCGATACTTTGCAGTACACCTGTAGGTGCTACAATTGTAACGGTTGATATTATTGCGTTTATTATCTGTTGGTTGATTCGTGCGATGAAAGCGTAAGTAGTAATGAAATATATCAAGAAATTTATCCTAATCTTTCTTAGTGTAGGAATTATTACATTAGCTTTTCTATATACACACCAACCAAACGCGGTAAAACCAGAGCAGAGTAAAGAGACCGAAGTGGATTATGACTTATCTAAGCTCAGTGGAAATGTTGTGTATTCGCAAGTATATGCGATGATGACAAACCCAGAAGAGTATGTGGATAAAACATTTAAAATCTCTGGCGTCTTTGCGTTAGGAAAAGATAAAGATGGTAATACGATGTATGGTTGTATTATCAAAGATGCATTGGGTTGTTGCCAACAGGGTATTCAATTCCAATGGGAAGGAAATCATAAATATCCAGATGATTATCCAGATCTTGGAACAGAAATTACAGTTGTAGGAACTTTCAGTTATCAAAAGGATGGAAACATCGTTTCCTTATTATTAAAGAATGCAGAAATGAAGGTGGGTTAATAGCCCACCTTTTTGTATGAAGTCTATTTTATCTGATTTACCATTTGTTGATAGATATTATATAATTCCTGTTTTTGACTTTCGGATAGTTGGTCATCTTTATGAATATCATAATCATCCACTAAAGATACGTGATAGGCTAGCATTTTTCCATTCTTTACGGCAATTACATCAGGAACAAACATGCCTTTTTTACCATTGTCATCTTCTAGGAAACTGTTTGAAATATACTTTGAAAGATTTGCGTAGTTTTCTTCTCTTTCTCTTTTTGTTTCTCCCATACCTTTGTTTGCGTCAATATAATAAATCGAAATATTATTGTCTTTTGCGACGGCATTCAAAATAGGTACAGCTCGTTCACACCACGGACAGCCAACTTTTCCATAGTATAGAATTCCTGAATATCCTTCTGTAAAAAACTTGATTGAACTTTCAAATGTGATTTCCTTAAATGCAGGGTTGTCATCCGTCAATAATGAATATTCTTTTATATCGGAATCTTTTTGATCAACATACTCTAAGTTGAATATCTTTTTAGTATTAGAGTTTTGACTTTCTGGTGTGGGTTTACAGCCAAGTAATAGTGTAGATGATACTAGAAGATAAAATAACTTTCTAAAGTTACGCATAATACCCCCGTGATTTAATTATTCAACAGCAATCAGAAATACTAATGTAATTTGATATGAACTGTTTTGAATATGAGATATCCAATCATAATTCCTATTGTATTAATCAAAATGTCTACAACATCAAAGATTCCTCGATGACTAACGAATTGTAATAATTCAATAGAAGTTATCAGTAATAAGGATAGAAGTAGTACAGAACTAATCTTTAAGTGTTTGAGCCAGTATCCGATAGGAATAAATAAGATCAAATTTAATATAGTTTGAGAAAGATTTGTTGTTTCAAAATTAAAGAGTTCAAGAATATTTGGGTTAATGTTGTTGTCGTGATAGACTCTAAAAAATAGTAATAAAATCATCACAAGAAAATAAATTACCCAGAGTAGTCGCAATACAAATGTTGGAATACGATGAGATGGATTCAATAATAAATAGCTACTGCCATAAAATATGAGAGTTTGACCAAATAAAATCAAAAGATATAAAAGGGGTTCGATTACATATAATCCTTGGAAGTGAGAGTCCAAAAAATTACTAGTAACATAATAGAAAACTAGGAAACTAATGATACAAGTTAAAATGATATGTAGTATTCGGGATGATTTTCTCATATTAATATCCTTAACTATTATTATCATATATCAAAATGAAACTGATTTGTGATTTTAATATGAAACAGGCGGTTGGCTCGTTGCGAGTTTGCGAATTATGTGCTATTGTAATCAAGACTTTGAAGGAGTTTTTCGTAATGGCAAAAGAGGCAAGAAAAATTATTCTTGCGTGTGAAGAATGTCTTGCACGCAACTATACAACAAATGGTTCGAAAAACAGCACAAAGAGATTGGAGCTCAAAAAGTTTTGCCCAAAATGTGGCAAGATGACGCTCCATAAAGAAACAAAATAGAAAGTAGGCAAGGCGATGTCTGAAGAGATGAAGGATAAAAAGGCTGCGAAGTCTGAGAAGCAGCAGGCTAAAGAAGCTAAGAAGTTAGCTAAGAAGAATAAACCGGCAAAAGACCATTGGTTTACAATCGGTGGTATTACAAAAGAAGCAAAGCGTGTTCGTTGGCCACATTGGACTAACCAAGGTAGCGAAGAAGGAACACTACAAAATACTGGTGAAGTATTGGTGTTTACGATCTTCTTTGCACTATTCTTTGTGTTGTGTGATTTAGGTGTTGCATATCTAATGAAATTTTTCGGGATTGGAGCGTAACAATATATGACAACAAATGATAAAGCAGTAATTTCTGCAATTGATGATGAACATGAAACTAGATGGTATGTTGTAAATACATACGCTGGTCATGAAAATAGAGTTAAGGAAAATCTTGAAAAGCGTGTTGAAACAATGGGCATTCAGGATTCTCTATTTCGTATTGTAGTAGCAGAAGAAACAGAGACTGTTATTGGCAAGGATGGAAAACCAAAGGATGTTAAGACAAATGTATTCCCAGGTTATCTCTTCGTTGAAATGAAGATGACAGATGAAGCTTGGTACGTTGTACGTAATACTCCAGGTGTTACAGGATTTATTGGTTCCTCTGGTGGTGGTGCGAAGCCATTCCCGGTTGCACCAGATGAAATGGAAGCTATCTTACGCCGTATTGGTCAAAGTGATAAGAAGATTTCAATTGATTTCGAGATTGGTGATACAGTGAAGATTCTTGCTGGTCCATTCAGTGGAATGGAAGGAAGAGTTGCCTCATTGAATGATCAGACACAGACAGCTAATGTATTGATTATGTTGTTTGGTCGTGAGACACCAACAGATATCAACTATGGTGATCTAGAAAAAGTAGAATTGTTCTAGGAGGTTCAGATGACAGTAGAATTAACAAAAATCCTAACAAATTATGCGGTTTTCGCAGTAATTTGGTATGTCCTACAGACCTTCGGATATTTTAGGCTCTTACGTAAGACACCTGCGAATAAGGTACTTGCATTTATTCCTGTGGTACGTGAACT
This sequence comes from Solobacterium sp., assembly GCA_015256775.1. Taxonomy (GTDB): domain Bacteria; phylum Bacillota_I; class Bacilli_A; order Erysipelotrichales; family Erysipelotrichaceae; genus Bulleidia. The sequence continues at coordinate 2,103 of JABZLM010000003.1, read as the reverse complement.
AGTGATGTTCAAATTAGTTTGGAAATCTAAGTTTGCTGGAATCATCTGGTTTATATGTGCTATCGGTGGTTTAGCATTATTCTTAGTTTCTGCTAGTACAGGTTTACAGATTGTTGGTTGGCTTGGTCTTGCGATGATGATTGTGTCTATCGTAATTCATATCAAGAGATCTCGTAAGCAGTCAAAGGCATTCAACTTAAGTGGTGGAATTACAACATTATTGATTTTCGTTAATCCAATTGGAAATATCGTGATTGGTATGGGACAAGCTGAATATAAAGGTGCGAAATAAGAGTGTAGGAAACTACACTCTTTCCTATTTTGGAGGACATGTAATGAAGAAGCAGAAGATTAGTTTAAAGTTTTTAAAAAAATATCAGAAAGAAAGTATCCTTGCACCATTATTTAAATTATTAGAGGCGCTCATGGATTTGACAGTTCCATTGGTCATTGCCCAAATTATTAAAAATGGAATTGGGCAAAATGATATGAGTTATGTCTTAAAGATGTTTGGACTTTTATTATTGCTTGCGGTATTGGGAATGGCATTCTCCTTTACGGCACAGTGGTTTGCAGCTAAAGCAAGTACTGGCTATGCGACGGACTTAAGACAAGAGTTATTCGATAACATTCAGGGTTTAACATATGCAGAGTTAGATCAACTTGGTACAGACACTTTAATCACTCGTATGACAAGTGATGTATTACAGGTACAGACAGGTCTGAATCTCGCTTTACGTCTATTACTAAGAAGTCCGTTTATTGTGTTTGGTGCGATGATTGTTGCATTTACAATTGATGTAAAATCGGCACTTATCTTTGTGGTAACGATACCGGTCCTTGCGGTTGCTGTATTTACAATTATGTGGCTTAGCATTCCACTGTATAAAAAAGTACAGAGTGCCTTGGATAAATTACTTGGAACATTGCGTGAAAACTTATTGGGTGTCAGAGTTATCCGTGCATTCTGTAAGGAAGATGCTGAGGTTCAACAGTTTAACCAAGAGAATGATACTTTAACACAATATAACGAACATGTGGGTCGCTTATCCGCGTTAATGAATCCACTAACGTATATCTTAATTAATGTTGCGATTATTACATTAATCTACGTAGGTGCGATTCGTGTCGATGGTGGAATCATTACACAGGCGGACATTGTTGCGTTATACAACTTAATGGCACTGATTATTGTTGAACTGATTAAACTATCTTCTCTTATCATTACAATCAATAAGTCACTTGCATGTCTAGAACGTATTGAAGCAGTACTTATGGTAAAGCGTCAGATGGTCTATCCGATAGAACCAGTAAAAGAAGATGAAAGTGCTCCAGCGGTTATCTTTGATCAAGTTTCCTTCTCTTATCCACAAGCTGGTGCAGATGCGATATCGAATATTAGTTTTGTGGCGAATCGTGGTGAAACAATTGGTATCATTGGTGGAACAGGTTGTGGTAAATCAACCGTTGCACAATTAATACCGCGTTACTATGATGTGCAAAGTGGAAAAGTATGCGTGAATGGTGTAAATGTAAAGGACTATCCACAAGGAGAGCTTATATCGAAAGTGGGAATGATTCCACAAAAGGCAGTTCTATTTGAAGGTACAATTCGAGAGAACATGCAGTGGGGCAAAGAGGATGCGACGGATGAAGAAATCTGGCATGCATTAGAAATCGCACAGGCTGCAGATGTAGTAAGAAGTAAGAATGGATTAGATGCGATAATTGAGCAGAATGGTCGTAATCTATCTGGTGGTCAGAAACAGCGTCTTACAATTGCGCGTGCATTATTAAAAAATCCGGAAATATTAATCATGGATGATTCTGCAAGTGCATTAGACTTTGCGACAGACCTAAAGTTACGCCGAGCAATTCACAATTTAGGAAATCAAATGACAGTCTTTATCGTTTCGCAGCGTGCTTCTACTGTACGTGCTGCCAACCAAATATTAGTATTGGATGATGGCAATCTTGTTGGAATAGGAACACATGATGAATTGATGAAGAATTGTCAGGTATATCAGGAAATCTATTATTCACAATTCCCAGAAGAAAAACCAAAGGAGGTTATGGCATGAAAAAGAACACATCATTCCAAAC
>JABZLM010000057.1 GCA_015256775.1 Solobacterium sp. | reverse complement strand
CGAGTGCTAAAATCGACCGTAATACAGTAAAAACATAGCCGAAATATTGTATCTTTGGTATAATATGCAAGCAATAAAAAAGCGAAAAGGAGTTAATAAGATGTCAAATTGGACACTCAAAGAAAAATCAGTTGGAGATTTAACAGTTAAAATTGAAGGTAAAGAATGGGCAGATGCAGTAAAGAAGGCATTCAATAAGATTGCTAAGAATGTATCTATCAATGGTTTCCGTAAGGGACAGGCACCTAAGGCTTTAATCGAAAAGCGTGTTTCTGATAACGAAAGATTCATCACAGCTGTAGATGATAACGCAAACGTATGGATGCGTGCAGCATTAGAAGCTGAAAAATTAGTACCTATTAGCCAACCACAGTTGGATATCAAGTCTATTGACGCAAATGGTGTTGAATTAGTATTTACATTTGCTGTTATGCCTGAAGTGAAGTTAGGCGATTATAAGGGATTAGAATACAATCTTGATGAAGTCGCTGTTAGTGATGAAGAAGTTGATGCAGAATTAAACCGTATGCGCGAGCAATATGCAGAAGTTCAGACTAAGGATGGCGCTGCTGCTGAAGGCGATACAGTGAATATTGACTACGAAGGTTTCAAGGATGGTGTTGCATTTGATGGTGGTAAGGGCACTAACTATGACTTAGTATTAGGTTCTCATTCCTTCATCCCTGGTTTTGAAGAACAGTTAGTTGGCGTTAAGGCTGGTGAAGAAAAGGAATTAAATCTTACTTTCCCAGAGAATTACCATGCTGAAGATTTAAAGGGCGCAGCTGTTGTATTCAAAGTTAAGGTTAACGAAGTTAAGACTAAGGTATTACCAGAAGTTACCGATGACTTTGCAAAGGATGTTAATGCTGCAGGTGTTGAAACAGTCGCTGACTTAAAGAACATGATTCGTACGCGTATCGAAGATGGTAAGAAGTCTCAGGCTGAAAACAAGGCTGATACAGCACTAATGGATAAGTTAGTTGAAAATGCAGAAATTGACTTACCAGAAGTACTTGTTGAAGAAGAAGTGAATAACCAAATTCAACAGTTAGCACAACAGATTTCTCAATATGGTATGAACTTCAACCAATACTTATCTATGATGGGCAAGAAGATTGAAGATGTTCGTGCTGAATATACAGATAACGCTACTAAGACAGCGAAGTTAAGATTGATTCTTGAAGAGATTGCTAAGGTTGAAGCTTTAGAACCAACTGAAGAAGATCTTGAAAATGAATACAACAACATCGCTGCACAGTACAATATGCCGGTTGAACAAGTGAAAACATATATCAGTGTAGATATGTTGAAGCGTGATGTTCGTAACGAAAAGGCTTATGCATTCGTTAAGGAAAACGCTGCTGGTGGCAAGAAGCCTGCGAAGAAGGCTGCTAAGAAGACAACAAAGAAAGCAGAGAAGACTGAAGCTACAGAAGAAAAGCCAGTAAAGAAGACAACACGTAAAAAGAAGAGCGAAGTAGAAGAAACTGCTGAGTAATTCGTTTACAATATAGACTGTTAATAAGACGCTGCTCGCGTCTTATTTTCAAAAGTGATTCAGGAGGTATGAATATGAGCGAAAATGTGAATGTTCGTGTACCTGTCGTATGTACTAGAGGAATTGTTGTATTCCCTGGACATGATGTAATGATTGAAGTAGGAAGACCAAAATCAATCAATGCCGTGAATGAGGCAGGTGCCTCATACGACAGTATGGTTTGGCTTGTTTGTCAGAATGATATTATGGTAGACAATCCAACAGAGAAAGATTTATATACAGTCGGAACAATTGCGAAGATCAAAGTTGTACGTAAGAAAGAAGGTTTCATGCGTGTGACTTTTACTGGCATGCGTCGTGCGAAGTTAGCGAAACTTTACGATAGTAAAGAGCTAATGTATGCAGATGTTACTCCATTAACCGATTCTTATGGTGATAAGAGCGAAGAATACGCATTGGTGAAAAAGGTAGTTGATAAATTAGAAGGAATGGCGCAGGTAGCTGCAGTATTTCCACCTGAGGTTGTACAACAGTTATCTCTTGGTGTAAATGCTGAAACATTAGGGGATCAATTTGGTCAATATTTTAGTTTATTTGACCAAGCAACTCGTCAGCGTTTATTAGAAACAACAAACGTTAATGATCGTTTATTGTTAATCGTTGAAGAGTTGGAAAAACAGCAACGTTATTCTGAACTTGAGACAGTCATCAATGATCGTGTTAAAGATCGTATTGATGATAGTCAAAAGGAATACTATCTACGCGAAAAACTAAAGGCTATTAAAGAAGAACTTGGTGATGTATCTAATATGACAGATGATATCGCTGAGTTACGTGAACAGATTGAAAAAAATCCTTATCCAGAACATGTTAAACAAAAGGCACGTGAAGAATTACGTAAATATGAAATGCTTCCTCCAGGAAGTGGAGAAGCAAGTGTTTCTCGTAACTATTTAGATTGGCTATTAACAGTTCCGTGGTGGCAAACTACAGAAGATATTGAAGATTTAAAGGCAGTACGTAATGTCCTTGATGAAGACCATTATGGTCTTGATAAGATCAAGGATCGTATTATGGAGTATTTAGCCGTAAAGCAGATGACACAATCTCTAAACAGCCCGATCTTGTGCTTAGTAGGTCCTCCAGGTGTTGGTAAGACTTCATTAGCAAAGTCGATTGCTCGTGCATTAGACCGTAAGTTTGTAAAGATGTCTGTAGGTGGTGTGCGTGATGAAGCTGAAATTCGTGGCCATCGTCGTACATATCTTGGTTCAATGCCAGGTCGCATCATTCAAGGAATGAAGCGTGCTGAGGTATTAAATCCAGTATTTTTAATTGATGAATTAGATAAGATGGGTGCTGACTACAAAGGTGATCCAAGTGACGCAATGCTTGAGGTTTTAGACCCTGAGCAAAATGCAGTATTCTCAGATCACTATCTTGAAGAGCCATATGATTTATCTAAGGTCATGTTTATTGCGACGGCAAACTACTTAGAAAATATTCCTGGTCCTTTGCGTGATCGTTTAGAGATTATTGATTTATCTTCTTATACAGAACTCGAGAAGGTAAGTATTGCCAAGGATTATTTGGTGCCTAAACAACTAAAAAACAATGGTCTAAAGCCAGCTCAGTTTAAATTGAAAGATACAGAGATTCTATACTTGATTCGTCATTACACACGTGAAGCGGGTGTTCGTCAATTAGAGAGAATTATTGCGTCATTATGCCGTAAGACTGTTCTAGCAATTTTACGTGATAATAAGAAATCAATTACTGTTACCAAGAAACAAATCGGTGAATGGTTAGGGAAGATTATCTTTGAATATGGTAATAAAGAAAAGAAGAATCAAATTGGTTGCGTAACTGGTCTTGCCTATACACAGTTTGGTGGCGATGTACTTCAGATTGAAGTAAACCACTTCGAAGGTAAAGGGAGACTTGTTATTACGGGTCAATTAGGAGATGTTATGAAGGAAAGTGCATCTATTGCGCTTGACTATGTAAAGGCTCATGCGAAAGAGTTAAATATTGACCCTAAATTCTTTGATTCCAATGACATTCATATTCATGTGCCAGAAGGTGCAGTTCCAAAGGATGGTCCTTCAGCTGGTGTTACTCTAACAACTGCGATTGTTTCTGCACTTACAGATACACCGGTCTATCGTGATATTGCGATGACTGGTGAAGTAACACTGCGTGGTAATGTATTACCAATTGGTGGCTTAAGAGAGAAGTCGTTAGCTGCACACCGTGTTGGTATTAAGAAAGTCTTGATTCCAAAGAATAATGTTCGCGACTTAGATGATGTACCAGAAACAGTGAAAAAGGCAGTTACATTTATTCCTGTTGAGACTGTTTCTCAAGTGCTTAGGGAGGCGTTGGTGCACTAATGCAGTACCATGATGCATTCCTGCTAAAGACAGCAGCGTTAGAGACACAGTGGCCTGTGAGTGATTTACCTGAAATTATCTTTGTAGGAAGATCGAATGCAGGAAAAAGTACACTTATTAATGGCTTAGTGAATCGTAAAAACTTAGCATACTCTGGTAAGACACCAGGTAAGACAAGACTTTTGAATTTCTTCTCTGTCGATAACAAGGTTGTATTTACGGATGCACCTGGGTATGGTTATGCGACAAGTGATCGTCAAAGTGCTTTGGCATTCGCTAAGTTAATTGATCCATATTTTGCAAAAAGAGATCAGTTAAAAGCAATGATTATTGTATTGGATGCTAGAAGAGTTCCAAGTAATGACGATATACAAATGGTTGAATATGGCAAAGAATCACATCTAGCAATCTTTGCGGTATGCACGAAAATTGATAAGTTATCGAGAAGTCAAATGTTACAGAATTTAAAAAAGATTTCTGCAACTCTAGGTATCCAAGAGAATGCATTAATTCCTGTGAATTCTGAGAAAAAACAAGGCTTAGAAGTTGTTTGGGAAAAGATTGACCAACTTATAGCACAATAGATGGTTTCTACTTCGGTAGATACCATCTTTTGTTTTTACTTTGTCCATCTAAAAGCGTATTATGCTAAAATAATATTGAAATATTAGAGGTATCCTATGAAGATTATGATAGCGACAGGGGGAACTGGTGGTCATATTAACCCTGCACTAGATTTTGCACATATATTGAAACTACGTAATCCAGAAAATGAAGTTATTTTTGTGGGTTCTGATAACCGTATGGAAGCCACTGTCATTCCAGATGCTGGTTATAAATTCTATGGTTTGCATATTACAACAACAGTAGGTTCCATTATTTCAAAAGTGAAATATGCAACGTCGTTGATGAAGGCATATTTTGAATCAAAACAGATATTAAAGCAGGAGAAACCAGATATTTGTATTGGGTTTGGAAATTATATTAGTGTTCCGTTAATTCTTGCGGCACATCATCTCGGCATCAAAACAATGTTGCATGAACAGAATAGTTTTGCTGGTAAAGCAAATAAATTTTTAAGTCATTTTGCAGATGCGGTTGTAGGATGTTATGAAAGCAATAAACTACAGATGCCGAAAGCAAATGTACGTATTTTAGGGAATCCATCCGCATCTGTTGTAAATGATGTTGTTTTTAATCCAGAAGTGATTGAGAAAATAGGATTATCTAAAGATATTCCATTTGTTGTATTTATGATGGGATCGTTAGGATCATCATCCGTTTCAAAAATTATTGATGAATCAATTCCACTTTTTGATTATGACTTTCAGGTTATAATTGTAAACGGTAAAGCAAATTCTTATCAGTTTCAAAATACAGATTTCAAAAATATAAAGTTTGTACCATATATCGATGGTAAACAAGCATTAAAGGGATGTACACTTGCTGTTACACGTGCAGGTGCTACAACAATTTCAGAAATTTGTGCTTTACCTGCAGCTGCTGTGTTGATTCCTAGCCCATTTGTTGCAAATAACCATCAGGTTTATAACGCAAAAGAACTAGCTGAAAAAGATGCGGCAATTATGATTGAAGAGAATGAGTTGAGTCCCCAATTACTGGCTACAACTGTAAATATGCTTGTTCATGATCAACTAAGATGCAACAAGTTAAAAGAAAATGCCCATAAGCTTGCTAAAGTGGATGCGGCAAATCAGATGATTGATTGGATTGAGGAGGTATTACATGGATAAAATTTTAGAGCGATTGAGCTTTTACGCTACTACAGAAACAGATAAATCTTTAAGAACGATGACAACATTACGTATTGGTGGAAATGCAAAGTATGTTGTATACCCAGAAACTTATATTGCAATTGATGGAATCTTTCGTATTATCGAAGAGAATCAACTTCCATTTAAAGTAATTGGTAAGGGTAGTGATTTACTTTGTTCTGATGATGAATTTAATGGGGTTGTTATCTGCTTAGATCGTTTCTTTAACCATCAATACTTTGATGGAAATGACCTCGTAGCAGAAGCAGGGTGCTCAATTATTTCTTTATCGACAGAAGCGATGAAGCGTGGTCTTTCTGGATTGGAGTTTGCTAGTGGTATTCCTGCTACTGTAGGTGGATGTATATTTATGAATGCAGGTGCTTATAATATCAGCATGAAAGATGTTATCAAAGAAGTACTTGTATATCGTGACCATCAGTTAGTATGGTTAAAGGTATCTGAATGTGATTTCTCCTATCGTCATAGTATCTTCCAATCTAATCCAAATTGGTTGATTTTAGGTGTACGTTATGGTTTAACACCAAAGCCAAGAGAAGAGATTGAAGCATTAATGGATTCTCGCCGAAAGAGAAGAGTAGACTCACAACCACTAAACTTCCCAAGCTGTGGTTCTGTATTTAAGAATCCAGAAGGTCATAATGCATGGCAACTAATTGATGGTATTGGCTATCGTGGAAAACAAATTGGTGGGGCGATGGTCAGTGATAAACATTGTAATTTTATCTTGAACGTTCATAAAGCAACCGCACTTGAGTATTTGACTTTGATTGAAGAAATTCAAAGAGAAGTTAAAAATAAATATAATATTGATCTCAAGATGGAAGTGGAGAAGTTCAATTGGAAGTAAAGAAGAATCGATTAAACGCAGATTT
>JABZLM010000056.1 GCA_015256775.1 Solobacterium sp. | reverse complement strand
TTTATTTATGTGATTGGAATAAGAATCGAATGACATAGATGGAAGTGATACATGGCAGGACTACTGGAAGTGGAATGGCGAAGAAGATTGGGGTAATAAAGCCAAATATTATGACAGCTAGTACATGGTATGCAATGATTGCAATCTGTTTAAATTGGATCTGTTGATTTAGTTTTGCAGATGTCTGGATTGTAAAAACTAAATCACTTAAACGTTTACGCGTTAATATAATATCGTTATCTTCAGAATCTAAATTCTGGCTAATACCAAATTGAACATTCACATCAGCGGTAGATGAAGAGATAGAGCCATCGGCATTTGCGTACATACTGATAGAGTCATGCGAGCATGATTTTATCAGATTTTCTTTTCCGTTCATGTCTACATTTGCATGAATGTTTTTAATATCACAATTTTTTTGAATATATTGAATTTCTTCATCATTTCCACGTGCAAATAAATGTACATCTGTTAGTTCTTTGAGTGAATGTATGGCTTGTAAACTATTTGGGACAATTGGCTTTTGCATAGCGATTAAACCTAGTACCTGTTCTTCCCCAATTAGGATAAAAACTTTCTTTCCTTGCTCTACAAGTTCATCAATCTTTTGTCTTATGGTAGGGTTAATGATATCTGTATAAGATAAATCATGAACATTACATAAGTGATAGGTATTTTGAATTGTGTCGCTTTGATGTGTCTTTTGGAAATTTGTCAGAACACTTAGGTTTACAGCGGAAATCTTCTGAGATTTTAAGTAACGTGTAATCGCTTTAGAGTAACTGTCATGTCGTTTGTTGGATAGCGTATATGCAATATAGCGCATGATATTTAAGTCGGTTTCATCAAGTGGAATAAAATCCGTTACTTCAGGCTTTGAGGCAATCAAGATATCGTCTTGTTCGAGGAATAATGTCTCAACTTTACCGGCAGTTTCTAGTGCATCCACATTACGGAATAGCACATGATTTTTCGCTGCGTAGATTGCCTTTTCTAGTACTTCTTTTTCAGAGGAGATTGTTAATGCATTCATTGCAACGGAAGCTAGTACTGCAATTGAAACACTAATCGCGATAGAGAAAGATTTACCAACTAAAATCCAACCAAAGAATAAAATAACAGCAGCAATAATCGAATATAAGAATAAGTATTTAGAGAAGTTTTTAAATGGTGAATCAAACGATTTATCGTTCGCTGTTTCCTTAGCGAGTTTTGCGAATTGTAATAGGGTAGTCTTTTCACCAATCTTTTCTACTTTGATCTGAAGAGAGCCTTGCAAGCAACGTGTGCCTGCATAAACGTAGGAACCTTCTGACTTTGTGATATTGGATTGTATACCAGTTAATGTAGATTCATCTACAGATGCGTAACCTTCTACAACAATGCCATCACAAGGAATATTTTCATTTGGTCGAATAATTAAAATCTGATTCTTTTTGAGTTGACTTGTTTCTTCAATAACTTCACCAGTCTTATTAAAGACTGCTGTATTTTCTGGGATATATTGTTTGATATTCAATGATGTTGCGGATGTTTGTTGCATGTATTTTAAATACTTTGTTTTATAGAGATCTGTACCAAGAATTGTAATCATTGAAATCATAAATGGGTACGCATTTACGGTATTTTGAATTGTTAGTAAGATACCGTATAAGAAAGAAATACTAATGGCAATACTACCGATGGTTGCGGATGATGGATTCTTCTTTTGAATCTCCTCTTTTGCATGCATGAATATGATGCGTCCTACATACAAGGAATAAAATGAGAATAGTAATCCAATCCAAGGCGTTATATGTAATATCCATAGTATTGTTAGTAGAATAACTTCGCATACAAAGACAAATAAGATACGGTAATTTGGCTTGGTTGGATTTTTCTCATCTTGTTGAATGAAAAAATCTGAAGTTGGAATTTCACGTGTATATGCATGATATCCACAGGCTTTAATTTTTTCAATGATATTATCTGCAGTAATGATAGTTGGATTATATTCTACAGTCACATTGCGGTCGCTTAAAGTAACCGTTACAGTAACGATTCCTTTTGTGTTGATTAAGTATTGATAGATTGTATCAGCACTTGCATTTAAATACAGATTTGCGACCGAAAATGTTTGTTTCTTTGTTTCCATGGATATCCTCTGTTATATTTTACAAAATTATCATCAGAATAGGAATGTAAATTCTGTGATAGATAAAAGAAAACACATGGAATCCATGTGTTCATGATACAAATTATCTTCCGCGGAAACTGAAGACTACGATGATGGCGCTGACTACTAGTTGCACAATCGATCCTGGCAATACACCAAGCGTATCGTAAATGACAAGTAGAAGACGTGGTACTTTGAAACTGCCATTTAGATTTCCAGTTAGATATAGAGCTAGAAGTACAGCTGCGTATAGAAACCAAATTGTACCGAAGATGATACCAGCCCAATCTTTTCTCTTCTCCATAATTTTGTTCCTCCGTAAAGAATTATACCATTCTTATCGCATATACAAACTAGTTTTATATATATTAACAATACAAATGTTATTTCATATTTTGAATGAAAGGGTTATTTTACAATTTTGGTTAGTATTATCTAACAAAAAAGCATGGAATTGATGCGGATTTGTTTTTGTTTGACAAATATTGAGTATAATTATAACGAGGTGATTAAATTATGATACAGGATAGAATCAAAAAGTTAAGAGCTTTGATGGCTGAGCGTAAGATTGATGTATATTATATTCCAAATGAAGATGACCATCTTTCTGACGAATATACAGCTGATTATTTCAAGTGTAAATCATACATGTCTGGTTTCAGTGGTGAAGCTGGATGTACAATTATCACAAAGGATTTCGCAGGTCTTTGGACGGATGGTAGATTCTTTACACAGGCTGAAAATGAACTTCAGGGAACTGGTGTTACATTAATGAGACTACGTCAAGAAGGTGTACCAAATCCAATCGACTTCTTGATTGCGAATACACCAAAGAACGGTGTGTTAGGTTTTGATGGTGCAGTGGTTTCTGCTAGAAATTACTTACATCTAACAGAAGCTCTAAAAGAAAAGAATGCGAAGTTATATACAACAGAAGATCTTGTTGGCATGGTTTGGGGTAAGGAAAGACCTACAATGCCAACGGAAGAATTATATGTACTTCTTAAGAAGTATACAGGAGAAGAGGCTTCTGAGAGAATTGCACGTACAAGAGAAGCGATGAAGGCTGCTAACTGTGATGTAATCTTATTGACAGCGTTAGAAGATCCATGTTGGTTGTTGAATATTCGTGGTAATGATATTGCATGTACACCAGTTAGTTATGCATTCGCTGCAATCACAAATAAGAAGCTCTACTATTATGTAGATTCCAAGAAAATTAATGCAAAGGTTGCGAAGTACTTCAAGGATAATAAGGTAACAGTACGTCCTTACAATGCGCTAATGAAGGACTTACAGAAATTAGAAGGAAAGAAGATCTGGGCAGATATGGGACATCTCAATTCCAATCTGTATAAAGCATTAGTAGGTAATGAAATCTATGATGCAATTTCACCAGTTGCTTACTTCCGTGCAATCAAGAATAAGACAGAAATTAAGAATACTCGTAACGCACACGTAAAGGATGCAGTTGCGATGGTGAAGTTCATCTATTGGGTAAAGAATACTGTTGGAAAAGGTAAGATGACTGAAGTGACTGCACAAAATCATTTATATGCATTACGCGCAGAGCAGAAGGATTACATCGAACCATCTTTTGAAACAATCTGTGCATATCAAGAGAATGCCGCAATGATGCACTATACCGCAACAGAAGAAAAACATGCGGCAGTGAAGGCAAGAGGTTTCTTACTTGTTGACTCTGGTGGAACGTACAAGGATGGTACAACCGATATCACAAGAACAATTGCGTTAGGTGGCTTAACTGCAGAAGAAAAGAAGTTATATACAAAGGTATTAAAGGGACATCTTGATTTACTGCATGCAAAGTTCTTGTATGGTACAACAGGTAATAACCTAGATATTCTTGCAAGAAATCCATTATGGAATGATTGCATTGATTATCAATGTGGTACAGGTCATGGTGTAGGTCATGTATTAGCGGTACATGAAGGTCCACATGGAATTCGTTGGGGCATGCCAGTAAATGGTAAGGCAGCTGTTCTCCAAGAGGGTATGGTTGTTACAGATGAACCAGGTGTATATCTACCACATAAGTTAGGTATCCGTATTGAAAATGAAATGATCGTTCAAAAGGAAGAAAAGAATTTCTATGGACAATTCTTATCCTTCGAAGACATTACATATGTACCATACGACCGTGATGCGATTGATACACAGTATCTCAGCGATGAAGAAATCGATTGGATCAATGCATATCACAAGATGATTTGGGAAAAGATTGGACCACTTCTCAGTGGTAAAGAAAAGAGCTTCTTAAAGAAGGCAACAAGAAAGATTACACGCGCATGAAATTTATCTCTTGGAATGTAAACGGCTTAAGAGCCGCGATGAAGAAGGGTTTTGCGGACTTCTTCCGTGAACAGGACGCAGATTTCTTTGCATTACAGGAAACGAAGATGCAGCCGGATCAACTTGAAGATGCGATGAAGTTCGAAGGTTACCATATGTATATGAACAGTGCAGAAAGAAAAGGATATTCTGGAACACTAATCTATACAAAACATGAACCACTCAGTGTAACTTATGAAATCGAAGGCGACGAAACCAAAGAAGGTAGAGTCATTACCCTTGAATATCCAGATTTCTATTTTGTATGTGCATATGTACCAAATTCTAAAGATGGATTATTACGTCTACCATATCGCATTGAATGGGAAGAGATGCTACGCAAGCATCTGATGGAATTAGATAAAAAGAAACCAGTTATTTATACTGGTGACTTAAATGTTGCACATGAAGAAATCGATTTGAAGAATCCAGCAACAAATCATAAGAATCCTGGTTTCTCAGACGAAGAACGTGCAGCGATGACGAAACTACTAGGTTCAGGTTTTAGCGATACATTTAGAGAGCTTTATCCGGATACACAAAAGTTTTCTTGGTGGAGTTATCGTATGAAAGCACGTGAAAGAAATGTTGGTTGGCGGATTGATTATTTCTTGGTAAGTCAGCGTCTACTAGCAAATGTACAAGATGCATTGATATTTGATGAGACAGAAGGCTCCGATCATTGTCCGGTTGGATTAAATATCAATCTGTAATAAAATAGTACATATCAGAATTACGGAGGTGGAATCATGGATGTAAAATCTATGGTATATGGATATAAGGAAGAACTTTTAAAAAGATTAGGAAAGCTTGTATCAATTAATAGTGTAGAAGGAACACCAGAACCAGATGCACCGTTTGGTAAAGGACCTAAGGTTGCTTTAGAAACGGCATTAGAAATGATGAAAGCAGATGGTTTTAATACAGTAAATTTAGATAACTATATAGGTTATGCGGAAATCGGTTCAGGGGAAAAACTGATTGGTATTATTGGACATTTAGACGTCGTTCCTGCCAATGTAAAAGATGGATGGAATACGGATCCATTTGAAATGGTAGAAAAAGATGGCATTCTATATGGACGTGGTGTAAGTGATGACAAGGGTGCGATGGTTGCCAGCATGATTGCATTAAAGGTAATCAAGGACATGAACGTTCCACTTACAAAGCGAATTCGTTTAATCTTCGGTACAAATGAAGAAACTGGATCGAAATGCTTGAAGCACTATGTTGAAAAAGAAGGTTCTGTAGATTATGGATTTACACCTGATGGTGACTTCCCAGGTGTACATGGTGAAAAGGGCATGATTTCCATGCGTTACCTATCTAAACATACAACGATCAAGGATATCCAAGGTGGTAGTGCAAAGAATATTGTTTGTCGCAACTGCTATGTGGTTATCGACAAAAATAGTTTTTCTCGTAAGACACTAGAAGATTATTTCAATAACGAAAATCTTGAATTTAGCATTGAGAACGTTGGTGAAAATGATGTTAAGATTTCTGTTCAGGGAATCGCAGCACATGCAAGTTTACCTGAACTTGGAAAGAATGCATTATCCTATCTGATGGATGGTTTAAAACAGTCTGGTTTCCAGGATGGATTTGTTGACTTTTATTGCAAGCACTTTGGTCTAGCGACTGATGGTAGTGGCTTTGGTGCAAACTGTTCAGATGAATATGGAGCGTTAACACAAAACAATGGTGTCATCTCTATGCAGGATGGTGTCATTGAAGGTTCTGTCGATATTCGTTTCCCAGTTACTTTAACATCGCGTAAGGTGCTTAAGTTAATGGAGGGACATCTAGAAGATGAAAATGGTGTGATTGAAGTACTCCATACACATGAACCATTGTTCTTCCCAATTGATTCCCCACTTGTAAGTGCATTATGTTCTGCATACCGTGAGGTTACAGGAGATAAGGATGCACAACCAATCACATTAGGTGGTGGAACATACGCAAAGGGAATTGATAATACAATCGCATTTGGATGCGCATTCCAAGGCAAGGATTATCATATCCATGACGCAAATGAATATGTTGAGATTAATGAATTACTGCTACAAGCAGAAATCTATGTAGCCGCAATTCTAAAGCTCTTAGCAATCTAATACAGTAGACAGGAACTGGTAAAGCAGCCTGTCTTTTTT
>JABZLM010000055.1 GCA_015256775.1 Solobacterium sp. | reverse complement strand
CATTCGTACAAAACTACGAAAATATCACATTCCCCGAAGCTGTTGGTAGAGTTGCATCTTTGATTAACTATCCTTTGCAGGTTGATGTTGATATCGAGCAGAGAACTAGTAAGGATCCTCATAAAGAAGCACTATACAATGTTATAAATGCGGCGATTCAGTATATGATGTATCAACTGGATACACCTGAAGCCGTGAATGAAAAGAAGTATCTTGAAAAGCGTGGGATGACTGCAGATTTGATTCGTGAGTTTCAGATAGGCTATAACCCAAATCAGACAGCGCTATATCATTTCCTACATGCTAAAGGTTTTAGTGATGCGGACATGAATCGTGCAAACTTAATACGTATCAATGAATCTGGTATCCATGATACTTTTGCTGGTCGTATTACTTTCCCAATTCATGACCAATACGGTAATCCGATTGGATTTAGTGCACGAATTCTAGATCCAAACAATCCTTCCAAGTATATCAATACAAATGAAACTGATATCTTTACCAAAGGTGATATTGTATATAACTATCACCGTGCAAAATCAGTTGCTCGTAAGGAAGGAAAGATTTACGTATGTGAAGGTGTAACAGATGTGATTGCTTTTGCTAAAGCTGGCATCTTCAATGCAGTTTGTACACTTGGAACATCCTGTACGGAAAGACAGATTCATCTGTTAAAGAATATCGCTGCGAAGATTGTATTCTGTTATGATGGCGACCGTGCTGGACAGGCTGCTACCTTACGTGCAGTACATATGGCAAGAAAAGCAGGTTGTGATGTATCGGTCATCCGTAATCTGACGGGAAAAGATCCAGATGAACTTGTGCGTGAACAAGGAGCTGAAGGTTTAAAGAGTGTTCTCAAAGATGAAGTAACTTGGATGGAGTTTGTGATTGAGTATCAAGTTTCACAGACAAATCTAAATAACTACTCGGATAAAAAAGAATTGGTTCGTAAGGTACAAGCAGATATTGCAACATTACCTGATGAAGTAGATCGCCGCTACTTTACAAAACAATTAGCGGAAATGACACATATGCCAGTTGACTATGTGCCACAAACAATCAATCGACCAATCAATCAAACCGTACAGAAGAAACTATCGATTCCGGATGGTTCCCTAGATGCGGAAGATTTAATACTAATGATGATGATGAAGTCGGCTACCCATGCCCATACATTTGAAGTTGAGCTAGGGTATCTAAATGACAAGACACATAAGTTACTAGCAATGTTAATTATTGATGGTTTACATACATTCCAAGATGCTGATCCAAGTCATTTAATTGACCGTACGGATAAGCAAGAAGTAAAGGATTTACTAACAAGACTGGTATCCATGCCTGCATATGATATCGACTATGACGAAGCGGTCCTAAAAGGAGCCATTCGCAAGGTAAAAATTACAACATTGCAGAAGGAGAGAGATGCGTATTACGAACAACTCTCACAAGCCGGTCTTAACGATATGAGTCAAAAGGTACTTATGGAAAAATACCAAAAGTGCATTCAAGAACTGAGGAGGTATCTCGATGAAGAAGGAAACAAGTAAAACTACGAAAGCTTCAAAGAAAGAAAAAGAGGAAGTTGTAGTAGAAAAAGCAACTTCCAAAAAGACAAAGGGAGTTGCGACTGAAGAAAAAACTCCAAAGAAGACAAAAGAAGTGAAAGAGAAAAAAACAAAAGTGAAAGACGACAAGAAAGACACAAAAGAAATTGAAACATATAAGCGTTCAGGTAAGGTAAAAGAATTAAAGAACCTTGATGAACTCAAAGAAGATTATAAGGAAATTGCGAAGAAGAACGGTTCCATCGCACAGAAGGATGTCATGGCATCCTTAGAGCACTTAGATATGTCTGATGATGACATGGATGAACTCTGGGATTGGTTCAATACAGAGAATATCCAGATTGTTGAAGATGAGGATATTGAAGAACTCACCGCTACAGATGACGATGATCTAGACTTACTAGATGATGATGTTGATGATGTAGAAGATGAAGATGATGACAATAAAGATTCTGATCTTGATGAGGATGATGAAGAAAAACCTTTATCTAGTCTACTTGATTTATCATCATTCTCTTCAGGTGGTAATGTACAGCTAAATGACCCTGTTAAGATGTACCTAAAGGAAATTGGACGTGTACCACTCTTAAAGCCAGAAGATGAACCTGAGATTGCAAAGCGTATTGAAGAAGGTGATGAAGAGGCTAGAAACATCTTAATCTCCAGTAACTTACGTTTAGTTGTATCTATCGCTAAGAAATATGTTGGTAGAGGTATGTTATTCCTAGATTTAATCCAGGAAGGTAACATGGGTCTTGTAAAGGCAGTTGAGAAGTTCGACTATACGAAGGGCTTCAAGTTCTCTACATACGCTACATGGTGGATTCGTCAGGCTATTACACGTGCCATTGCAGACCAAGCAAGAACAATTCGTATTCCAGTACACATGGTAGAAACAATCAATAAGTTAACACGTGTACAGCGTCAATTGGTGCAGGAATTAGGACGTGATCCATCTGCTGAAGAAATTAGTCAGCGCATGGAAGGTATCTCTCCAGAAAAGGTAAGAGAAATCCAAAAGATTGCCTTAGAACCTGTATCACTTGAAACACCGATTGGTGAAGAGGATGATTCTCACTTAGGTGACTTTATTGAGGATAAGGAAGCACTCAGTCCTGATCAATATGCAAGTAATCAGTTATTGAAGGATGAAATCAATAGCGTTCTCAGTGGTCTTACAGAACGTGAAGAAAAGGTATTACGCTTACGTTTTGGTTTATATGATGGACGTACACGTACACTTGAAGAAGTAGGACGTGAATTCAACGTTACACGTGAACGTATTCGTCAGATTGAAGCAAAAGCACTACGTAAATTGAAACATCCATCACGCTCAAAGAGATTAAAGGATTTCTTTGACAAATAAGATGAATTTACGTATCCAGAAAATTGCGGATATGATAGACAAAGGCGTGGTCTTGGCAGATATTGGTACAGACCATGCCTTTCTTCCTATCCTAGCAATCAAACATAAAAAGGTACAAAAAGCCTACGCTTGTGATATTGCAAAGGGACCATTAGAGATTGCCAAACGCAATATCCAAGCGGAAAACCTTGATGGTCAAATCGAAACAATCTTATCCAATGGCTTTGACCATGTACCACAAGACGTTGATGTTGTGGTGATTGCAGGCATGGGCTACTATACCGCAAAAGATATACTAGAAGCTGCAGGGGAAAAACGTTTACGTACATGTAAACAATTGATTGTCGAAGTCAATCGTAAACCAGAGCTATTACGGAAATGGATTAGTGATCATCACTATACGATTGATCAAGAAGAGTTAATTACAGAGCGTGATTTCGACTATATCGCAATCAGTTTTACAACAGATTATCATGAATCATATCGTGATGATGAGATCCTCTGTGGAGTTTATCTCCAACAAAAAAAGGGGAAAGAATATCTTTCCTATTGTGATAGACAGATTGCATTTATTGATGGGGTTTTAGCAAAATATCCACATGATGATGACTATCGTAAAGAATTATTACAACAAAAGAAGTATTGGTTAGAGGCAAAATAAAAACGCGGTTCTTAGAGCCACGTTTTTTATTTCTGAATGGAATTGACAGCCTTAGCGAGTCTTGACTTCTGACGAGCAGCATAGTTGTTATTCTTGATATGAGATACAACTGCCTTGTCTAAGCACTTATTTGCTGTGTTGTAAGCAGCAGTAGCAGCTTCAACGTCCTTAGCTTCTACAGCTAAAAGAACCTTCTTGATTGCTGTCTTTAGTTCGCTCTTCTGTCCAGCCTTCGCATTCTGTCTTTTCAGATTAGTTAGTGCGCGCTTCTTCTGTGACTTGATATTTGCCATGAGTACACCTCCTGTCCACTTATTAGCATTAGGATTATATCAAAGTGAAGTGTAAAATGCAATGAAAACCCCAAAAAAGTAGGGTATAATATCACGGTGGAGGTATGAGAGATGAAACAGACAAAAATTATATTTTTTGGTACAACAGAATTTGCTAGCGGTATATTACAGACCTTAATCGATGAAGGATATAACGTCGTAGCTGTTGTTTCCCAACCAGATAAACCGGTTGGAAGAAAACATACCATCCAGATGACACCAACACATGCTTTAGCAGATCAATATCAGATTCCGGTGATCCAACCCGATCTCTTGAAGGAACATGTGGATGACGTTTTACGATATGAACCTGAGTTAATCTTGACTTGTGCGTATGGACAATTTGTGCCAGTACGTATTCTAGAATATCCACGTCTTGGTTGTATTAATGTACATCCATCACTTTTACCAAAGTATCGTGGAGGGGCACCAATCCATCATGCAGTTATGGGTGGTGAAACAGAAACTGGTGTAAGTCTCATCCAGATGACAAAAGCTATGGATGCAGGAGATATCTATGCTAGAGTTACAACACCGCTTGGTAAAGATGAAACGATGGCAGAATTAAATGAGCGTTTACTTGTATTAAGTAAGCAACTAGTCAAGGAGAATTTAGAAGATTACATTGCAGGAAAATTAGTGGGAGAACCACAGGATGATAATAAAGTAATTCTTGGATTAAATATTACAAAGGAAGAAGAGAAGGTACAGTTTGCAGTAGAGGATGTACAAACTCTGTATAACCACATTCGTGGTTTAATTGATTGGCCAATGCCATATGGTGTGGTTGATGGAAAGCGTATGAAGTTCTGTAAGGTTAGAATGAGAAAAGAAGACCCTCAAGTTAAACCTGGAGAAATCTTAGGCTTCAAGAATCATGCGATGGAAGTTGCAAGCATTGGTGGTATTATCGAAGTTTATGAACTACAGCCAGAAGGCAAGAGCAGAATGACAGCAGATGCTTATGCCAATGGTGCAGGTAGAAATATGATAGGGAAGGTATTTGAGTAAATGGATCAAAAGCACATACGAAATTTCTGTATTATTGCCCATATTGATCATGGTAAATCAACATTGGCAGACCGTATTCTTGAAATGACAGAAACGGTAAAAGAACGTGATATGAAAGCTCAGATTCTGGATGAAATGGATCTAGAAAGAGAACGTGGTATCACAATTAAGTTGAATGCAGTACAGCTAAGCTACACCGCTAAAGATGGACAAGAGTATCTCTTTAACTTGATTGATACACCAGGTCACGTTGACTTTACATACGAAGTATCACGCTCACTAGCGGCTTGTGAGGGTGCGATTTTAGTCGTTGACTCTACCCAAGGTGTACAAGCCCAAACCCTCGCAAATACCTATCTAGCATTAGACAATAACCTAGAAATTCTACCTGTTATTAACAAAGTAGATATGATGAATGCACAACCTGATGTCACAATCCGTGAGATTGAAGATATCATCGGCTTGGATTGTAGTAATGCGCCACTCATCTCTGCACGAAGTGGATTAAACGTTGATAAAGTTTTAGAACAAATTGTATCTCATATCCCTGCACCAAATGGAGATGAAAACGCAGCGCTACAAGCATTAGTATTCGACTCATTCTATGACCCATACCGTGGAATCATCGCATTAATTCGTATCCGTGAGGGTAGTCTTTCGGTCGGTGATAAGATTCGCTTTATGGCAACAGGTGCAGAATATGAAGTACTAGAGGTTGGTATTCGTAATCCACGTGAAGTAAAGATGAATACGTTAATGTGTGGAGACGTAGGTTGGTTTGCGGCTTCGATCAAGTCCATCCAAGATGTACGTGTTGGTGATACGGTAACGAAAGTAGACAATCCAGCAGAGAAACCATTATCTGGATATCGTAAGTTAAACCCAATGGTATATTGTGGTCTATATCCAACAGATGCGGCAAAGTATGGTGACTTACGTGAGGCGTTAGATAAACTACAGTTAAATGACGCATCATTGCAATATGAACCAGAGACATCTCAAGCATTAGGCTTTGGTTATCGTTGTGGATTCTTAGGGCTTCTACATATGGATGTTATCCAGGAACGCTTAGAAAGAGAATATAACCTCGATTTAATCGCAACTGCACCATCTGTTATCTATCATGTCTACCTAACGGATAGGTCAATGATTGAAATTGATAACCCTGCAAGAATGCCAGATGCGGCTAGAATTGACCGTGTCGAAGAGCCATATGTAAAGGCAAGTATTATGGTACCTGACACATATATCGGTGCCATCATGGACTTATGTCAGAATAAGCGTGGTATCTATCAGACAATGGAAATCATCGATACTGGTAGAAATATGATTATCTATGAATTACCACTTTCAGAAATCATCTTTGACTTCTTTGATAAGTTAAAGTCATGTTCAAAGGGATATGCTTCATTAGACTATGAACTCATTGGCTATCGTGCACAAGATCTTGTACGTATGGATATTCTACTGAACGGTGAAAACGTCGATGCATTATCAGTGATTATTCACCGCTCTGAAGCATATGCACGTGGTTCTGCAATCACAGTGAAGCTAAAGGAACTCATTCCTAAGCAACAATTTGAGATTCCTGTACAGGCTGCCATTGGTGGAAAGATTATCGCTAGAACAAACATCAAGTCTTTGCGTAAAAACGTACTTGCCAAGTGCTATGGTGGTGATATTTCCCGTAAGAAAAAACTTCTAGAGAAACAAAAAGAAGGAAAGAAGAGAATGAAGGCGGTAGGATCTGTAGAGATTCCGCAGGAAGCGTTTATGTCTGTTCTATCAATGGATGATGATAACTAAACCAAAGCATCTTTACTTGCATGTACCATTCTGTAGAAC
>JABZLM010000015.1 GCA_015256775.1 Solobacterium sp. | reverse complement strand
CAGGTTTCTGTTCGTAACCTCGAAAGAATCGCTACACCACTTCCTTCACCCAAAGCCTCACGACTTACGGCTTGTGGTTCGCTACGCTTGGCGGTAACTACCTACGACTGGACTTTCACCAGTTAGGTTTGTGACATGCCCGTCACACCGCTAAAAAAAAGGAAAGCATATAACTTTCCTTTTTAACTCAGCTTTCTATTTAATGAGTCCGCTATTCTTTAACAGAATTTCAATATCCGTTCCCTTTGCGCGATTCAACACTTGATTGAGCACAAATTTTTCAATAAAGGATAATTCCTTTACTTCAGTAATTGGCTTCTTATCAATCGCATAGTAACATGCGCGCAATAATTCACGTACATCATACTTACTAGCCCAAACTTCAGGCACACCACGGTCAATATCTAAGAGTGTATAAACAGACTCCATACCTGTACGCATGGAATATTCCGTTGTAAAGATCGTATCTCTTGGTGTCTCCGCAAATTGACCGATAAAGGCAAAGTTTACTGCTCCATCTGGCACAACCTTTGGACGATCGGATTCTTTACGTGGTTGGAAGAACGCATTGATATATGGCATGAAACATGTCGTTGTATTACATGCATCTTGTGCAAGCGAGGCAATCTTATCAGTTGGAACACCAATATGATATAACCACTCTTCACATACCTCGATACCTGTACAATCACGCATTGGCTTCTTGATATAGTTACCTTCTTTATTCGTATTTAATGCATATAGCCAAATTAATACGAGGCCCTTATCCTGAGACTTAAACTGTGGTTGACGGTTGATAGTCCAAGATAGATACCAGTTATCCGTACTATCTTTTACTGTAACAATACCACCTGTTGTAACTTTTCCTGTACGTGGGTCACGCTTGCAGATGTTTGTGATATAGCGAATGATTTCTTCATTGGAAGTAGCGACTGTCGCACTCATCCAGTTTGTTGCATTTACATCGGTACAGAAAGCTTCTGGGTTACCATATTCGCCATGCATTGCTTGCGCTGCGATTGCCTTCCACATATCCCATGATTCCCCATAACCATTCTTTACATTTGATAAATCCGGAACATGTGTCTGATCTCCATAACAGGAAGTATCCGTACAACATCCATTGGTAATAAACACAAGGTCATCTTCAATTAAGTCAATGGATTGTTCAATTCCATCTTTCTTATATACGATTTGTCTAGCTATCTTCTTATTGCCACGTGTTTCAATCACGACATTCTTTACATCCATTCCGTATTCAATATGAACCCCATGATTCTCCAAATACTTCACAAGTGGTAAAATCATGCTTTCATATTGGTTATACTTTGTAAAACGCAAAGCGCTAAAGTCAGGCAATCCGTCAATATGGTGTACAAAGCGGCAAAGATAACGTTTCATCTCTAGTGCACTAGACCACTTTTGGAAAGCAAACATCGTCTGCCAATATAACCAGAAATTTGTATCCCAGAAAGAAGCTGGTAATACATCAGAAATCTTCTTTCCTTCCAGGTCCTTTTCAGGTGTTAAGAATAGTTTTGATAATGCCATTGCAGACTTCTTATCAAGTTTAAACTGCTTATCTGTGTGTGCATCCTCACCACAATTTACAGTCGCTCTACATAGTGAATAGTTTGGATCACGCTTATTTAACCAATAATACTCATCTAAGACAGATACATCCGGTGTCTCGATGGAAGGCACATCACGGAAGGTATCCCACATTACTTCAAAGTGGTTATCCATTTCACGACCACCACGCATGAAGAAACCTTTTGTGACATCCTTACGTCCATCACAACTACCACCCGCAAGTGTAGCTTTTTCTAGTAAGTGAATATGTTCTCCACTCATCTGTCCATCACGGACAAGATAAAACGCTGTTGTTAAACCTGCTAGTCCTGTACCAATGATATACGCTGATTTCTTATCAACATCCTTTGGTTTTAAAGGTCTAGCAAATGACTCATAAGTTCCTGCTGAATAATACATATGAAATCCTCCTTCATCCATATGCATCATATCAACTCTATACACTTTTTCATTTAGCAGGGAGCTAAAAAAGATAAAAGTTTTATCACTTTTCTCATTGTGATAAAACTTCATACTTTGATAAAAATTTTAATACTGAAATCTAGTTAGCGAAGCTCGAATAGAACCTTTAATTAGCTTATTCAAGCGCTCTACAATTTCTTGTGGGTTCTCTTGCATATCCTCTTTGATCCAATCTAACATGATACCGATGAAGATATAAGAATATGCTTGTACGATAAAGGTTTTATCTTCATCCCGTACGTTTAAGCCTTCCACTTCTTCATTTACCACATTTAAAATTAGATCTTCCACAAGCGGTCGCAAATACATTTCTACTTGTTCACGATGAACACAGTGATAGACATTCATGATAAACGGTTTATTTGCTTGTACAGCTTCTAATATCTGTAGGAACCCCTGTTGCCAAGTATCATAGGTCTTCTTCTCATCTAATGCACGCTTTGCGTCTGTTAGACAAGCCCATTCAACCAAATCATAGATATCTTTGAAGTGATAGTAGAATGTCATACGATTCATACCACAATCTTCCGTTAAATCGCTGATTGTGATTTTCGATAATGGCTTTTTCAATAACAAATTCTTAAGTGATTGTTCCAAAGCGCGTTTCGTTACTTGTGACATACTACCTCCTTTTACAATCAGATGATAACTAGTAATTTTGAATCGTATTGATTGGATAAGATTCTTGCATTTCTCTTGCGACGATGTATTCATTCTCTGCTGTACGCAATAGAATCAGTGGCATCGTACGGCTTAAGAATAAGTGAATACCTTCAGTGACAGAGTACGCCCCACAGTTATTGAAGGCTAAATAATCACCCTCATGCAAGCCTTGTAGCGTTACATCTCTAACTAGCACATCTGCAGTTGTACAAAGACTACCACACAAACACCAATTCTTTTCTGTACGATCATCACATGCGTGCAAGTGTTGAATGTGTGGTACTTTCATACCCATCATCTGGCCATAGTAGTTAAGATGATTCATACCTCCATCTACGATACAGTAATTTACACCTTCATTAGACTTGCAATCCATTGCACGTGTAAGGTATGTTCCACAGAATGTGGAATAGAATCTACCCATTTCAATTGTTAAATCAACAACCTCAGATAATTCTTTCAACTTTGCATGGATATTCTCAAGAGGTTTTAGTGTATCACTAAAATCATCACCTTCAAATAATGGTACTGATAATCCTGGTCCATATTCAATCTGTTCTACTTTATGATTGAATGTTGTTTGAATCTCTTTGATTAATTCTAACAACATATCCAACTCTTTGATTTGTTTATCATTCTTCTTACGTTGTGTACCCGCAAAGTAGTGAATCCCCTTTACAATCACATTTGGATAGTTTTCTTCATTTGCATAGATTGAGAATAAATCTTCCTTAGACATACCAAACTGACTACCTGCATTCAAACGTGGTAGAATTTCCACTTTCTTTTGGTACTTTCCAGCAATACGATTGACGATATCCATATGTAGTAGAGATTCCGCTGTGTAATGAATTACACCATATTCCATCGCATCTGTGACATCCACTTCTGTCTTATTGACACCAGAATATAAAATCTTAGTTGGTTCTACACGAAGTGCTTTACAAATGGATAACTCACCTGGACTACATACTTCTAACTTATCAGTAATCTCTGCCATCGTCGGAATCAAGAATGGATTTGCCTTGATGGAATAACATAGATGATACGCACCACCTACAATTTCCCTCATCTTTTTAACACGTTCTTTTACCGCTTCTAAATCAAAGATAAAACAAGGTGTTTGATAGTGTTCTGCGATATACTTTAGTTCTTTCTCTTGCATTATTCGATTCCTTCCATCTTCTTTAATACGGCACGATCAATCTTACCATTCTTTGTCATTGGCATTTCATCCAAGTGTACTAACTTGTTAGGTACCATATAGCTTGGCATAACGACCTTTAGTTCGTTATGTAATTCTTTTTGATCACGCTCACCTAACCAGAATAAATAAATACGTTTCTTGTTGTGGTCATAGATTGCACATGCACGCACAACACCACTACGTCCTTGTACTAGACTTTCAATTTCACCTAGCTCAATACGGTGTCCTAAGTGCTTGATTTGGAAGTCTTTACGTCCGATATAAACAAGTTCTCCTTGCTCATTGTATTTCGCAAGGTCACCTGTACGATACATTCGTTCATAGTACACAGTGTTTAATGGATTCTGTACAAATACAGCTGCTGTCTTTTCACCGTCGTGATAATATCCTAACGCAAGACAAGCACCTGCCACACAGATTTCTCCACTTTCATTTGGTGTATCAACCAATTTATTATCATCAGAAAGTAGGAATACCTTCTCATTATCAAATGCTGAGCCAATTGGAATGATTTCATCCGCCGCATATTCACGATTCTCTAAACGATAATATGTGCAGTTACATGTAATCTCAGTAGGTCCATACAGGTTGATAAACTCTGCCTTTGGACAATTCTTCATCCAGATATTCAAGTGCTTGATTGGCATAACTTCTCCACTGAACATCACCAAACGAATTGTCTCAGGATTACGATAACCAAATCCATTCATAATGGACACAAAGCACATTGCACTAACAGCCCATGTTAGTACAGTTACCTGATGGTCGCATAAAAAATCCATCAAGTGTGTTGGGTTACTAAAGAATTCACGTGGAATCAGTTCTACTCTAGCACCCACGTAGATACTACTGTAGATATCTTTAACAGACACATCAAAATCAAACGGTGCTTGGTTGGCAATACGATCATCAGTACAAATTCCAGATACCTTTACAAATTCTGGAATAAAGTCAATAACAGATCCATGTCCAACAACAACACCCTTTGGCACACCAGTGGAACCACTGGTAAAGTTTACGTAAAGAGGGTCTGTACTAGCAGCTTGTTTACGAATCCCTGCAAGCATGTTTTCATCAATGATACCTTCATTGATGATATCTTCAACCTTTAAAATAGTAACTGCAGTCCCTAATTTTTCACGTGCTTCCTCATAGAAACGTTCATTACTCAAGATTACTTTCGGACTTAATACTTCAATGATTTTTTCCACACGACCAATTGGTTGTCTTGTGTCAATCAGAGAATAAAATCCACCTGCATATACCGCACCATACATTGCGGCTAGCGTTGTATTACTCTTTTCCATATACATCGCAACCGCCTGGCGAGGTTGAATATATCTCGCAAGTTTAGTTCCAAGAATCTTGGCATCTTTTACTAACTCTTCGTATGTCATCTCTGCGGTTTCATCTGCGACCGCAATCTTACCTGGATGTTTTTGGCAAGAGGCTTCTAGCCACTCAAGAATATTCTTTGTCATAGTTTTTACTCCTAACGTATCTATTTTACTATGTTCATTGATTTTTGAATGTAAAATTTATCTGAAAACACAAAAATGGAGTATTCCTCCATTTTTAGCAATTAAAATATACAAATAACATGCGGTCTTTACCGTTCATGTCTTTGAGTATTTCATAGCGAGCATCCGGTAACATTTCTTCTACCAGCTTACTCATACGTTCACGCTGATCCCAACCCATCTCAAAAGCCATAAATGCTTTCTCGTTGAGAACTTTCTTACAATCCTTAAAGATCATGCGATAGAACTTTAGCCCATCCTCACCACCAAATAAGGCCACATGAGGTTCAAAGTCCACAACAGAAGTTTCCATCTGTTCATCCTGTGGGATGTATGGAGGATTGGAAATGAGTACATCCAAATGACGCTTTGCGTCAAGTAATGGTTGTAACATATCCCCCGCCGTAAAGTCGATGTCCACTTCGTTATTTTTCGCATTCTGACGTGCAGTGACTAACGCTTCTTCACTGATATCCGTAGCGTGCATCTTTACACGGCTCTCTTCTTTTGCGACTGTAATCGCAATGGCACCAGAACCCGTTCCAACATCTGCACATTCTACAATTTCCTGTGTTGGGAAGATTTCATCAATGCGAGATAATATCAAGGCACATAGTTCCTCTGTTTCACAACGTGGAATTAATACATCTTCATTGACAATCATCTTATATCCATAGAACCATGAATAACCTAATACATGTGCCATAGGTTCCTGTTTCAAGATTCTTTCCATGCCTGCATGGAATTCATTTGCGAGAGCTTCTGGCATCTCGTCATCGATATGCATAAACAAATCATAGCGTTCACGTTGAGAGATTTCCAAAAGATAGGCCATAACAGTTTCCGCAGGAATATCATTTTTTAGACACTCTTTTTCGTATTGCTTGATTGTTTTCGCAAATGTACTCACACTGCTGTCTCCTCGAGTTTTCTCTTTTCTTCTTCTGCTAGTAAGCCCTCAATGACTCCATCAAGTTTACCTTCCATGATACGGTCTAACTGTGTAATTGTTAAACCAATACGGTGGTCTGTTACACGGTTTTGTGGGTAGTTATACGTTCTAATCTTTTCCGAACGATCACCAGTACCAATCTTGGCACGGCGAATCTTACCAGCCTCTTCTTCCTGAATACGCTTGAGTTCTTCGTATACACGTGCACGAATTAAGCGCATCGCCGTCTCACGGTTTTCAATCTGTGAACGTCCATCTTGACAGTTTACTGTAATACCTGTTGGAACGTGCACAATACGTACGGCAGAATCTGTCTTATTGATATGTTGTCCACCAGCACCAGAAGCACGGTGTGTTTCAATTGTTAAGTCCTTTGGATCGATTTCAATATCTGTATCTTCCGCTTCAGGTTGACATAGTACTGTTGCGGTAGAAGTATGAATACGTCCCTGTGTCTCTGTCTTTGGAACACGCTGTACACGGTGTACACCAGATTCAAACTTCAATTCCTTATATACATCTGTTCCCTTTACAGAGAAGATAATCTGCGTATATCCACCTGCTTCACTGACAGAAGCTTCCAGAACCTGCACCTTCCAACCTTTACTTTCAGCATACTTACTATACATACGATATAAGTCACCAGCGAAGATATTACCTTCATCTCCACCTGCACCACCACGGATTTCCATAATGACATCATGGTCATCATCTGGATCACGTGGCACAAGTAAGTGCTGAATTCTTTCTAACAAGGCTTCACGTTCTGGTTCACACTCATCTTTTTCCATACGTGCCATCTCTTTGAGTTCAGGATCATTCTCCTTTAACATCTCATCTGCTTGTGCAATACGAGAGTCTAACTCTAAAAGTTGGTGGTAAGCATCAACCGGTTGCGTTAGTCTTGCCTGTTCTTTGGATAATTTTGTAAGGAGCTTAGGATCTGACATTACCTTTTCATCCATCAGCTTCTCTACGATTTCTTTATATTGTTTTTCTATTTCACTTAATTTTGTTCTAACTGCGTCCATAGTATTCTCCACATATTTTCCATAACAACTTTAACATAGATTATATTCTTTGTATTCAAAGAAAAAGGTCCGGAATTATACCGGACCGGCTTTATTTCATACCGTACTTCTTATTGAACTTCTCGATACGTCCTTGAGCCTGTGCGAATCTCTGACGTCCAGTATAGAATGGATGGCAGTTTGAGCATGTATCTACTTTGATTTCAGATAATACAGAACCTGTTTCGAATTCTGCACCACAGCTTGTGCATACTACCTTCGCCTTGTGATAAGTTGGATGAATATCTTTTTTCATTTTTTATCTCCCTTCTGCCTTAAGCCTCCGATTGGCTTAAAGAAAGTGCTAAATTGCCTATTTATACTACCATAACAATTTTTTTCGTGCAATCTTTTTATTCAATAGTTTCACGCCAAATCACTGCACCTAGATTTTTTAACTTCTGGTCGATTTCAGCGTAACCACGATCGATGTGATATACATCGTGGATTTCTGTAACACCCTCTGCCAGTAAGCCTGCTACTAGCATCGCTGCACCACAACGCAAATCGGTCGCAACGACCTTCGTTCCAAATAAGGAACTAGGACCCTTGATACTAGCAGAACCTGTCGATACTTCAATATCTGCGCCCATACGTTGTAATTCTCCACAGTGCTTAAAGCGCTCTACGTAGATTGTCTCAACAACCTTAGACTCACCATGTGCTTGTGTCATCAGTGTTGTAAGTGGTTGTTGTAAGTCAGTCGCAAAACCAGGGTATGGTCTTGTGGTCACATCCGTCGCAACCAGTTTATCTGTATGACGGATCGTAATACGGTCTACATCGATATCCATATCAACACCCATTTCCTGTAGCTTAGAAGTTAAGGCATCCAAGTGTTGTGGGATGATATTCTTGATAACCATCTTCTTAGCACAAGCAGCCGCAATAACCAAGAATGTGCCCGCTTCGATACGGTCTGGGATAATTTCATGGAAACAACCCATCAATTTATCAACACCATCAATTGTAATAACATTTGTACCGGCGCCACGAATATGTGCACCCATCTTATTTAATAATGTCGCAACGTCGATGATTTCCGGTTCCTTCGCAGCATTTTCAATCGTTGTACGACCCTTTGCGTATACAGCAGCCATCATAATATTGATGGTTGCACCAACACTTGCGATATCCAAGAAAATTTTCGCACCCTTTAATTCCTTAGCTTCAATTGTATAACAAGCCTTGTCATACGTAACTTTAGCACCTAAGGCTTCAAAACCCTTTAAGTGTAAGTCGATTGGTCTTGGACCTAAGTAACATCCACCAGGCATCTTCATACATACACGACCGAATCTACCTAACAAAGCCCCCATGAAATAGTAAGATGCACGAAGCTTTGTGACTGCGTCATCTACCAAATCAATGTTTTGGATATTTGTAGGATCAATAATTAAATGATCAGAAGAACGTGCTTCAACTTGAACACCTAATAAATTTAGAATCTTTGTGAGGGATTCAACGTCCGCAATCTGCGGAACCCCAACAATTGTGACTGGTCCATGAGCCAGTACAGTAGCAGGAATCAAAGCTACTGTCGCATTCTTCGCACTAGAGATTGTGACTTCTCCCTCTAGCGTATGTCCACCTTCAATTTTAATTACTTCCGGCATAGTTATTTTCCTTTCTGATCAGCTCTGTCAGCTCGTGTATATCCTTTACAAGTATATCCGCTTTTGATTGATCCTGGTAGAAGCGATTGTCAATTCTAGCAACAGTTCTTATTCCAGCTGAGATACCAGCTTGTATCCCTGCTGTACTATCTTCATATACCAAGCACTCTTCTTTGCGTACTTGTAGTGCCTCTTGGGCTAGTAAATAGATATCTGGATATGGTTTGGAACGTTTGCAGTTTTCACCACTTTCGATAAAGTCAAAGTATTCCAAGATTCCCATCTCGTGAAGACTTGTGACAATCAAGTCATATGAGGATGCAGAACATACTGCTAACTTTAAGCCCATCTTCTTCATCTGTTGTAATGCTTGCGGTACACCTGGAAACATAATTTCCTTAAAATGGATTGGATGTTCTACATTGAAGTATCTTTCGTTATTCTCACGAATTACATCAAGAGGAACTTTTCCATCTAACATGTCATACAACATCTCATAGGTTTTCTGCATCGTTGTACCGATGATTCGGTAAATATTCTTAGCAGGCCCATCATATCCATACGCACGCATCTGCGCAACTGTCCCCTGCATATAAAAGTATTCACTATCGTAAAGAATACCATCCATGTCAAATAATACCGCTTTTATCATATACAGCATTTTACATGAATTTTCACATCCATTCTAGATGTATGCAAAAGTTTGCGTCATCATTATACAACGAGATATAAGAAAAGAGGCTCATGCGAGCCTCTATATCACTCAATTTATAATTAAGCTTTATCAGCGGAACCGAATTGGTTAACCATTTCGATTACCTTAGCAACGATTGCGTCAGCACCTGGTTTGAGTAATTTACGTGGGTCAAAGCCCTTACCCTGTTGGTCCTTACCAGCTTCAATATATTCACGAGTTGCCTTAGCAAATACAATCTGTAAGTCTGTATTAACGTTGATCTTAGATACACCCATTGTGATAGCCTTGTGTACTTGGTCAAATGGGATACCAGAACCACCGTGTAATACTAATGGCTTACCATTTACAGCAGCATCAATTTCTGATAATCTTTCGAAATTTAATCCTGCCCAGTCTGCTGGATAAACACCGTGGATGTTACCGATACCTGCAGCTAAGAAATCAACACCTAAAGAAGCGATTTCTGCACATTCCTTTGGATCAGCTAATTCACCATTAGATGTAACGCCATCCTCTGTACCACCGATACCACCAACTTCACATTCTACAGAAACACCCTGTGAATGAGCTAACTTGATGATTTCCTTTGACTTCTCTAAGTTCTCTGCGAAATCGTAGTGAGAACCGTCAAACATTACAGATGTGAAACCTGCTTCGATGCAAGCCTTAGCACCTTCAAATGTTCCGTGATCCAAGTGTAAAGCAACTGGAACTGTAATACCCATATGGTCATGAATGTTCTTAACCATATCTGCACACTGCTTGAAACCACACATATACTTCGCTGCACCTTCAGAAACCTGAAGAATGACAGGAGAGTTTGCCTGCTGGCAAGCAGCTAAGATAGCCTTTGTCCATTCCATGTTATTGATGTTGAACGCACCAATTGCATAATGACCTTCATGAGCCTTTTCAATCATTTCTTTTGCTGAAACTAATACCATGAGATTATTCCTCCTTATTTAGCGTTTCCATATTAAACTATTTCCAAACATTTTTAAAGTAGCATGATAAAAAAAGGCTGTTTTTTCAGCCTTTTCTCATTTAATTATCGAATGCGTCATCGCCCTTTGGTAAATCTAGACCAGCAACTTCAATTGGCTCATCTAATTCATCATCCTCAAGTTCGATTTCAGAAGTATCGATATGAACTTCCTCAAACTTACGACGGTTACGTAAATCCCACTTGTTATTTTCTAAAGAAGCAAACCTATTATCCAACATCAAGTCACTATAGAATTGTGCCTTTTTACGTCTGATTTTATCCTCAGGAATATCCATTGTCTTTGCAACTTCATCCCAGATCTTTGAGAAATCTACTTCTCTTTTTCTTTTTTTCAGCCAATTGTAGGCTACGTCCGTCATAGTCTCATTGTTAACCATTGTAAATCTCCTTTATACAAATGCATGTTATGCTTGCTTCGCCATGGCACTATACCCCAAGTTCCAAATAAAGTCAAATATTTTTTATTGGGGTAAATTCCCAATATAATTTTTGGTGAAGTATGACCTCGTCATTCGATAATAACTGATACTCAACAGACCAGTACTCATCACATTTTTCCGCATGACAAAGCCTTGTCTGCATGTACATCTTTCCATACTGCGAGTCCACAGTACTTTCCCCATCCTTGTTATCATAGAGGGTGATTTTTGTATGAACATCTGCTTTACGCTCAAAAGTAATCAAATCATCCCCAAAATACACTTGATGAACTCCACCATTATCCCCTTCGCAATAGCGTAATGTATTTCCATCATATAATGCGTTTGTTTCTAATAAAATCTGTTTCTTATCTTCCAACAAATCATGTTGTGTTAGTTTAACTGATATTCGCATATTCACCTTCCGTGAATGATTATATGCGAACTTGCCCTCCTGTCAACCTTTGAGCACATTAAAAAACTCCCACAGAAATCCATGGAAGTCAGTGTATCAAATTATTCGTAAGTAGCGATAAGATACAGTGTTCTTGAACTAAAGCCATCAACTGCGAGCGGAAGAGACAGGATTACATTTTCGTTATTTTCATTTTCCTTATAAATACCTACGTGATATGTCTTGCTCATCTCTACATCAAACGCAAAATTAATGTCTGTAGCGTAATAATTCTTGTGCTTTGCTACAATGCCATTTTCCGTTATTTGGAAACTGCCAACGAATGTATGATGACCCGGTTCTAACGCTACGATTGTATCTAGCATTTGACCCTTAACTGGATGATATACAGCCGCATCTTGACCATCAATTTTCGAAACATTTCCATAGAAATGCACGATTGCCTTCGTTGTATTCTTCTCAGCAAGTTGTGCTTCCACTTTCTTACGCATCATCTGAATCGTAATAGATACCGCAAAAGCCACTGCCCAAATAATAACCACGGCGATTATCATATACATTTGGTTCATATTTCACCTCACAAACACTCCTAGAGCATTTTTCATAAGTATCATTATACAAGAACCTTCTGATATTTGTGTACAAAACGTAGTAATTTATTTGTACTTGTTGTTATTTGAAACAATTTATTATTTTGAAACCTCAATTCCTTTCGGATAATATACGCTAAATACATCATGGACAGGTCCATGTACTAAACTATATACAATATTGGATGCGTTCGACATTTCCACAATCGTTCCATCCTTTTTCTTCACCCAAACCGCATCGCCTCTACTGTCTGTATAAGGCTCATATGGCATTTGATATACCTCATCCTTTGACCAATAGTAGTTGAGATTATATCCAGCTTTCTTCAGCTGATGACGTAACTTCCGGTTGTTAGATGGATTACTTTCAGAGTATGCAAATAATTTACGATCACGGATACGTAAGGCAAAGTCACGCACGATAGGATCCTTATGTTCACATAACATCGAAAAGCCATAACTAAATGCATATTCATCCAACATAAAGTACTGTTTTAAGGAAATCTTCTTGCCTGTTAAAACAGGTTTAAATAATGGAATGATTGAAGGATCACTCACACTCTTTAAATCCCTCAAACGCTTAAACAGTAAATGTAAAATGGTCTCAAAACTGCGTGCTACTGGATGATAATAAATCTGCCAATACATGTGATATCTTGCCATGATGTAATTTTCAACTGCGTAGACACCACTCTCTTTAACTACCAGACGATTCCCATCTACCACACGAAGCGTACGTAAGATTCTCTCCAAATCAAACTCACCATACTTCGTCCCCGTAAAGTATGCATCACGCAACAAATAATCCATACGGTCCGCATCCAATTGTGAACTAATCATCTGTACCAATAATGGATTCTTACTCTTATGACGAATGACATCCGCAACATCCTTCGCTAGACCCTTAGCACTAGCTTCTAGTATCTTCGTAATCTCCGTATTCTCTTCGATGATGCGACAGGTGAATACTTCATGCGATGTTCCACTAACAGCTTCAAACGCATGGCTATAAGGGCCATGACCAATATCATGCAACAGACCTGCTAACATGATTGTTACCTTATCATATTCATTTAATGCATTCACAATATCCGGAACTTCCGTCACCATACGGCGCACGATTTCATACACCCCAAGGGAGTGAGAAAAACGAGTATGTTCTGCACAATGATATACAACATATGCTCCACCCAATTGACGGATGCGACGTAAGCGTTGAAACCAACTGCTATTGACGATATCCCATACTACCTGTAAATCAATATGTACATAGCCATGTACCGGATCACGTAACACTTTCACTTCTGATGTTTTCGCAAACATGAGCTAGCCCTCCTTTACAAGGAGTACAACTGCCTGTGCTTGTACACCTTCCGATTTTCCAACAAATCCTAAACCTTCTCCACGTGTTGCTTTCACACTAACACTATCCAAATCACATACAAGTGCTCTAGCTATGTTCTCTCGCATTGCCATAATATGTGGTGCCATTTTTGGCTTTTCAATCATAATAAGACTATCAACATTTCCAATCGTATAACCACGCTCGCGCATCATTACACCAACCTGCGCAAGAATCTTGATAGAATTGGCACCTTCCCATTTAGGGTCAGTATCTGGGAACCATTTTCCAAGATCACCTAACGCAAGTGCACCAAGGATAGCTTCCGCAACCGCATGACATAACGCATCCGCATCACTATGGCCAACAAGACCCAAGTCTGATGGAATCTCCACACCACCCAAAATGAGTTTACGTCCTTCTGCGAGACGATGAATATCCGTTGATTGTCCTATTCTCATATAATCCCCCTTGTATCGGATTGTTATTTACCAAAAATATTTTGCCTATAATAATCATAAGATGTTGTGGATTGAAATTAAAGGAAAAATCTGATAAACAGCCATATTTTATGCGATTATTCCTATGTTCATGAGGATTTCTATCCATTTCTTTAACAATCTAACTATAATAGAATTATGAAAATTCAGATTCCAGATTACATCCAAGTTCTCATTGACTTGTTAAATCAAAATCACTACAGCGCCTATGTTGTCGGTGGTGCAATTCGTAATGCATTACTAGGACTACCGATTCACGACTATGACCTAACAACAGACGCAACACCTGATGAGATGTTGCAGGTATTCTCATCATATAGAGTATTTAAGACAGGCATTCAACATGGTACGATTACCGTTCTTTCCAAAGGACAGCCTGTTGAAATCACAACATTCCGTAGCGAGAATACCTATGAAGACCACCGTCATCCATCCACAGTCTCATTCTCCGACAACATCGAAGAAGACTGTAAACGACGTGACTTTACGATTAACGCACTCTGTTATAACAAAAGCGAAGGCTTAATTGATTTCTTTGGTGGTATTGAAGATTTACAACATAAAATTATACGTTGTATTGGTAATCCTCATGAACGCATTGACGAAGATGCACTACGCATTCTACGCGCATTACGCTTTGCGGGAAGACTCTCATTTACAATTGAGGAAAACACCACAACTGCGATACATAAACAAAAACAATTACTACACTATATCTCAGAAGAACGCATTCATAATGAATGGGTTGGCATCCTAGAGACAAATGCCCTCTCTTCTATCCTTACAGAATATAGTGATATCATACAGGTATTTATTCCTGAGTTAAAAGAATATATCATCCAGGACAGTTTAGCCTCAATCAATCAATCTCCGCTTAACGCAAATATCCGTATGGCAATTCTACTCAAAGATATTTCTAACGCAAATGAAATCTTAGAACGCCTGAAATACTCAGGTGCAGAACAAACTGTCATCCTGAGTTGTATTCGAAATTCAGAATACAAACTTTCTTCAAAGATTGAACTAAAACAATTCTTATCTACTCTCAATATCCCATTTAATACCTATCACCAATATCGCACAGCAATTGATTCTAATTATCAAATAGAAAACATTCATGCATACTATCAAGAAATACAGAACATGCATGAACCATATCAATTAAAAGATCTTTCGATCGATGGAAATACCGTTAAAGAACTCGGCTACCAAGGAAAAGATATCAAAGATATCTTACAAAGATGCTTAAATGCAGTTATTGAGAACCCAGAAAATAATACAATTGAATATTTAATTAATATGATAAAACGCACCTCATAGTGCGTTTTTTAAAATGATTTTTGATATGCAATACGTTTATCACCATTATTAAGATAAACCGTTCCACATGCATGATAACCTAACTTCGATAAGAACTTACGCATTGGAAGATTCTGATGGTGTGTATCAATACGAATGTCATGGAGTTGAGAATTAGTAGCCAAACTCTCCGCAAACGCCATCAGTTGGTGAGAACAATCTTTGCCTTTGTAGTTTTTCGAAATCGCAATGCGATGTACAACAACATAAGGATGATCATTGAGCCACTTTCCCTCTTCGATATAGTCATAGTTTGGCTCGTGTCCAGCAACAATATATGCAGTACCAATGACGTTTTCATCTTCTACAAGTACATAACTATTTCCTGTTTTTATATCCTGGGAAATAACCTCTTCATTTGGATAACCATCTTGCCATTGCGGGATTCCGTTAGCACGCATACTTTCTTGCGCCTCATGAATCACACACATTATTCTTTCAATGTCTTCCATTCTACTTTTGCGAATTTCCATACTGTTCAACTACAGCCTCTAACTTTGAATTCACGTCTGCCCCAACAAGATCAATACCATCGGCGCAATAATACCTTATATCATCAATCTTCCAGAACTCTTTGCATAAAGTTCGGATATAGGAGATTGCACAATCATTTTCAGGCACATATCCACCAGCTGTCATTATAAGCACTAGTTTCTTTGCCTGACAAAGACTATAGTACTCTCCCGCTTTATCCAAATCAAAAGTTAATCCTTGTGTACAGACAAGTTCAAGATAATCATGCAGTACTGCAGGTAATCCAAAATTCCAAAACGGCGCCGCAATCACAATTTCATCAGCTTTAGCAAATTGCTTTGCATAACGATACATCTCATCACCAAAATCATGATTCCGTGAATTCTTACAGTATTTTTCTAGCGAAGCTTTCTGAAAAGGATGAATATCTTCCTCCCCTAAGTTTACAGTTTCAATCTCATCAGTCAGTATCGATAAATATTGTTGCGCTAATACGTATGTCCTGGAATTCTCGCGAAATGCGGCATTTACGAATAATACTTTCATACTTTCTTCCTTTCCTTCATAACAAAAGAAAGCAGGTTAGCCTGCTTTATAGTTTCTTGAATTGTTCAATATCCATTACAAAGATTGTCGCTCCACCAATTTGTACTTCAACTGGGAAAGACGCATATCTACCAACGTCATATGATGCGGTGGATGGAACGATTTCTGTACGGCGTTTTGCTTCTTCGCCGATAACTGCGATGCATTTATCTACAAGCTCATCTTCCGTACCAACGATAATCGTTGTATTTCCAGCACGTAGGAATCCACCAGTCGTTGCTAAACGTGTCATATAGAAATTATTCTTCGTAAGTGCAGCAGAAACTGCAGATGCATCATCATTGGATACAATTGCCAAGATTAGTTTCATAAGAGCCTCCTATTGTTACCCCTATTTTATCATGATTCACTGTGAAAATGAGATGAATTATACATTGAAACGGAAGAAGACAACATCTCCATCCTTCATTAAGTACTCTTTACCCTCTAAGCGCATTTTACCATGTTCCTTAACAGATTGTTCTGTACGATATTCCATTAAGTCTTCATAGCTATAGATTTCCGCACGAATAAATCCCTTTTCAAAGTCTGTGTGGATAACACCTGCACATTGTGGTGCTTTCATACCTTCGTGGAAAGTCCATGCGCGGCACTCTGGTTCACCAACCGTGAAGAATGTTCTTAGACCTAACAAGTGATAAGCAGCACGAATAATCTTATCCAAACCAGATTGCGCAATTCCTAAGTCCTGCATGAATGCAATCTTCTCTTCTTTATCAAGACTAGAAAGCTCTTCTTCCATCTTTGCACAGATAGCAATACATTCACTACCTTCATTTGCCGCAAATGCTTTTACCTTTTGGTAGTATGCATTACTTTCAGGATCACCGATTTCTTCATCACTCATATTCGCAACATAGATAACTGGCTTCGATGTAAGTAAACCATAGTTCTTTAAAACCTCGCGGTCAGAATCTTCTAAGTCACCTAGACGTACTGGTGTTCCTGCCTCTAATAACTTTTCAAACTTCTGCAATGATGTATATTCAGCTACTGCATCTTTATCCTTGGATGTCTGTGCCTTTTTAGCAACCTTACTAATACGATTCTGAACTGTATCCAAATCACTTAAGCAAAGCTCTAAGTTAATTTCTTCAATATCACGAATTGGGTCAACAGAACCTTCTACATGCTCGATATTACTATCATCAAAACATCTTACAACGTGAACGATTGCGTCTGTCTCACGAATATTCGCTAAGAATTGGTTTCCTAAACCTTCACCCTTTGATGCACCTTTCACAAGACCTGCGATATCTGTAAATTCGAATGTTGTGTAGATTGTCTTCTTTGGATGGAAGAGTTCTACGAAGTCATCCATTCTCTTATCAGGAACTTCTACCACACCAACGTTTGGATTGATGGTTGCGAATGGATAGTTCTCCGCTAGAACCTGGCTGTTTGTAATTGCATTAAACAAAGTTGATTTACCAACATTTGGTAGGCCAACGATACCTGCTGTTAATGACATATATGAAATCCTCTTTTCTTTCCTCTTATTCCTGTGGTGCTTTTTCAATAATCTTCTTTAGCTTACGCTCAAATTCATGTCTTGGAAACATCACGACCGCACCACAACCTAAACACTTGATTTTAATATCCGCACCCATACGAATCACTTTCCAATACTTGGACTTCTTGCATGGATGTTCCTTTTTCATTTCAACTGTATCATTTAGATTAAAATCACTGATCATAGTCCCTGCCTCTTTTCATACGCAGTAATTGTATTTTGCAATAACATGCAAATAGTCATCGGACCAACACCCTTTGGTACAGGTGTAATCGCACCTGCCTTAGGAGCTACAGATTCAAAATCTACATCACCGCATAAATGACCATCAACACTATTTACGCCAACATCGATGACATACGCACCTTCTTTAACATATTGCGCATCAATCATCTTTGGCTTGCCCACTGCAACAATCAAGATATCTGCTAAGTTGGTAAGTTCTTTTAAGTTCGCTGTATGTGAGTGACAGATTGTGACTGTCGCATTGGCATTTTGTAATAGACGTGCAACTGGTGTTCCTACTAATTTAGAACGACCAATCACCACTGCGTGTTTCCCCTTAGGATTACATCCCATACGCTTGAGAAGCTCCATAATACCGAGTGGTGTACAAGGTACGAAGGATAGCTGATTCATAAAGAATCTTCCAAAGTTCAATGGGTGTAGTCCATCCACATCCTTTTGTGGGTCAATACAAGCTATCACCCTATCCTCATCAAACCCTTCAGGTAATGGTAGTTGAATCAAGATACCATCAACTGTATCATCACTCGTGCAATTACAGATTGTCTTCTCTAGTTCCTCTTGAGAGATAGAAGAAGATAAACGAATGGTATTAGTTTTAATTCCAACTGCTGCACACGCCTTCTCTTTTCCACGTACATAAGACTCAGACGCTGGATTATCTCCTACAAGGATAACCGCAAGACATGGCGTTCTCATACCTGCAGATACCCAAGTCTCAACCTTTGAACGCATATTTTCTTTTAGTTCGGCAGATAATTCACTACCATAGATAATTTTTGTCATTTTAAATCCTCCGAATCCAGCCATATTGTGATTGGTCCATCGTTGAGCAGTTCAACTTTCATATCTGCCGCAAAGATACCCTCTTCCACTTGTAGACCATAACGTCTTAATACTTTATTGAAGTACAGATACATCGCTTTGGCATGCTCAGGCTTTCCAGCCCCATCAAAACTTGGGCGATTACCCTTTTTGCAGTTTGCGAATAACGTAAACTGTGAAATTGACAGAATCGCACCTCCTACTTGTTGTAATGCTAGATTCATCTTTCCGTTTTCATCATCGAAAATACGCATTTTGGCAATCTTATCTGCCATTTTTTCTACAACTGCTTCCGTGTCATCATCCTTGATTCCAACCAACAATAGGAAACCCTGTTCAATTTTCCCATTTACTACGCCATCAATGGTAACACTGGCATGTTTTACTCTTTGAATTACTGTTCTCATATCGATAAAAATTATATCAGATATTGTAATAATGTTGCCGCATAATCACAAAAGAGCATATATTTTCTCTTATATGCTCCTATAAATAATCAAAATTTATCCACTTATACAGTTATTACTAAATTTTAGAAACTATGGTTTCGTCTTTCCCATTCCATAATTCGTATGTCATATCCGCAAAAGGAATATATTCTCTATCATGCGTAACACTAATAATTGTCTTTCCATCTTTTGATAGTTCTTTGAAATACGATAAAATCAACTGCGTATTTTCATGATCTACATTTGACGTAATTTCATCCAATAAATATATCTCTACATTTCTCAATAACGCTCTTGCGATACACAAACGCTGTTTCTGTCCAGTAGACATAATTTTACCTGCTTCATAAATATCAGTATCCAAAGCATCATCCAACGAGGAAACATAGTCTTTCATATTCACCGTTTTTAATACTTCCCAAATCATTTCATCTGTAATTGTATCGCTACTAACCATTAAATTACTGCGAATACTACCTGGGAATAAAGAAGGTGATTGTGATAAATAAGCTACCTTACTTCTTAAATCATGATTATCAATATCCTTTAATGATATATCATCAGACATGATTTTCCCTTCATACTCTGTATAGAACTTTTCTATCAGCTTTAGGATTGTACTCTTTCCGACACCACTTTCACCCAATATGACAGTCCATTTATGCGCCTGTAATTCTAGTGTCAAATTTTTTAGGACAGGTGTATTTGTATATTGAAAATTCACTTTATGAAAATGAATTGCTTGTTCAAATGAAAATGGATGCTGATTTGTAGAGATATCAGAATCTAATTCAAATAATTCTTTTGTCTTTGTAAATTCACCTTCAAAC
The DNA here is from genome assembly GCA_015256775.1 of Solobacterium sp. Lineage (GTDB taxonomy): Bacteria > Bacillota_I > Bacilli_A > Erysipelotrichales > Erysipelotrichaceae > Bulleidia. The sequence continues at coordinate 10,924 of JABZLM010000015.1, read as the reverse complement.
TTTCCTTTTTCAACTTCTGTTGAGAATATTGTATGTAAATAGGAATACAACAACTCACAATAGCTTACAACAGAAATAATCGTTCCGACTGTAAGTTTTGTTGTATACATCATCAATAATGCAACGATACCAAATGATAGCCCGGTAAATAGAGAGGTCATAAAACCATTGATCCATACACCTGCTAAAGATTCCATCGACGCTACACTTCCCCAAACAGAAACAATTCCATCATTATTCTTTTTAATCTGATTGATATAAAATGTCTCAAGGTTGTTACTCTTGATATAGTCTATATTCTTAAACATGTCTGCTTTTAACTGATTGTTCTTTGCATTCTTTTCAAGAACGTTATTTACTAAACTCTCCAACTTGCTATGAATATATCTAACCGGAATAATACTAAGCGGTAAGAATAATATTTGGAATATTCCTATCACAGGGTGATAAGAACACAAAATTATAAAGATGATGATTGAAGATAGAATTGCACTATAGTAACTAGGAATATCTTTGATATAGAACAATAATAAGTTAGAGAGTTCTCGACCTGATTCCGTCAGTAACTCAATAGAATTATGCGTATCAAAAAAACGGAGTGGTTGATGAATAATCTTTTCCATCAGTTGAATTGCATACTCATTTCCTTTGTTTCTTGCAAATACAATCGTAAAGTAATTAAAAATTGATTTTACACATATATGCAATAGTGGTATTGACACAAATATTAGAATACTAATGATAATTGTATGCATGTTTTTCTGCGGAATGACTGTATCAATGATATATTGCATTAATCTTGGGGATACTAGACTAATGATTTCTGATAAAACACAAAAACCAAATGCAACTACTGCATATTTCAACGTGGATTTTTTTATGATCCTTTCTAGTTGTGACATGTCTACCTCTTATTATCTAATTCTTTCATTATCATTATTATATTTTATGTAAGATAATACAACCCAGAAAAAAACATCGCACTTCTTCGTACGATGTTATTCAATATAAGAATTTATTGCAGAATTGGCAATCGATAAGAGAATACTTGCGATAAACGCTGATGGAAATCCCGTAATATACGAACCCGGCGCAAAACTAAACGCTGTTGCGAGTACAACCGCATTGATGACCAATGAAAATAATCCAAAACTCAAGAATGTAACTGGTAAGAAGATTAACTTCATTAGCGGCTTCAGAGTCGCATTTAAAATCATTAGTACAAAAGCAATCGCAAATAACGCATTCGGTGTTGCGATGTATATAGATCTCATGAGGTAATCAATTACCCAAAGCGAAATTACATTCACGAGTAAAGCCGTTATAAATTTCTTCATTTTTTGCTCCTTTTCATCTGAAAATATAGAACGCCTAATGCAGCTACGAGTATCAGGATAATTACCGATACAACATCTAATATACGCATAACATAAGCTCCTTTACAATATGATTATTTTACCATACTTGTAAATATAGGAATACTAGTTATTCCTTAACATGAAGAAGTCGAACTGCGTTAATAACGCATAAAATTGCTACTCCTGTATCCGCAAAAATTGCCATCCACATATTCGCAATACCAAATGCACCCAATACTAATGCAAGCACTTTAATCGCAATTGCGAAGACAATATTTTGATTTGCAATACGTATAATTCTCTTTGCCTGCCGAATAGTTGTGTCAATCTTATTTAGATTATCATCCGTGATGATGACATCTGCTGCTTCAATTGCCGCATCACTACCAAGAGAACCCATCGCAAAACCAATATCTGCACTTCTCATCACCGGCACATCATTAACACCATCACCTACAAATGCGACCACGCCATCTTTCTTGACAGTATTCACGCATGTAATCTTATCTTCTGGTAAACAACCACCATATATAGAATCGATATCCAGTTCTTTACCTACTTCTTGACAGATTTCTTTCGCATCACCAGACACCATCATGCAAGCATGATTCTTGTTTAAGTCCCGTATTGCATTGGCTGCATTTTTCTTAACCGTATCATTCAATAAAATACAGCCTAAGAAGATACCATCCTCTGCTACATATACATAGGTTCCAGGTTCCATGTATTGTTTACAATCTACACCGTTTTCTGCCATCATTTTATAATTACCAACAAGAACATGATGGTTTTCTAAAGTAATAGAAATACCTCTTCCAGCAACTTCTTGCATATCAGAAATTTTTGTTTGATCTACTTCGTTTTGATATGCATACTGTATTGCTTTTGCGATTGGATGATTTGAATAACTTTCGGCATATGCTGCAAGTTTCATCAGCTTTGTGTCATCTAAGCTATCCAGTAACTGGCTTACCTCAAACTGTCCTGTTGTTAGAGTCCCTGTTTTATCGAAAACAATTGTACGAATCTCTGCAATCTTTTCAACGTAATTGGCTCCCTTTAACATGATGCCATGCATGGATAATCCACCAATACCAGTAAAGAAAGAAAGTGGAATAGAAATGACTAATGCACATGGACAAGAGATAACTAGGAATGTACAAGCACGATAAATACCCTCATTCATATCACCAGTTACTAAACTTACTACAATTGCCACAATCACTGCTAATGCGACCACGATAGGTGTGTAGTAATGAGAAAACTTTGTAATGAACTTTTCTTGTTTTGATTTTGTTTCATTATTCTCTTCAATAATACTCAGAATTCTAGATACTGTTGATTGTGCAAATTCCTTTGTTGTACGAATTAATAGTACACCACTTGTATTTACAACACCCGATATAACTTCATCATCCACATCCACATCACGTAAATTGGATTCTCCTGTTAGAGATGCAGTATCCAAAGAAGAACTTCCTGACACAACAATACCATCTAATGGAATACGTTCTCCTGGTTTCACTTGGATAATTTCACCAATCTGCACTTCTGTAGGATCAACTTTGATAAACTCTGTTCCGCTTTGTACAGATGCATAGTCTGGTCGAATATCCATCAAAGATGCGATAGATTTACGAGAATGATCTACTGCTAAATCTTGGAAGAACTCTCCAATCTGATAGAACAACATGACACCCGTTGCTTCTTTCCAATCACTCAGATACAATGCCGCAAAAGTCGCAATTGTCATTAAGAAATGCTCGTCTAATAAATTTCCTCGTCTTAGATTATTAAAGGCTTTGTAAATAACATCATATCCCAAAATAATATAAGCAACTAATGTTGAAATATTACTTGTAATCCCCGTCAGGATGAATGATAGTCCAAATAAGAATGCACCTAATACCAAGCGAATAATCATCATTTGTGTACTATGCTCTTCTTTCTTTTCAACCTTCTGCTCTGCATAATAACGCGAAAATTCAACGTCCGGCTCTTCTCTAGCGATCATTTCACGTAGTGCATTTTCGATACGTATATATTCACTTGTCGCAAACTGTACGCGTAAAATTGCATGCATGAAGTCAGCTTCCGCATGTTCTACGCCTTCAATTTCCATTGCCTTCTCTGCTATTTCATTTGCACAATCTGCACAATCAATATTCTTAATATTAAATTTAAAGAGATGTTTTGTCTCTTCACTGAGAGCGGTAATCACTGCATCAGGTTCATCATCATGAATAATATCAAAAACCTTCTGCTCAATTACAGAATGTTTTTCTTCATCGCATACAAAGTACAGTTTTTGCTGCAGAAAATGGATATCTGCACTTAGTACGCCCTCTATTTTTCTGATTTCCTCTGCTAATTCTGCGGCACAATCTGCACAATCAATGCCTACAACACGATATTGATATTCCATCTTAACACCTCTCACACATATAATACTTGAGCAATTATTCAACTATTATGATATTACTTTTGGATATTTTGTCAAACTATATTAGGAATGATATAATTTCATCGTTTTGGAGGTATACCCCAATGATTAAAGCAAACTATCATACGCATACAGCTCGTTGTGGCCATGCGATTGGCACAGATGAAGAATATGTACAAGCTGCGATTCAAGCAGGTTTAACAACCCTTGGATTTAGCGACCACGCTGCATATCCTACACCATGTCCTGGATTACGTATGAATATTGAACAAATTCCTGATTATTATCAATCTATTCATTCTTTGCAGGAAAAATACGCATCTCAAATCGATATTCATCTAGGTATGGAAGTGGAGTATTATCCAAGCCAATGGGATACCATTCGTGAATATCGAAAGACATTAGATTATATTATTTTAGGACAACACAATCTAACTATTGATAAAGATAGTGTATACGAATTTGACAACAAAGACCAAGTTGGACGCTACGTAACATGCTTAGAGGAAGCTTGCCAACATTATATGTGTGATTATATTGCTCATCCGGATGTATTTCTCTGGAAATATCCTAGAATTGATGAAAGTGTACTAAACGCTGCAGAGAAGATTGCTGACATATCACGCTACTATGACATTCCACTCGAACTAAACTGTGGTAGTGGTGTACGCACAGGTAAGAAGGAATATCTTGATGGAAAACGTTATGCCTATCCAACAAGAGAATTTTTTGAGATTTTTGCTAAAAAGAAATGTCCTATTATCATCGGCCTTGATATTCATAATCCACAACATTTCCTAACAGAAGAAAATCTAAATCGTGCTTTATCAGTTGTGGAAGGTCTTCCACTAAACTTTCTGACAGACTACGACTTAGTCTCCAAAGCAAAAGAACGAAAAAAACTGTTCTGGTAACATCTAAAAGCCTAACTGAAATTCATATCAGTTAGGCTTTTATCATAATTAGTAATTGCTAGTACTCCTAAATTTACTCTTAGAGTACGTCAAAAAAGCAGTTGTAAACGCCACAATATTAAGAGACTCTTTTCTCACATAATCAAATAATATATTGAGAAAAAATCTTCTCAAATTATGAATAAAATACTCATTTTCATTTAAATAACTAATTGTATTATACTCATCAAAGATGGTATGACAACTACTAACAGTACCGTGCTTAAAGTCACAATATTGGTTGCGTACTCAACGTCTCCACTTCCTTGATGCGCAAGAATTGGCATTACAGCAAGAGATGAAACTGCCGATTGCAACATGAATGTCTGTGCCTCTAAATTTGGTAAATTTGTGCCAATTGTCTTTATGACTATCATCATTAATAAAGGTGCTATTAGAAAACGTCCACAAAGTGCATACACAGAATCTTTATCAAACTTCACACTTGCTAGTCCAGCTTTCGCTAGTACAATCCCAATATAAATAAGTGAAAGTGGTGTCACAATATTCCCAACATAAGTTAGTGTTTTTGTCATTACCTGCGGTACTGGAATCTTAGCAAGTAGGAATACGATTGCCACAAGAAATCCAATAAGTGGTGGTGGTAATAATTTTTTCCAGTCAAACGATACTGTTGTTTTAGATTGCACCTGACTATCTGTTGTCATCAAATAGATGCCCAATGTCCAAGTAGATATCGTATTAATGATGTAATAAACAAGAAAGTATTCTGTTGCCTTATCACCAAACAATGCGATGTTTAAAGGTAGACCAATGAAAATAGTATTTGCATTGACAAAAGTATTGATAAACGTGCCCCGTCTACCAGCTCTAATTTTCAAAGCCTTAACAAGTATATAGGCAATAATATATCCAAGGATTGTTGCTAGGGCCACATAAACCAATCCACTTGAAAGTTTAATGAGGCGATCTACTGTTAGATATTCCATTACCGAAACAAATATAGATGCTGGTAAAGCAATATTCATAATTAACTTTGAGATGTTATCACTAAAACTAATATCAAACCATTTTTTTATCTGTAGGATATATCCTAGCGAAATTAAAATAATGACGGGCAATATACTCTCTAAAGATTGTAAGAAGACCATAAAGATCACCTAGTATTTTGGATACCACTTTAAATCACGAACAGCCTTTGCCATATCTGGTTCTTTCACACGTGCAAGACCTTGTTCCTGTGCCTTTTTAGCAACCGCCTCCGCAACCTTGATAGAAACATCTGCGACATACTTGAATGGTGGTAGTACAGGTGCACCAGGTTGAGATTGGTCGATGATACCACTTAAGGAGTGTGCTGCAGCACCAATCATTTCATCTGTTAAAAGACTAGCTTCCGATGCAAGCATACCAAGTCCAAGACCTGGATAAATCAATGCATTATTTGCCTGACCGATCACATAATCAACTCCCTTATAGGATACTGTATCTGCAGGAATGCCAGTTGCGACAAATGCTTTTCCATCTGACCAAGTGATAAGATCTTCAGCACTGGCTTCTGCTAATACTGTTGGATTAGATAATGGGAAAATCATTGGGCGCTCTGTAATCTTGCACATTTCCTCAACAATTTCCTTTGTGAATGTATTTGGTTGAGTTGAAGTGCCAACTAAAATTGTTGGTTTAACGGTCTTAACAACTTCTAATAAGTCCGTTAGCTTATCTGCGTTAGGATAGTCTGAACGCTTTTTGGCAAATGGTCTTTGTTGAGGTGTTAAATCATCCATATCATCAAAGAGTAGTCCCTGTTTATCAACCATGAAGAAACGCTTATATGCCTCTTCCTCAGGTACACCTTCAGATACCATTTCACGTAGTACACGAGATGCGATACCGGCACCAGCAGTACCTCCTCCAAAGCAAAGATAAACCTGATCGGATAGCTTTCCGCCAGTAATTGCTAGTGAGCCGAAGATACCACCAAGTGTTACGATACCTGTACCTTGGATGTCATCGTTGAATGTAGGAATTTGTTTACGATATTTTTCAAGAATGTTTGCGGCATTGGAACGACCAAAGTCTTCCCAGTGTAAATATAGTTTAGGGAACAGACGTTCAGCAGTCTGCACAAACTGATCAATAAAATTGTAATAACGATCCCCACGCACACGTTCATGACGATTACCTAGATAGTTAGGATTCTCAAGTAATTCTTTACGATTTGTACCCGCATCGATAACAAGAGGTAATACCATTGATGGATCAATTCCAGCTGCTGCTGTATATACCATTAACTTACCAACTGAAATATCCACACCATTTGTGCCCCAGTCACCGATACCTAAGATACCTTCTGCATCTGTAACAACAATCAATCGGATTTCACGATCACCAGCTGCATTTTTTAAAGTAGCTTCAATATTTTCTGGATGATTAATATCTAAGTATGCAGCGTATTGTGGATCAATAAATAGATCACTATAGTTTTCAATTGTATCTGCAATTGTTGGATCGTAAACGATAGGATTAAATTCTGCTAGATGTTGAGAGAACATATAGTAGAAAAGTGTACGATTTGTATTAAAAATCTGCATCAAAAACAAACGCTTTTCTAAATCATTTGCCTTTGCCTGCATCTGTGCATAAGTCTGCTTTGCTTGTTCTTCAATTGTTTGGACGTATGGTGGTAACATACCCACTAGTCCTAATTTTTCACGCTCTTCTAATGTAAAAGCTGTTCCTTTATTTAAAAATGGATTATTTAAAATATCATGTGCACTCATATGTACACCTCCTTCTATAATTATATTCATTTTAACACATAGTATTAAATATCATACTTAGTATTATTAATCAGGGTTATACATTTTCGTAAATTACAGTATGCTTGGAACATGAGTAATTTCATATATCTTACAAACTATATTGCACGAAAAATACGCTATCATCGGCAAATACGAGGACTTAGCCAAGAGATGCTATCCGAAAAAGCCGGTTTGGGGTTAAAGTACATCAATCAGATTGAGAATAAGAAACAAAATCTCAACGTTCAAACACTTGAAAAAATTATTAAAGCTCTGGATTTGACGGTCGAAGAGTTTTTCAATTTTAACAGTTTGGAGGGAGACTTAAACTCAAAAAATACCCTTAATCTGAAACGATTGACGATGAAGCTAAAACAGCTTCCAAAACAACAACAAGCTACTTTTATCCGTATTTTTGAAAATATCATCGACAATCTTGACTAAGCTACGTATGTGCCGTACTTTCTTATGTAGAAAGCACCCCTACTATAGCTGAGCATTTTTGTTATAGTCAAATACCTTAGCTATGATAAAATTTATTCATAACAAAGGAAGAAATACAGATGAATATACGTGATTTAAACTATTTTTATCAACTATCACAATTAAAATCATTTACGCAGGTTGCTAAACGATATCATGTTAGTCAACCTACGATTTCCTATGCCATTAAACGAATTGAAGAGTATTACCAATGTAGTCTTATTGAGAAAAATAGTATAAATCGTGTTGTTAAATTGACAAAACAGGGAGAAATACTAGCGTCTCATTGTAAACAGTTATTAAATGACTTTTCATTAACTCAACAAGATATTACACGTTCCCTTAAGTCTAAATGTGCAGTCGGTTTTCCACCAATTATCATCAACTATTTAACCGCAAAATATCATGATTGTAGTGATTTTTCATTCTTCAAGGATATTTATCCGATTCGTGGTGGTTCAATTACACTTTGGGAGGAGTTACTAAGTGGAAAATTAGATTTTTCGTTACTCGGTAGTATCGATCATTTACAACACAGAGATTTTATAATTAAAGAATTATTCCATGAAGAACTCTTTATTCTCGTCTCGAAAAGCAACCCTTTATCTAGCAAATTAGAACTATCTTTCGAAGATATTCTCCAGCAGCCTTTCATCTTACTGGATGAACATAATGTACACCTAAAGGCTTTTGATTTACTTAATGCAAGATATGATTATCAAGCAAATATCTATTTTAAATCGGATGATATCAACCTTATCAAGCAAATGGTTTCACACAACCTAGGAATCTCACTTCTAACAGAGATGTCAACTGATGATTCAGATAATTCATTAATCAAAATCCCTTTCGTTAAGAAGGATAAGTTAAATTTTTATATTAGTTATGCTTACCCGAAGATTAATCAATTACGTCCACCCGTTATACAACTAATGCATTTCTTAGATAAATTAACAGACAAAAAAGGATATGAATGTTAAAAATTTCATATCCTTTCATTTTATTCTAACTCAAACGCACCTGTATATAACTGGTAGTACTGACCTTTTTGAGCAAGTAATTCTTCATGCGTACCACGTTCAATAATACGTCCATGGTCTAATACAATAATTACATTTGAATTCTTAACGGTAGATAAACGGTGTGCAATCACAAATACAGTACGTCCATTCATCAAACGATCCATACCAGTTTGTACAATCTGTTCTGTACGTGTATCAATGGAAGAAGTAGCCTCATCCATGATCATAACTGGTGGGTCAGCAACTGCTGCTCTAGCAATTGCCAATAACTGGCATTGACCTTGTGATAGATTTGAGCCATCACCATTCAACATTGTTTGATAGCCTTCTGGTAAATGGCGAATAAAGCCATCTGCACCCGCAAGTTTTGCGGCTGCGATACATTCCTCATCTGATGCACTTAAGCGTCCATAGCGGATGTTATCCATAACAGTACCTGTGAACAATACAGTATCCTGCAGCACAATTCCTAAAGACTTACGTAAGGAAGACTTCTTAATCTTATTGATATTAATACCATCATAACGAATCTTTCCATCTGCGATATCATAGAAACGGTTAATCAGATTTGTGATTGTTGTCTTACCAGCACCTGTCGCACCGACAAAGGCAATCTTTTGACCAGGTTTGCCAAATAAGGTTACATCATGCAAAATTATTTTATCTGGATTATATGCAAAGTCTACACTTGCAAAACGAACATCACCCGCAACCTTTGTATATGTTACTGTGCCATCTTCATGTGGATACTTCCAAGCCCAAATTTCAGTCTGTTCATTTGTTTCTTTTAGCTCGCCATCTTTTTCTGTCGCGTTAACAAGTGTAACAATTCCATCATCTACTTCAGGCTCTTGATCAAGGAGTTCAAATACACGCTCCGCACCTGCTAAACCCATTACTATTGAGTTAATCTGTGGAGAAATCTGCTGAATCATACCAGCAAACTGACGTGACATTCCTAAGAATGGCACTACAACCGCAATCGAAAATGGCAATCCTGAAATTGAGAAGTTCGCAAATTTCTCTTGAATAAAGATACCACCTGCCACTGCTACAAATACATAGATTAGGTAGTTTACGTTATTTAATACCGGCATCAAGATATTGGAATATCGGTTTGCGGTATTAGACGCCTCAAAGAGTTCATCATTTGCTCTATTGAAGGCTTCTTCTGCCTCTGCTTGATGGTTGAAGACTTTAATTACCTTTTGTCCATTCACCATCTCTTCAATGACACCTTCCGTCTTGCCAGTTGCCTTTTGTTGTAAGATAAAGTACTTCGCAGAAAGACCACCAAGCTTACGAGTAATTTCAATGGAAATTGCAGCACCAATTAAGATAACTAATGCCATTGGAATACTGTAATAGAACATGATAGCGATAATTGTGATGATTGTAACGATTGAAATCAATAGCTGTGGGAAACTTTGAGAAATCATCTGACGCATTGCATCGATATCGTTTGTATAGTGAGACATAATGTCGCCGTGTGGATGTGTATCAAAATAACGAATAGGTAGTTTCTGCATATGTGCAAATACTTCTTTACGTATCTTGTGAAGAACGCCCTGTGTAAAGAACGCCATTAACTGTGTATATACAATGCCGATAATTAATGCGACAAGATACACTAGCGCAAGTGTTCCAACTAACTCGACAATATATGGTTTAGTAACATCCCAAGTCCAACCTTGTTCCCACGCTTGTTGTAATACAGCGATGACATTCTGCTGGAAAATGGAAGGTAGTGCACCCAAGACTGCATTGATAATAATCAATAACACAATCAGTGGAAATAGAACTGGGTAGTATGATACTACCATCTTCACAATTCTCTTGAAGGACTTTTTACGATTCGTTTGTTTCTGATTCATATTAACGAACACCTCCTTCTTCCACA
>JABZLM010000014.1 GCA_015256775.1 Solobacterium sp. | reverse complement strand
ACTACATATCCTGACATGATATATCTCCTTTAACGCAACAATAATATCATATATAACCTGAATATAGGCAAAATCGAGAAAAATTATCAACGTTTATAGTAAAATGGGTAAAGAGGTGATGAAAATGAGTGAAAGAAACGCAAAAGGAAAAACACCGGAAGACTATGGCTTCCGCATGCCTAATAAAAAAGGTATTCAGAAATTTGAATTACATGAGGGCGCAAGCGTCAAGAAAGTAATCGGTATTGTATCGGGTAAAGGTGGTGTAGGTAAGTCATTTGTGACATCTATGCTGGCATCTATGATGCAAAAGAGAAATCATAGAGTAGCTGTATTAGATGGTGATATTACAGGTCCATCCCAAGGGAAATCTTTTGGTGTTACATCAAAGGCTGAAGGTTTTAAGGGTACTATCTATCCAGCTATCACAAAGAATGGAATGCAGTTAATTTCTTCTAATATGTTATTGGATAAGGATGAAACACCAGTTATCTGGCGTGGTCCTATGGTGGCTTCTATTCTGCAACAATTCTATTCAGAAGTTTTATGGGAAGCAGTAGACTACATGTTTGTAGATATGCCTCCGGGAACAAGTGACGTCCCATTAACATTATTCCAATCTGTACCACTTGATGGAATTATTGTAGTAACAAGTCCACAGGATTTAGTATCCATGGTAGTTGAAAAAGCAATTAACATGGCATCTATGATGAACATCAAGGTGTTAGGTCTTGTTGAGAATATGTCTTATGTTCAATGTCCTAACTGTGATGAAAAGATTTATGTCTTTGGTAAGTCACATGCACACGAAGTTGCACAGAAGTATCACTTACCACTACTTGCACAGATTCCAATGAATCCAGAGATTCCAGCTGCTGCAGATAAGGGTAGTATCGATGAAGTTGTCGTACCAGAATTAGATGTTGTAGCAGAATTCATCGAAAGTATTTAAAGTATTCACATATCGTTCACATAGCTTTACTAAGATACTCATAAGGAGGATGTTCCATGACAAAGATTCTAATTGTAGATGATGAAGCAAAAATTCGCGAACTGATTATCAAATATGCAAAACACGAAGGTTTTGAAACAGCTGAAGCTGCAGATGGCATGGAAGCAGTAGAACTGTGCGAAAAGAATCACTATGATCTTGTTGTTATGGATATTATGATGCCTCACTTAGATGGCTTTTCCGCAGTGAAAGAAATCAAGAAAACAAAACCACAGTTACCGTTTATTCTTTTATCTGCCTTAGGTGAAGAATATGACCGTATTCATGGTTTTGATGTTGGTGTTGATGATTATGTTGTTAAACCATTTTCTTCAAAAGAGTTAATGATGCGTATTCATGCCATTTTAAAGAGAGTACATCCTGTTGAAGCAGTATCTTTAGAACAATTTAAGATTGATGGTATGGTGATTGACTATTCCGCACGTACTGTAACGATTGAAGATCGTCGTATTCAATTATCTCCAAAGGAATATGAGCTTCTAGTATATCTAGTAAAAAATATGGGTATTGCCTTAACACGTGAACAGTTATTACAGAATGTATGGGGTTATGACTTCTTTGGGGATGATCGTACACTAGATACACATATCAAACTGTTGCGTAAAAATCTAGGTGATTATGCAAAGTATATTATTACGTTGAGAGGAGTTGGCTATCGTTTTGAAAAAGTTAGCGCCTAAACGAAAAAAGAATATTAGTTTACGTTGGAAGATTGGTCTATATCTTTCTGTATTCTCATTTGTGCTTGTTGCGATTGTGTTTATATTTCAGGCTTTATTATTAGAGCCGATGTATGAAGCAAGTAAAAAACGTACAGTTGAGAATGTATCGAATGCGGTTGTCAATGTTGTAAAAGAAGATGATGATGCGGACGATATTGAAGAGTACATCAACATTGCCCAAGAAACCAATGAAACATGCATTCGAGTATTACGTGAATCAAATGTTTTTCCAGGTACATATGAAGATACATATCTTGAATCAGGTGGCAAGAATCTAGGTTGTCGTCTATATAAAATGTCATCGAATGAAATTCTAACGCAGATTGCAAATGCAGAAAACAGCGATAAGGGTGAGTCGATGGTTGTACAAGATACAAACTTGATTACACCAACCAATGGTGAACGTTTCCGTAATATTACTTATACACGCATTATTAAAGACCACGATGGTAATAAATCAATTGTTATGGTTTATAGTAATATCACACCGATTTCTACGACAAAGAAAACATTGTCAATGCAGATGTGGTATATCTCTGCAATCATCTTGGTTGCCGTTCTGGTATTAACCTATATCATGTATCGCAAGATTGCACGTCCACTGATTTTAATTAATCAATCTGCGAAAACATTACCGGAAGGAAAGTATGAACGTATAACAGTTCAAAATTATCGTGAGGCAGAAGAGTTAAACGATACACTCTTAACGGCAGCTGAAGATATTCAGAAAGCCGATAAAGCAAAGCGTGATTTGATTGCGAATGTTTCCCATGACCTTCGTACACCACTTACCATGATTTCTGGTTATGGTGAGATGATGAAGGATCTTCCAGAAGAGAAGACAGATGAAAATATTCAAGTAATTATTGATGAATCCAAACGCTTAACGTCACTCGTCAATGACTTATTAGATTTATCGAAACTACAAGAAGAAAAGATTCATTTAGAGAAAGAAAATTTTGACTTAACTAAGGTATTACACACACAACTTCAAAAATATGATGTCTATCATATGCAAGAGGGATTTACAATCGATACAGAGTTATCAGCAGAAGCAATCATCAACGCAGATATCAAACGGATTGAACAAGTATTTAATAACTTCATGACAAATGCCATCAACTATAGTGGTGATAAGAAACATATCATTGTTCGTGAAATATTAGAGCGTGATAAGGTACGTGTAGAAATACAAGATTTTGGAGAAGGTATTGCAAAGGATGATATCTCTAAAATCTGGGATCGTTATTACAAGATTGATAAGGAACATGTTCGTGTATCAAATGGTTCTGGTATTGGTTTAGCTATTGTTAAAGAGATACTTGAATTACATAATGCCAAATATGGTGTTATCAGTAATCTTAAAGAGGGTAGTACATTCTGGTTTGAGTTTCCTATTGTTAAATAAAAAGTCATGTACTTCATAATGAGAGGTACATGATTTTTTTAGATTATTTTGTTTGCTAAGTAATTGATATCGGAAATAATTTGTTGTTCAAATTGATTCGTATCTGCATGTTTTAAGACAAGTATTTTACTATTCTGGTTTGTTATAAATACCGTTTGTCCTCGTGTTTCTTCGCCAGAGAGGATAATATCACAATCACAATTATTACCTTCAAAAATTTCTGGATGAAGTAAGTATTCGGTTACTGCTAAATCAAAAATCGTATGCCTTGTGCGATGATGTTGGCGGCCATATATTGCAAAGAAATCCATAATGCCACCAACCATTTTTGTTAAATATCGCTCATCGTGTATCCAACTTTGTACTGTTGCTTCGCTGATGGTGCAATCATCACAACATTCAAGTGGGATAATTACTGTTGAAACTTTACCAGAGAATACTTCTTTTGCCGCATGTGGGTCGGCATAGATATTAAACTCCGCATGCGGAATTACATTACCTTTGTACCAAGAACCACCCATTACAACTATCTGTTCAATATGATGAATGATTGTAGGCTCTTTCAGTAATAAACTGGCGATATTTGTTAAAGGGGCGAGTGCCATGATGGTAACTGGTTCAGGGGAAGAAAGAATCTTTTCCTTCATAAATGAAATAACATCTTGGTTCGTTGTTTTCAAATTATGCTTTGGAAAGTCAAATCCTTCTAGGCCATTATATCCATGTGCTACTTGCGGTGATGGTGGATAAACAAGCGGATGTTCAGCCCCCATACATACTGGAATATCTTCTCTATGAATGTAATGGAGGACGTTTAACATATTCTCTGTGATAAGAGGTACTAGGTTATTGCCACATACTGTTGTGATACCGAGAATATGAAAGGTATCTGGATTAGCAATTGTAGAAAGAATGGCCATTACATCATCATGACCTGGATCGCAATCAATGAGTACATATTTTTTCTTCATTATTTTCCCTCAATTCTACAATTTAATAAATGAATAGTTTTATCTGATTCGTTGAAAATCGCAACACATGACGGTTCAAGTGTAAATGAAATCTCAAATTTTTGTGAATTAATATAGATTGCTTGTTCTTGATAATCAATAGAAATTGATGTAATCATTTCATTCACGCATGAAATACATTTTCGTGTTACATTACGATTTTGATTTCTGGTTAAATAAACATTATGATGATCAATTTCAACGGATTGATAGTCATAGCAGCCATGCCATTGGTAACACATGTGAAGATGAATGTTATCTTGTGGCATCCATTCAAGGGACATACGATGGATTGAAACATCTGGACCGCTGAAGTTGAATTCGCTATGAGCATCTAATAAGAATCGTTTTTCTTTAATGGTTGCTGTACCACGATGAATACGAATTCCAGAGATTCCGTAATGTTGTTTCAATCCGATGTCATATCCCCAATCTTCAATTGCTAATGTTGAAAAATCAATTTGGTAAGATGGTTGTTTTATGATTTCAAACTGATTTACAGCGAAATAATTTCGCTGAATACGATTTTGACTACGTATGATTAATCCATATTCTAAATAAGGGATATCGTTGATGGTAGGTTGATACTCTAAATTCAAGTCTTGTGTAAAAATGCTATGATAGATTTTCCCTGAATAACCCTTGATATAGATAGCTATTTCAAGGGGGAGATGTTCTGGGTTATCTAATTTACAGCGAATGATATCATTCGGTTCTATGATTGCGGCAAATTCTGGTTCATATCTGCAATCATATACATCTTGTGGACGATAATAACTCTGCGTATATACTTTGAACTCTTGATTTGAAAGTATATCATCTAAACATATTTTTAATTGATCATCTTGTACACGTAAGTTGCATGCATGGTAGCGACTTGTTTCTATCTGAAAGCCGTTTGTTGCATAAGGAAGAGTAAAATCTGTAATATGAGTACCAACTGTTTTATTAGGATATGGAATATCATGGATTTTACATGCTAATGTAGCAAAATAATATGCTGATTTAGAAATTGTTGTAATATTCTTTGAACCAATTGAGGAGGAACATAAAAGGGTATCATTCATTGGTTTAATCCATTTTTCATTGATGTTTTCTAGTCCGACCATCATTGCAATGATGGAACCTACATTTCCTAAATTACAATCTGTATCGCGACCTGCTTCAGCAAGTAGTTGCATTGTTAAATCGAAGTTGTTTTTACCATATAACATGCCATACAGCATGATTGCAGTATTCGGTAGGATATGACAGAGACCTTCGTAGTGATCATAGCTATGCTTGTCTTCAATATACGCAAGGCATTTAGCAGGGTCTTTAGGATATTGAAGGTGAAAGTCTAAAATTTCTTGAATTAAATGGGCGTAGTTAGAGCTTTGATTGAGGTACTGTAGTGCTGTTTGAATTAGTTCTCTTGTATCATGAATATTCCAAGCAAGAGAAATACATACAGCTATGAACTTACCACCCTCAATACCATCAAGGTCATGGGTAACACTACTCATTTTTTCTGCTAAATCTTTTGCGATTTCTGGTTTATCTAATGCAAGGTATCCCCAACAATCACTAAAGATTTGACCCCCAATTTGTTCGGAAACAGCTTTTGAGTTTTGTTTACAAGAACCGGATATTGGAGCGTCTATGTGATTCATTAGATTTAACCATGCGGTATGTTCTGTTGAAATACCTTTTCCTCCCCACCAAAAGAAGCCTTTTTCATATGGAACAACATTTAGTAGATTATTTGCCATATCTTGTACAGTTACGTGATTGAATGAATGATGCTTCATGACATCTGCAAAAAACAATGGACCATTGGCATCATCGTCAGCCGCAAACTGTGAATAATCTGTTAGATAATCGGTAATAGGTTGATAACATTTACGCACTTCAGGACCAGGCCATGATTCGATTGGGGCACCTAAGCGTATGCCAATATTTTTTCCTAACCAAGAAGCATATATTCTCTTGTAAATATCTTGAAATGTAGTCATAAGGTCACCTTTGTATGGAAAATATTATAACGATTATTTCATATTTATGGAATGTTGGCATAGCAGTTATAGTCTTTTCGAAAATTTAATGCATCCTACATGCATATTGATAAAAGTATGTTATATTTAAAAATAGAAATGAGGAGGAAATTTTCGACTATGAGTGATATTTTAAATATCATCGCAGATGAAACTTTGACATATCATCAGCAAGTTTTAGCACTTGCTAGATATGCTGAAAATACTGACCATACACTTGCATTAAGTCCAGAATTAATTCAAGCAAAAGCAGATCGTATTATCTGTGATTTAGGTGAGGGCAACGCTCCATATCGTCCACGCTATATCTGTCCAGATTATGAGTTGCTGATGGAGAAGGGTTGCAAGTTCTTGCAACTAGAAGCACCAAAGAATCTTTATGAGGCATTAAACACACTATTGATTTTCTATCATAGTGTTCCAAGTATTACATCGTTCCCTGTATATTTGGGTGATCTTGATGATTTACTTGAACCATTTGTATTAAGGGAAAGTCGTGAGAATGCAAAGGCAGCAATGCGTTTATTCTTATTGAATATTGACCGTACTTTAACAGATTCTTTTGTCCACGCAGATGTAGGACCACAGGATTCTGAAACTGCACGTATCTTATTTGAATTAACGGAAGAAATGCAGTTGGCAGTTCCTAATCTTACTTTGAAGTATGATCCTGATATTACACCGCGTGACTTTGCGGCTTTAGCTGTTAAATGCATGATGAAGACATCTAAACCATCTTTTGCAAACCACAAGATGTTTACAAGAGAATGGGGCGAGAAATATGCGATTGCTTCATGCTATAACGGATTAAAAGTATGTGGAGGTGGATTTACTTTACCACGTCTACGTATGTATGAATGTTCTTTAAAGGCGAAGGATACAGAAGATTTCTTAGAGAACGTTTTACCTTACTATACTTCTATCATGCTAAAGATGATGGATGACCGTATTGAATTCTTAGTTGAAAAGACTGCATTCTTTAAGTCTAACTTCCTTGTTACAGAAGGATTTGTGAAGTTAGATAACTTTACAGGTATGTTTGGTATGGTTGGTTTAGCTGAATGTGTAAACCACTTACTCGGCATTAAGGATCCTAAGAAGGGCTTTGGTAACAATGCAGAAGCAGATGCTTTAGGTTTACGTATTATGGACCGTTTAGAGTCACTTGTAAATGCACATGACTCCAAGTACGCAGCAGCTTTTAACCATAAGTATCGTTTACATGCACAAGTTGGTATTGATAGTGATGGACGTGAAGATTCACCTGGTGCACGTATTCCTGTTGGTGCAGAGCCAATTATCCCATTACAAATTAATCACTCTGAAAAATTCCATAAGTATTTCCCTACAGGTATTGGTGATATCTTCAAGTTTGAAGAGACTTGGGAGAATACACCAGAAGCTGTATTAGATATTATCGATGGAGCAATCAGAAATGATATGCGTTACTTCTCTGGTTATCTTGAGAATAACGATGTCGTTCGCGTTACAGGTTACCTTGTTAAGAAGAGTGAACTAGCAAAACTTGATGCTGGTAAACAGTCTTTAAATAATGTCTCTATCTTCGGTAAAGGTGCACGTGATTTCGGTGCAGCATTAGACCGTACAATTGTGAATGATGGCGACAGCTCCAATCAATAAAATTATCGAATTTTCAAATGTCGATGGTCCGGGTAATCGTACATCGATATTTGTCCAAAAGTGTCCATTCAAATGCCTGTATTGCCATAATCCTGAGACGATTCATATGTGCGTACATTGTGGTGTATGTGTAGAAACTTGTCCCAAAAAGGGCGAGGCTTTAGAAATCATCAACGGTAAAGTCGTTTGGCATAAAGAGAAATGTATTGATTGTGATACATGCATTCATGTCTGTCCGCATTTATCATCTCCAAAAATTACGGAGATGACTGCGGATGATGTTATAGAGCAAATTAAACCGTTGTTTCCGTATATTCAAGGTATTACGGTATCTGGCGGTGAATGTACGAATTATCCTGAATTTTTAACAGAATTATTTACAAAAATACATACGTATAACAAAACATGTTTCTTAGATTCTAATGGAGCATACTTATATGAACAGATGCCTGCGTTAATGGCGGTGACTGATGCAGTGATGCTTGATGTAAAGGCGTGGAACAAGTCCTGGCATGAAAAGTTAACGGGTATATCCAACGAAAATGTTCTTCGTAACTTAAAATGGTTACAAGAACATAATAAGCTCTATGAAGTTCGTACTGTATGTATGCCGAACATGCATGAAGATAACTTATCGACAGCATTAGGTGTTGTCGCTAACTTAGACCCTAACATCCGTTATAAACTGATAAAGTATCGCCCATTCGGTGTAAGAGAAGAGGGATTACAGAAGTTGGGTAATACGATTACAACGGATGAAGAAATTCATTTATTGAAAGTTGCATGTGAAGAACATGGGGCGAAAAACGTTATTATTGTGTAATATTTACAGATTTTGAAATAATGATTCATGATTTTGTTATTGCATTTTCTAGATGATTATGAAAAAATAAATCTGCAGATGAGTTCAACTGCTTAATAGAGGAATGCAAAAATATGACAAATCAAATGCATCTACAACTCACTGAAACACTCTTTTAACAAGTTGTTTTAGTGTCGGTTTGGGTGCATTTTTCATTTTTTGATTCACTCGATGTTTTAAGAACTATCTTATTTAATTCAGGAGGGAAAAAATATGAATAAGATTTCCAAGTTAGTGCTTGGGTCCGTTGTTGCTTTATCCATGGTTGGATGTGGTAGCAAAACAGATTCTAAGTCATCAACAACTGCATCAGAATCAGGAGATAAGACAAAGATTTCATTGATCTTGCCATATATTGGTGACCAGTCTTATTTCGACACAACTTACAAGGGACTACAGTTGGTTCAACAAGAACTTGGCGACAAGGTTGAAACAAAGTTAATTGAAATGGGTACAGACGCTGCTGGTTGGGATACAGCATATCGTCAAGCTGCGGATGATGGCTATCAAATCATTATCTCTGGTAACTTCCAATATGAATCTTACATGTTGGCTGTTGCTGAAGAACATCCTGAAATCAAGTTCTTAAACTTCGACTATAGTGATGCTAAGGCAAACTCATTAGATAACGTATATTCAATTACTTATGCTGCTAACGAAGCTGGTTATTTAGCTGGTGTTGTTGCAGGTGTTAAGACAGAATCTGGAATTGTTGGATGTATCGGTGGTGTAGACTCACCTGGTATTCGTCAGTTCTTAGCTGGTTATATGCAGGGTGTTTATGATGTAAATCCAAATGCTAAAGTAATCTCTGGTTTCGTAGGTGGATTTGGTGATCCAGCTACAGCAAAGGAAATTGCATTAAATATGCACAAGCAGGGTGCTGATGTTATTTATCACGCAGCTGGTGGTTCTGGTAACGGTTTATTTGAAGCTGCTGCTGAAGCAAACTTCTGGGCAATCGGTGTTGATGCTGACCAGTATGCTTCTATGAGTGGTAAGCCTGAATTAGCTAAGCACATCTTAACTTCTTCTGAGAAGAAGTGTGACGTTGCTATCTTACAATCTATCAAGTTAATGTTAGATGGTAAGGCTGAATATGGTACACAGAAGACTTTAGGCTTTGTTGATGGTGCTGTTGGTTTAGCTGAGAATGAAAACTATAAGGCTAATATGACTGCTGATCAACTTGCTAAAGTTGAAGAAATGAAGAAGAAGTTAGCGGCTGGAGAAATCAAGGTTAACGATCAGTTAAAGGATGATAAAGCCTACGATACTTGGTTAGATAAAGTTGGTCTCAAGTAATTCACGTTTTGAATACCAAAGATGCTCTATCGAAAGGTAGAGCATCTTCTTTAAAAGAGGTAACAATATGGACAATACGATTTTGAAGTTAGATGGAATCACAAAGATATATCCAAATGGTACTGTAGCAAACCGCAATATCAGTATTTCCTTTAATAAAGGAGAAATTCACTCCATTTGCGGTGAGAATGGTGCGGGTAAATCAACATTGATGAATATTATCTTTGCGATTGAAAAACAAACAGAGGGTAAGATTTCTTATAAAGGACAGGAAATCAATTATTCCTCTAGTTTAGATGCAATTGAGAATGGTATCGGTATGGTGCATCAGCACTTTATGTTGATTCCATCCTTTACTGTTGCGCAGAATGTTGTGTTAGGTGCAGAGCCTAAGAAGGCAAACGGCTTTATCGATATGGATAAAGCAAATCAAATTACGAATGAATTAGCGAAAAAGTATAAGTTTGATGAAATTAACGCTACTGATTTAGTCAGTGATTTGACGGTTAGTGCAAAGCAGAAAGTTGAAATTCTTAAGACACTATATCGCAAAGCAGAAGTCATTATTTTAGATGAACCAACTGCAGTTTTAACACCACAGGAAACAGTTCAGTTATTTGAACAATTAAAGGGATTTAAGGAACTTGGTCATACAATTATCTTTATTTCTCATAAACTAAATGAAGTAAAAGAAATTTCTGATCGTATCACGGTTATTCGCTCTGGTGAAACAAAGGGCACATATGATACGAAAGATGTTTCAATTGAAAAATTGACAGAATTGATTATTGGCCATAGTCTTGAAAGTTCATATGATTCTTTACGAAAACAAGCTAAGAATAACGATACGATTTTATCTGTTGAAAATTTATCGTTTGAAGTTGGCGGGGTTAAGAAAGTAGATAATGTTAATTTTGCGGTACATGCGGGAGAGATTTTAGGTATTGCGGGTGTACAGGGAAATGGACAGGAAGAGTTGATTAAAGTAATTACTGGTATGGAAGCGTTCCAATCAGGAAAGGTGATTCTTGGTGGTGTAGATATTTCTACAAGTGATATCTTGCATAAACGTGAAGCCGGAC
Source organism: Solobacterium sp. (assembly GCA_015256775.1). GTDB lineage: Bacteria > Bacillota_I > Bacilli_A > Erysipelotrichales > Erysipelotrichaceae > Bulleidia. The sequence continues at coordinate 20,902 of JABZLM010000014.1, read as the reverse complement.
TTGCATATATCCCAGAAGACCGTATGCAAGATGGTATCGCAGCTACTGCAAGTATTCAAGATAATGCGATTTCAACATATTATCGTAAGCCAGAGTACTCTGGAAAAGTCTTTATGAAGGGTAAGAATATTCGTAAGATTGCCCAAGAGTTAATTCAAAAGTTTCAAGTAAAAACAAATTCCGAAAAACAACGTATTAATTCTCTTTCTGGTGGTAACATTCAGAAGGTGGTGGTTGCACGTGAGTGGCAAACAAGTCCTAAGTGCATGATTGCCTCACAACCAACTCGTGGTATTGATATTGGTTCAGCTAACTATATCCATCACCAGTTAATTGATATGCGTAATAATGGGGCTGCAATTTTATTGATTAGCGCAGACCTGAATGAAGTAATGGCAGTTAGTGATTCTTTAATTGTCATGTTTGAAGGAAAGATCGTTGCGTACTTTAAGAGTGCAAAGGATGTTTCCGCAAACGAATTAGGTTTCTACATGTTAGGAACTAAGAAACAAAGTGAAGAAGAGATTAAGGAGGCGAGCAAATGAGTACGATGAAAAGAAAGTTTCGTATTACTGATGATGGACCTTTTGAAGCATTACGTATTCTAGCTTCCATTGGTATTGCATTAATTGTTACATTTGTAGTATTAGCGTTCGTGTCAAAACAACCGCTGACTGACTTTATTCGCTTACTTACATATCCACTTAGTAAGCCAAGTTATTTTGGATATGTACTTGTAAAGGTTATTCCTTTAACATTTGCAGGCCTTGCGACATTACTGTACTTTAGAACAAACTTATTTAATCTAGGTACAGAAGGTGTTTTCTATATCTGTGGTATTGTTGCGACAGTATTCGCTATCAATCCAGCGTTTATGACAGGGAATACTGTGATTGACTCTATGATTCCAATTTTAATGGCTACTTTATTTGGTGGAATCATTTCGCTTATTCCAGGTCTAATCAGTATACGTTATAAAGCTGATGAGATGGTTATTTCGCTCATGATGAACAGTATTCTATTTGGTATTGGATATTTCATCTTGAAGAATTTCTTAGCAGTTGGAGGTGTCAATGGTACAGCCTCTCCAAACTTTATCAAGACAGCTCGTTTACAGAACTTGATTCCAAAGACGCAGGTACATACTGGTTTTATCATTATGATTATCGCAGTTATCTTTATCTATGTTCTTCTCTATAAGACAAAGCTAGGATATGCGATTCGTATGACAGGTATCAATGCGAATTTTGCGAAGTACTCTGGTATGGGTGCGTTTGGTATGTTTATGGCTGTTCATTTCTTAGCTGGTGCACTTGGTGGTATGGGTTCATCCGTTGAACTTTTAGGGATGTACCAAGCATTTACTTGGACAGTACTACCAGGACTTGGATTTACTGGTGCATTAATGGCAATGCTTGGTAAGAATGATCCGATTGGAGTATTGATTGCGGCGTTTGGTATTAGTTACTTACGTGCTTCTGCACAGTTGCTCGCAAATGACTTACCATATATCGATATTAAAATGATCTCTATTGTAGAAGTTATTCTAACGTTACTCATTTCATCTCAGTTCTTCTTGAGAAAGTGGCGCTCAAGACAACTTCTAAAGGAGGAAAAGAAGAATGGCTAATCTATTCAAGGACTTATTGAATGCAAGTTTTATCTTTATTGTCATTCGTGTTGCGGCTCCACTTGTATACGCATCACTTTCTTCCTACGTAGCTTCACTAGCGGGTATTCCTAATATTGCGATTGAAGGTGTCATGAACTTTGCGGCTTTATTCGGCGTATATTTTAGCGCCGTGTCTGGCTCTGCATGGATTGGTTTATTAGGTGCGATAGCGGTAGGTATCGCATGTGGTTTCGTACTTTCATTCTTCACGATTAAGATGAAAGCTAGTCCTATCATGGTAGGTATTGCGTTAAACTTATTCTCAGCAGATTTTGCGATTTACTTATTGTTACTGTGGACTGGATCAAAGGGAACTACAGCTAGTCTTCCATCAAAAGTGTTACCTACAATTGATATCCCATTCATTAAAGACATTCCAGTTCTTGGTGAAATTCTTAGCGGACATTATTTCTTAACTTATGTATGTCTACTGTTAACAATTCTCTTATTCATCCTTGTTTATAAGACACCGTTTGGTTTACGTATGAAAGCTTGTGGTCTTGATGCGCATGCGGCTGAATCTGTAGGTATCAAGGTGAATCGTGTACGTATGATTGCGGCATTGTTGTCATGTTTCCTAGCTGCTTTAGGTGGTGCATATCTTTCGATGGGATATATGTCATTCTACTCCAGTAACATGGTGGCATCTCGTGGATGGATTGGTATTGCGGCTGCAGCCGTAGGTGGTAATAACCTTGGGGTTGTAGTTTTTGTAACAATGATTTTCTCAGTAGCACAAGCGATTGTAAATGTACTATTGCTAGAAGGTTTACCTTCAGAGTTAGTAAATATTATTCCTTATGTTTCCGTATTAGTAATTCTGATTATTATCGGTATTCGTACAAAGAAACAACTAAAAGCAAAAGCATAGTATTTAATTTATCGTCATAAAGCAGACTGTAACAGGTTTGCTTTTTTAGGTCTTTTCATTATATTTCTTTGTTTCAACATTTCTTGTTTTAGTTTAAAATGTAGATACATAATCGGAGGGTTAAAAATAATGGATTATAAACAAAGATATGAAGAATGGGTTCGAATGTTACCTGAGGGTGACCCCCTGAAAGATGAACTGTTGGCTATCAAGGATGATGATAATGAAATCAAAGAACGTTTTTATCAAAATTTAGCATTTGGTACTGCTGGTTTACGTGGCATTGTTGGTGCTGGTACAAACCGCATGAACTTTTATACAGTTGGTAAAGCAAGCCAAGGTGTAGCAGAGTATATTTGTGCACAGGGACAAGAAGCAATGGATAAGGGTATTGTAATTGCGCATGACCCAAGACATTTCTCAAAAGAATTCTCACAATTATCTGCTGGTATTTTCGCAGCGAATGGAATTAAAACGTATGTATTCCCAGACTTACGCCCTACGCCTGAACTTGCGTTTATGATTCGAAAGTTAGGTACAACATCTGGTATTAACATTACTGCTTCTCATAATCCTAAGGAATACAATGGCTATAAAGCTTATTGGAGTGATGGTTGTCAGGTAAGTAGTACTGTTGCGGATGGTATGGAAGAAAGAATTAACGCAGTTGATATTTGGAATGGTATTAAAAAGTCTGATTTCAATGAAGGCGTAGCTTCTGGCAAGATTGTTGTATTATCTGAAGAATATGACCGTGCATATTTAGATCTTGTAGAAAGTCTAGCAATTCACAGTGGTGATGAAATTGACTTAGATATTCCACTTGTATATACACCACTCAATGGTGCAGGGTCTATTCCATTTGCGACAATGATGAAGGACCGTGGATTTACTAACTGGCACATCGTACCAGAACAGAAGGATCCAGATCCAGACTTTGCGACAGTAGGCTATCCTAATCCTGAAAGTCCAGCAGCGTTCAAGATGAGTGAAGAGCTTGGTAAGAAGGTTGGTGCAGAATTATTAATGGCTACTGACCCAGATAGTGATCGTTTTGCAATTGAATTACGTGATGATGATGGTAACTATATCCCATTAAATGGTAACCAGACAGGATACTTATTAGTCAATTACATCTTAGAAGGTCATAAGAGTGCTGGAACATTACCTGAAAAGGGTGTCATGATTAAGTCAATTGTTACTTCTACAATGAGTACTGTCATGGCAAATGCGTATGGTGTTGAGATGTATGAAGCATTAACAGGCTTCAAGAATATTTGCGGACGTATTCCGGCATTACTTGAGCAGGGATATACTTATCTATTCGGTTATGAAGAGTCTGTAGGTTACGCAGCTAGTGTAGATATCCGTGATAAGGATGGTATCTCTGCTGGTATGTTAGTAGCAGAAGCTGCTGCTTACTATCGTAAGCAAGGTAAGACATTATGGAATGTATTACAGGAACTCTATGAGAAGTATGGATTCTATGCAGAAGATGAACCAAACCTTGTATTAGAAGGTATTGCTGGTGCAGAACGTATCAAGCGTATGATGGTTTCTATCAGAAACAATCTTCCAACTGAAGTTGCCGGATATAAAGTAGAGAAGGTAATTGATTATTTACACGGATATGAAGATATTCCAGCATCTAACGTATTACGTTTCTATTTAGATAACGATAGTTGGTTTGCCGTACGTCCATCTGGCACAGAACCAAAGATCAAGTTCTACTTCTATACAAAGCAATCTTCTCGCAAAGAAGCACTCGCAGTGAATGCAAAGATTAAAGAAGCAGTATTAGATATCGTAAATGCAATTGAGTAAAGATACCTTAGGGTATCTTTTTCTAACTTATGGTAAAATATTATGGGTGATAACAATGAAAAAGAAAACAAAACAAGTACAACGTATTGAAACAATGGAAGCGAATATGAACGAAGTAACTTCTGTCCTAGAAGAAACAATCAAGGCAACTAAGAAGTTAAAGCGTGTCATGAAGAAGTATGATGCGGTTAGTAAGTATTATAGTAGCCAAGATTGGTTTGATGATGCACAAGCACATAGTGCAGGAAAACTTCCTGAAGATTTAGCTTGTGGTGTTCTATCAGAAGATCTTGCATATAATATGATTGGTGATATGTATCAGTATGCATTGTCACAACTTGAATTTGTAACAAACTTCTTAAAGAAACACTAAAGTATTTACTAGGAGGATGTTAAAATGAGTAACATGAATAAAAACACTGTACATATAATTTTTCAAATTGGTCAAAAATATCCTTCTTGTGAAAATGGGATTTGGATTGATTTTAAAGATAATACATTCTTATTTGTAGTAAAGGATGATATCTGGACACAAGAGGAGCTAAGTAGATTAAAGACATCTGATGTGACAGTATCCTTTATTCAAAAGGGAATTATCGATGCATTTGTATTAGAGATATTTGATTGTTTAGAAGCTAGTGATTTACCATTTTATGTAAAGGATGGAGATGCAGAATTTATTGGAGCAATCAAATCAAAAAATTCATTTGCGTTTGAAATCGTCTTTGTAAGTGGTAGTGATGAAGTTGTGGCGGTGCGTCATGAAGAATTTAACAAAGAAGAAACAACTACATTACATGAAAAATTGCAAAAGAGATTAGTGGAAGAAACGGATGGGTCAATGTTTGAAGCGGCGTATGAAAAGTTGATTTCTCGCTTTGAACCATTTGAACTCTTAGAGTTTGCGGTATTTACAAAGAAGTGTAGTTTACGAAAGAATTGAGGTAGCTATGATTTATATCGGTATTATTATCGTTACAGTATTAATTGATTTATTTTCAAAGATGTGGGCAGCTAGTTTAGGGTTGTTTCATGATATCCCTGTAATAGAAGGTTTCTTTCATATTACATATGTACAAAACACTGGTATGGCATGGTCATTGCTATCTGGACAACAAGGTATACTTGCACTGGTTGCGGCAGTGGCGATTGGTGTAATGGGTTGGTATCTATTTGTAAAGAAACCAGATATATTAACAGGAATATCTCTTGCATTAATGATAGGTGGTGCGGCAGGGAATCTAATTGACCGACTATTCTTAAATTATGTTAGAGACTTCTTAAATTTCTATATTTTTGGCTATGATTTCCCAGTATTTAATGTTGCGGACATGGCTTTATGTATTGGAGTATTCTTATTGCTAATCGCAACATGGAAGGAAGAAAAAAATGGCAAAACAAACGTGGATCGTAAGTGAAGATACAAAAGAAAGATTAGATAAATATTTAAGTTTAAATACAGAACTATCTAGAACGCGTGTACAACAGCTCGCAGATGATGGCATGATATTCGTCAATGGAAAAGTCGCAAAGAGTTCATTAAAGGTTGTGACAGGTGATGAAATCTGTTGTGATGTACCAGAAGATCGTCCGGTAGATATTCTACCGGAAAATATTCCATTAGATATTCTATATGAAGATCATGATATTATCGTTATTAATAAGCCAAAGGGTATGGTCGTTCATCCAGCACCGGGTAATTATTCCAATACGATGGTGAATGCACTGTTATATCATTGTAAGGATTTATCGGGTATTAATGGTGTGATTCGTCCAGGTATCGTTCATCGTATCGATAAAGATACGACAGGTTGTATTGTGGCATGCAAGAATGATAAAGCACATGAAGCGATTGCCAAGCAGCTAGAGAATAAGACTTGTCATCGTGTTTATAAAACTATCGTTGTTGGAAACATCACACACGATGATGGTTTGGTAGATGCACCGATTGGACGTGATCCGCGTGACCGTCAACGCATGAAGGTAACAGAAGAAAACAGTCGTGATGCTAGAACTCATTTCCATGTGTTAGAACGTTTTAATGTCGCAACTTACCTAGAATGCCGTTTAGAAACAGGAAGAACGCATCAAATTAGAGCACATATGAAATATATCAACCATCCAGTGATGGGAGATGATAAATATGGACAACCATGTCCATATATGGATACACAAGGTCAAGTACTACACGCCAGTGAATTAACGTTAGTTCATCCTACAACTGGAGAAACGATGACATTCCACGCACCACTACCAGAATACTTTGAAAAGTTATTAAATATACTTCGTAAGAGGGTAGCCTAATGAAACAAAGAAAAACAATTGCGACAAATAGTATTATCGCAATATGTTTTGTGGTATGGGTGTTTATTCAATTATTTCCAAGTGATAGTACAATTACAAATTCAATTTTGATTGGTGCTTTCTATAAACCTTTTGTTTTAGCAGGTGAGTTTTGGCGATTATTAACAGCAGGTTTTGTTCATGTTCATTTATGGCATTTAGCGATGAACATGATGGCTTTATTATCACTTGGTAAAGTCTTTGAACCATTATTAGGGATTAGAAGATATCTGTTGATACTAATACCTTCAATTATTGTGGGATCTCTATTTGTACTAGCTTCACCAGAAAATAGTTTTGTTGTAGGACTTTCTGGTGGTATTTATGGGTTACTAGCAGCGTATGTGACATTGATTTTACGTACTGGTGGTTGGAGAATTCCTCCGGTACGTGCGGCGCTCGTGAATATGTTGTTTATCAATCTCTTATTGAACTTCTTGCCAAATATTTCTGTACACGCACATTTAGGTGGCTTTGTGACAGGACTGATTATGTATGGATTTATTACAACAGATAAAGCAGAGGTTTGCAAACGTGTAAATCATATCATCGCTCTTGTTGGGTTAGTTGGAGTTTTATGCTTTATTTCATGGCAGAATCGCTATATCCCAACACGTTCTCGATATCTAGGGACAGATTTAAAGGTATTGCAAATTTTGAATGATGGTCCATTGCATCAGTATTCTTATTTCTTGGCTGAAAGATTGGATACTGTATATGGATTAGATGATGGATTTGTACAGGTTCTAGGAAAGGAATAGATTATGACAAAACAAGATAACATCTTAAGTTGGGACGAGTATTTTATGGGTCTTGCGCATTTATCAGCCTTACGTTCAAAAGATCCTAATACAAAGGTTGGTGCTGCGATTGTTGATGATAACCACCGCGTTGTATCTGTTGGTTATAATGGGTTTCCAAAGGGATGTTCTGATGAAGTTTTCCCATGGGGACGTGATGGCGATACATTAGATTCAAAGTATGCCTTTGTTGTACATGCAGAGTTAAATGCTATTTTAAATTCGAAGTGGCCGGTTGCAGGGTGTACGATTTATGTATCTTTATTCCCATGCAATGAATGTGCGAAGGCAATTATTCAATCTGGTATTCATCGCATCGTATATGAATCTGATAAATATAATGGAGTAGATACTAATATCGCCAGCAAGCGTATGTTAAAAGCTGCTGGTGTAGAGTTAGTACAACTCAAAGATACAATTCATTTAAATGTTGAAAAGATTCCAAATCCAGAATTATAGAAGATTTGGAATCTTCTCACATTCTAATGAAAGAAGGTAATGATGAAGAAATTGATTATCGTAATCCTATTAGTGGCTTCAATCCTAGTCGGATGTACGACAAATGAAGTAACAAATAAAACAGATACTGAAGAACTAGTGTTTCAACCATACCTAGAAATCCAGAAAAACTCATCTATTTCGTTAGGGATACACAACGTACCTGAAGGATATATGGCCCCCGTAAAACAACAGGGTAAAGTTGTACGCTTTGACTACATGACAAATACCTATGATTATCAAGACAGAGTCATGAAGAAATATGCGTATGTATATATTCCGTACGGATATGAAACAAGTACAGAACGATATGATGTTGTGTATACCATGCATGGTCATACGGGAGATGTAACTTCCTTTCCGGGTGAATTAGATGATTTAACAGATATAAAAAATGTAATTGATCATCTGATTGAAAAGAAAGAGATGAAGCCAATGTTAATGGTATTTGCGTCCTATTATCACGATAATGTCGATATGGATACAGATGATTATGATGCAAGTTTAACGGAAGCTTTTGGCAAAGAACTACAGAATGATTTGATACCACAATTTGAAAACGCATATCATACATATGCTTACTCTACAAGTGAAGAAGACTTAATCGCTTCAAGAGATCATCGTATCTTCTTGGGATTTTCCATGGGTGCCGTCACAACATGGTATCGCATGATGGATAGCATGAGATACTTTAGATACTATGTGCCTTTTAGTGGATCGCTATACTGGGGAAATCGTACTACAGTAGCGCAATATGGTCGTGATAATCCAAGTTGGACAGCACAACTTTTAGAAAATGCAATTATTGCACAAGGATATACAGCGGACGACTTTTATGTATTAACACTTACAGGTACAAAGGATTTTGCGTATCGAACGGTAAAGATGCAGATAGACGATATGAAACAACATCCAGATATGTTTCAGTATGATAGTGATGAAGTAGAAGGAAATTTTACATTATTACTTGCCGCAAATGAAGAACATGACTATCATGCGAAAAGATTATATATCTTTAATTCTCTACCAATTCTTAGTCAGATGATAGCGAAGAGGGATGCGTTAAGTTCATTAATTCATGATTGACGAATCTGATTGAATATTGTATCCTAATTAACAGAAAAAAACAGGCTTTAATATAGTACGAGATACTATGAAGGCGATGATAGATTACACTCTAGTAGTTTTTTTAGAGGAACTTGTAATAGATTACTTACAACCTTTGTATATTTTGTGCAAAGGTTGTTTTTTTATGAAAAAGGAGAAAGTAAAATGAAGAAGACATCGAAAAATCTGACAGTGAAAATGATGGGCGCATTAGGCTGTGGTCTCATTGTTGGTTTATTAGTGATTTTTCTAAGAGAAATATTAATGAAGGGAAATCAGGCAGAACTATGGAATACGATTAATAATCTGTTTTTCGCAGATATTTCTGCCGAAGGAAATGAGAAAGCGATTGGTATCTTCTACATTGTTGGACAATTATTCGTACGTGCATTACAAGTAGTTATCATTCCAATGGTATTTACAAGTATTGTACTAGCAATGATACATATTTCTGATACAAAGAAGTTAGGTCGTATCTCTGGTAAGACAATTGGATATTTTATGTTAACAACGATATGCGCCATTGTGATTGCGGCACTGGCAGGGCTTGTAGCATATAATGCAGGGGTATTTACCAATAGTGCTGTAGACTTAACACAAGCTACTGGAACGGCTGCTAAAAATCCTCTTATGATTGTTGTTAATGCGATTCCAAACAATATTACTACAGCATTTGGTAATAACGGTGCAGTACTTGCGGTAGTAGTTAGTGCAGCGATGGTAGGTATCTGTATCAATCACTTACAGGATAAAGTTACAGTACTTGTAAAACTGTGCGAAGAAATTAGCGCAATTATAACGGTATTCCTAGATATTGTTATCAATCACTTTGGGCCAATTGCCATCTTCTGCTTAATTGTTAGAACTTGTGCAAGTTATGGTGTAACACACCTACAACCTGCTATCGCTTATGTACTCTTAACAGTATGTATCTTATTACTTGTGCTTGTGACTGGATATGCGTTGTTTATTAAATTATCAACTGGTTTAAATCCAATTCCATTTGTTAAGAAGATATTTAAGGTAGCGTTATTTGGATTCTCAACATCTTCCAGTGCTGCAACGCTTCCACTAAACATGAAGACAACTATTGAAGAACTTGGTGTAAATGAGGAAATCGCATCCTTTGTACTGCCGCTTGGCATGACAGTTAACATGGATGGTACTGCAATTATGCAGGTTATCGCAACGATCTTTATTGCTGGATGTGCTGGATATCCAATGACATTTACAAGTATTCTTACAATTGGTTTCTTAGCAATCGTTGCATCTGTAGGAACACCAGCAGCACCTGGTGCAGGCGCAGTCATTCTATTTACAATTCTAAGTGGTGTAGGTTTCAACAATGAACTTGCATTGATGACATATACATTAATTCTCGCAATCAACCGTCCGATTGAGATGCTAGTAACATCCCTCAATGTAGTTGGTGATAGTGCTTGTGCAATCGCTGTTGCAAAGAGTGAAGGAGCATTAGACGTAGATGCATACGAAAAACTATAATCAAATTCATATATAAAATACAGGAGGAGAACAAAATGAGTAAAGAAGTAATCATCGCATGTGACTTTAACAGCCAGGAAAAAACACTAGAGTTTCTACATCAATTCAAGGATGAAAAACCATATGTCAAGATTGGTATGGAAGTCTTCTATGGTAATGGTCCGGAAATCGTTAGACAAATCAAGCAGCAAGGACATCAAATCTTTCTTGATTTGAAGTTACACGATATTCCTAATACGGTTTATCATGCGATGAGCATGCTTGCACAGTTAGATGTTGACATGGTCAATGTCCATGCGGCTGGAACAATTGAAATGATGAAAGCTGCACGTAAAGCATTAGATGATCATGGAAGCAAGGCAATCTTACTTGCGGTAACACAATTAACCAGTACAACAGAGGAAGCTATGCACGAAGAATTACTCATTCCACAAACGATGCAGGAAACAGTTGCTCAATACGCATTAAATGCGAAGAGAGCAGGTTGTGATGGTGTAGTATGTTCTCCATTGGAAGTAGAAATTGTTAAAAAGGTATGTGGCGAAGACTTCCAAACGGTTACTCCAGGTATCCGCTTTGCGACAGATAGCAAGGGTGACCAAAAGCGTGTGACTACACCTGCAATTGCACATCAATTAGGTTCTGACTATATCGTTGTAGGAAGATCTATTACAAAAGCAGAGAATCCAGTAGAAGCATATCGCTTAGCCACAAAACAATTTCAGACAGGAGAAGAATAAGATGAAAAAAATAATTGCAAAAGACTTACTAGATATTCAGGCAGTATTTTTAAAGCCACAAGATCCATTTACATGGGCGAGTGGTATCAAGTCTCCAATCTATTGTGATAATCGTTTGACGCTTTCTTATCCAAAGGTTCGTGAAGATGTAGAAAATGCTTTAGCAGAAATTATTCGTAAAGAATATCCATCATGTAATATGGTTATGGGTACAAGTACTGCAGGTATTGCGCATGCGGCAATCGTTGCCACAATACTTGGTTTCCCAATGGGGTATGTACGTACATCTTCAAAAGATCATGGACGTCAAAATCAAATTGAAGGTAAGCTCATAGATAACGCAAAGATTGTGGTTATTGAAGACTTGATTTCTACGGCAGGTTCAGCCGTTGAAGTTGTAGAAGTACTACGTAAAGAAGGAGCGGAAGTATTAGGTATCGCATCTATCTTTACGTATGGTATGCGTAAGGCGACAGAGCGTTTGGCAGAACACAATGTACGGAATGTATCTGCTTCTGATTACGATACACTGTTATCAGTTGCAGTAGCAGAAAATTACATCAAAGACAGTGATGTAGAAGCACTCTTACACTTTAGAAATAATCCAAGTGATGAAAGCTGGATGTTAAAATAATTCTTTCAAATTATCATTAACTCTTTTATAATGACATACATGGACAGAAGAAAATTAGTAACACTTACAAATCTTTGTATGATTACCAAGGGTGATGAAATTCTTGTTATCGATAGACAAAAGAAAGATTGGCCGGGGTTTACCTTTCCTGGTGGTCATGTAGAGGATGATGAATCGATTGTTGATTCTGTAATCCGTGAGGTAAAAGAAGAAACAGGATTAAATATTCAAAACCCTAAACTTTGCGGAGTGAAAGATTGGGTGAATTCTGATGGTAGTCGGTATATCGTATTCTTGTATACATGTAATACTTTTACTGGTGATATTATCTGTTCGGATGAAGGAAAAGTATCTTGGGTAAAGCGTGAAGATTTCTTGAAATTAAAGTTATCAGTCGATATGGATGTTTTGATTCGTGTGTTTGAAGATCCTGATATTACAGAGTTTTACTATCAAAAAATAAATGAAGAATGGAATATACACTTAAAGTGATATTCTGTTTTTTCTTTTACGATATGAACGTGATACTATAGTAGTAGATATAAAGCTCGTTCATTAGGAGGAATCATTATGTATATTGAGATGATGTATCCAGTATTTATTATGATGGTGATTTTTATTGTAGGAATTTTTGTTTTTGCGACAACATTACAAAGATATCACTCTGCAGGAGAGAAAACTGATATTCGTAATTATAATGACTATGGTGAACCAGCAAAATCACTCTATACTAGTCGATATTTATTTAGCTTTCATAAAGATATTGATGTAACGGATGAAAATGATAATGTAGTCTATCATTCATCTTCAAAATTATTTTCTTTTACAAATGAAACAACGATTACGGATGCACAAGATAGAGTTGTCGCAACGATTGCAAGAAAGTTATTTTCACTTCATTTAATTCACTACATTGATATCGTTGGTGGAACGTCATTTGAACTTTCTAAAGACTTATTCCGCTTTTTGGATATGAAATTTACCATTGATGAACTTGGTTGGACTTTACAGGGTGATTTTACAAATTTGAACTTTGTATTATATAACAATCAAGAACGTGTCATTGCAGTTGTAGGACAGAAACTATTATCTATGCGTGATAAATATTGCATTGATTTGTATGATGTAAATGAAGAAGCGACTGTAGTCGCGATTGTCATCACGTTAGAGAATATGCTGATGGCTAGAAGAAACGCAAATCGTTCTTCATCTCATTCTCATAATAGTAATATGTAAGTTATAAAAATACGTGTATTGATGATTCATACACGTATTTTTTCTGTATTTTTAAAATGTAATTTAGCAATTTCCCCAAGGCGCTCGAGTCCATATCGTTCAACAAACGCTTGTGCAACGATATCTACTTTATCTCCTGATCCTTTCGGTAGAGTCATGTTATATTTTTTCTCCATTTCTTCCCATGTTTTTAGAAAACCATAACGTGAGATGATAGAACCAACAGCGACGGATAAGTATTTATCTTCTGCTTTTGTTTCAAAATGAATACCACGAATAATTTGTGGCTCATTTTTCAGATAGCGATAATAAGAAGTTTCTGGTGTAAATTGATCAATAATCTTAAAACTTGGAAGTTCTATTTTCTTAGCAAGGTTGATATAGGCTTGGTTATGCAACTTTGCCTTAATAGCGTTTAGGTTATTTGACTCATGTACTCGATTGTATTTTTGTGGAGGTACAATCAATAAACTATGAGGAATACGCTCCATAAGTAAAGGTCCAATCTTTAACATATCCGCATCACTCATTTGTTTAGAGTCACGTACACCAAGCTTTATAAGGAAATCGACATTATCTTGTGTAACGTAACTAGCACATACACATACTGGCCCAAAGTAATCGCCAGTACCAACTTCATCACTACCCGCTTGGGGATATTGATTTGTCGTAGCGGTATTTGGAATTTCATCTTGTCCCTGCATAAAAGCTGCTGCGTATACATTTGCGTCTTTTCCTTGGAATACAGTTTTACCTGATGTATAACAAGTAATGACACAGTTTTCTGGTTTTAATTGCCATTTTGCATACTGTGGAGGTGTAGTTTGAAATTCGCTAAAAGTTTTGAACAATTGTTCCTCTTGAAACGATTTGAGTTTTAAAGTAATTGTGTTATTCATGCATTATATTTTATCATGCTGTTGGAAGTTTGCACTGTTTTGTTTTATCATCTTTATAGAGGAGGATTCTTTATGTTCACTTTACAAGAAAATTGGGCAATTTATTTTAGTGCTTTTATCGTTATATTTTTTGTTTTAAAAGCAGCGCAAGGATACAATACCGGTATTTTACGCCGGTTGATAGGACTTGTAGGTTCTATTATTTCATATTGGATTGCTTGGATATTATGTGGTGTATTTGCAAAATACGTTACAATTGTTCCGAGTAAATATCTTGGTTTAGCAGGTTCGCCATTAGAGGAAGTTGCGAAAACATATGTTAATCAGATAGCTTGGTTTATCTTATTATTCTTAGTTTTGCGTATTTTATTCTTTGTAGTTGACCGCATCGCAAAGGGCGTACATAAAGTTCCTGGAATTCATGCGATTAGTGCGCTATTAGGTGCTGCTTTTGGTGTTTTAGAGGCCTTTGTATGGATTGTTGTGATTACGGTATTCTTATGTACACCACTCTTTAAGAATAGTAGCTATATTGTAGAAAATTCCTTGTTTAAACAAGTAAACCAAGTGACACAGCTGGTTGCAAAGGATTATTTAGGGCCATTATTTAGTAGTGAAGGTTTCTCAAAGATTGAAGATGGCACAAAGACATTAACTGATTTACAACGAAACGCAGTTGAAAACTGGTTAAAAGATAATGGGTTTGTTGATGAAAGTAAACTGATGAAATAGGAGTTAGTATGAGTGTAATTGGTAGTCTAGAATTGAATGTGATATTAGAACAGGTAAAAAAACAATGTTCTTTTTCACTTGGCATTGAATACGTAGATACCATCAAACCATCATTTGACCCACTTGTGATACGTCGTGAACATGCATACATGAAAGAAGCACTTGCAATGTGTATTCATGAAGATCGTTTACCAATGTCTCAAATAAAGGATTTAAAAGATATTTTATTAAACGCAAAAAAGGGTAGAACTTTAACCGCACAAGAATTAATTGATGAGATGTTTTTGATACAAGGCATTCAAGGAATATTAAATTATTTTAAATCGATGAATGCTTTAGCACACGAACATCTACAAGACCTATATGATACATTAATTGTTCATGAGAAAATCGCAAAAGAGATAGGTAATTGTTTAAATCAATATGGTGAAGTAATGGATAAAGCTTCGACAGAGTTAAAGTCGATTCGTAGTAGTTTATCGCGCATTGATGGTGAAATCGCAACTGCCGCAAATCGATTTGTAGTAAGTCATTCAGATAGTGTGGTTGACTCTATTGTGACAATGCGAAATGGTCGTGCAGTTATCTTGGTGAAAGCATCAGATAAGAATATGTATGGTGGTTTACTGCATGGTGATAGTGCGTCAAGACAAGCATCATATATTGAACCTGCATCACTTGTTGGTTTAAATAATCGTAAGATGGAACTTGTTGAGAAAGAAAAAGAGGAGATTCATCGTATCTTGACGATGTTATCAAGAAGTGTATCATCGATTGCGGATGAAGAAATATCCAATATTGAAACATGTGGTATCTTAGATGCTATCTTTGCGAAAGCTCAATGGGGTAAACTTCATGATGGTGTTGCGGCCGAACTCACAGAACAAAAGGAAATTGAAATTATACGTGCCAAACATCCTTTGATTGATCCTAAGAAGGTAGTGGCGAATAACTATCATTTACGTGATCCAAAACGTATTCTTTTAATTACTGGTCCAAATACAGGTGGCAAAACTGTATCTATGAAAGTGATTGGTCTATTTGTCTTAATGACTTATGTTGGTATTCCTGTCACCGCAGAAAGTGCTATCATTCCTTTCTTTGATAATGTGTTTGTGGACATTGGTGATGATCAATCTGTTGTAGAATCCTTATCAAGTTTTAGTGCACATATCAAGAAACAAGCTGAAATTATTCGTAGCGCAACAGAAAATAGTTTAGTACTCATGGATGAAGTTGGCTCTGGTACAGATCCTAAAGAGGGTGAGAGTCTAGCAATTTCTATCTTGAATTATTTAAGAGATGTTAAAGCAACATGCGTTGCAACAACACACTATGGCCGTTTAAAAGCATATGGCAAACGCCACGACGATATTATGGTCGCAAGTGTTCAATTTGACCAAGAGAAGCTAGAGCCTACATATCGTTTTATCGAAGGTTTAACAGGACAATCGAATGCGTTTGAAATTGCGGAACGATATGGGTTGCCTAAATCAATTATTAAGTATGCTTCTTTCTTAAAAGAACAAGCCAAATCACAAGAAGATATTTTGATTGAACGTTTAGAAACACAGTTAAATGAAACAACCTTAAAGAATGATGAGCTTAGTCAAAAGATTGCGGAAGTAAAGGCATTACAGGAATCTCTTATTAAAGAGCGTAATCAACTCTTAAAAGAAAAAGATGATTGGCAAAAGAATGCACAAGCTGAAGCCAACCAATACATTGAAGAAGCTCAACATAAGGCAGATGAAATTCTTGCACAAATGCGCAATGAACAAGCAAAGTATCATGAAGTGCTCAATGTACGTAATCAGTTAAAGAAGATTCAACCACTCGAAGAAGTGGATGAAACGAATTATGACGATATCACCTATCATGTTGGTGATGCGGTAGAACTACGTTCTTCTAATCAAGTATGCGAAGTAATCAAGATTGGAAGAAAAGAAATTACTCTGAGCCTTAATGGTAGAACGATTCATGTAAAGAAAAATCAGATTCGCCCAAGTTCACATGTCATTCCAAAGAACAAGACAAATACATCTGTACATATACGTTCACATAACATCTATGCAAGCATGTCACTTGAATGTAACTTAATTGGTATGCATGTAGATGAAGGAATTGAAAAGATGAAAGACTATATGGATCAAGCAAAGATTCATGGTCTTAAGACATTCCGTATTATTCATGGAGATGGTACAGGTAAGTTACGTAAGGCTGTACATGATAGATTACGTAATGATAAGTCGGTTAAAGAATTTAGACTAGGAATGCCTCAAGAAGGTGGAACTGGTGCAACTGTAGTAACATTATACTAAAGGAATACAATGGATAAAGAATATATCAAAGCAAAACTAAAGAACTTACCAAATGAACCAGGTAGTTATCAGATGAAGGATAAAAACGGAGAAATCATCTACGTTGGTAAGGCAAAGAATCTTCATAATCGTGTGAACCAATACTTTGTTGGTGCGCACGATTTTAAGACGACTAAAATGGTTAGTAATATCGATGATTTTGACTTTATCGTCACACGAAGTGAAAAAGAAGCTTTGGTTTTAGAAATTAACTTAATCAAGAAATATCGTCCAAAATATAATATTCAATTTATCGATGATTCATCTTATCCATATATCAAACTGACGAAAGAAAAGTATCCACGTTTATTAATAGCACGCGATGCAAAGAAAGATAAGAAGGCAAAGTACTTTGGTCCATTTCCGGATGCGACTGCTGCTAGAACAACTTTAAAACTATTACAATCACTCTATCCATTCAGAAGATGTACACACTTGGAACCTAAGGTATGCTTGTACTATCACATGCATCAATGTATTGGACCATGTGAATTTGATATAGATCCAAAGGTCTATGATGAGATGAGCGATAAAGTTGTTCGTTTCATGAATGGTGATACCAAAGATGTAGAAGCTGAGTTACAAACAAAGATGTTAGAAGCTAGCCAAGCACTTGAATTTGAAAAAGCGCAAGAATATAAAGAGATGTTAGAGTCAATACGCCATGTAGTAAATGACAAGCAAAATATTGAAAAAGATAACCGTGGCTCACGTGATGTTTTTGCTTGGTATGCTAAAAAAGGTTATCTTGCGATTACTGGATTCTTAGTGCGTGAAGGAACAATTCTGAACAAAGAATTCCGTTTAAGACCACTTTATGGTGATGCAGAAGAAGAATTTACATCTTTCTTAGTACAGTATTACCAAGATCATCCATCCGCACGCGAACTGGTATTGCCGATGACTCTAGATATTACAGCGTTACAAGAAGTATTAGATATGCCTATCTTTCAACCGCAAAAGGGTTATAAAGTGAAACTCTTAGATATGTGCGTTGAAAATGCTAAAAAACAATTAGACCTTAAGTTCAATGCGGTCGCTAGACAAGATACATTAACAGAACAAGCTGTATCACAGCTTTGTGAAATTGCAAAACATCCAATGAATCGTGTTGAGTTATTTGATAACTCTCATATTAGTGGGGCTTTTACAGTTGCCTCATGTGTTGTATATGAAGATGGATATCCAGATCGTAAGAGTTATCGCTTATATAAACTACATACAGGGAATTCTGATGTGGATTCAATGAAGGAAGTTATCTATCGCCGTTATTTCCGTATGCTAAAAGAAGGGACTAGAATGCCAGATGGTATTATCGTCGATGGTGGTAGAACACAGATTGACGCAGCAAAGGAAATTCTGGATTCCCTTGATTTATCAGATACAATTAAATTAATGGGTTTGGTAAAAGATGATAAGCATAGTACGAATGCTTTAATGGATACAAACGGTGATATCTTTGATATCGATAAAGATTCTGGTTTATTCTTCTTGCTAACACGTATGCAGGATGAAGTTCACCGTGTTGCGATTACGTATCATCGAAAGCTGCGCACAAAGGCACAGACTAAATCTGTTTTAGATGAGATTGCTGGTGTGGGTCCAAAACGCAAGAAGTTATTACTAAAAGAATTTGGTAACTTTACAAATCTAAAAGCCGCAACAGTTGAAGATATTGCAAAGGTTGTACCTTTAGAAGTAGCAAAAGCTGTATATGATGCATTGCATCAAGCATATGAAAATACCGATGAATAAAGCACATCGGTATTCGTTTTATTTGGTGAATATACGTTTGAAGACTTCACTATTACCACGTCTTACAAACTCACGTTTACCAGCTGTTAGGTAACCTTTAAGGCCTTGTAAGTCCTCATCTTGACGATAAGTTAGAATGATAGAAACAACGATAGGAAGAAGAATCTTAATGAGTTGCTTCTGAATTTTCTTCTTTACTTTATTTTGCTCATTGATTGCATTTGAAACGTATTGTAAATGATCAACTTTAGCTTTAATTACTTGAATATTAATATTAGTAGTCTTTATTAATTTTTGAAAGTTCATCATTTTTAATAAAAATATGATGAGATAACATATGAGAAATGCGCATGCGGCATATAAGAAATACATGTTGTAGGGATAAATATTCATGTAAATACGCTCCTTAATGGTATTTTAACATGTTTATCTCTTTTACGTATGACAAAGATTCATTATAATATGTACAACGGTGAACGAAATGTCAAAAGATATTATATTGGTGAGTGACTCTCATAGACAAACGGAATGTTTAAAACAGATTCGCAAGATGTATCCCGATGCGTATGCATACTTACATGCGGGTGATAGTGAACTGCCTAGGCAATTAACAGAAGGGTATGCATGCGTACAAGGTAATTGCGATTACTACGGTGATTATGAGTCTGAACTTGTATTTGAAGTAGAAGGCCACCATATTTTATTGGTGCATGGTCATCATGATATTGGGTATGGGTCTTTGTTTGGTTTAGTACGCCATGCAAGGGAGAGTGGTTGTGATATCGTATGTTTTGGACATACACACGTTCCATATGATGAACAGTTCGAAGAGATTCATTTATTTAATCCGGGGTCACTAAGTTATAACCGTGACGGTTCCAAACCATCGTATATGATTTTACATATTGATGGACAACAAGTATCTGCAGAATTAAAACGATATAAAATGTAAATTTAATCTTGAAAACTGATAGATATTTTGATATATTATTTGTGCTGTCCTCGTAGCTCAGCTGGATAGAGCTCACGCCTTCTAAGCGTGTGGTCAAGAGTTCGAATCTCTTCGAGGACGCCATATAGAAAAGATACCGTCGGCAATCAGTCGACGGTATCTTTTATCTAGGAGGCTATATGACAAATTACTACGATGAAATTCTTACTGAAATAGAGGATTTAATGCAACAAGGCAAATATGGTGATGCGAATTTCTTAGTTCAAAAAGAATTGAATATGCCATATATTCCTATTGATATCGAACAAAAATTAAAGAGTTATAAAAGAGAACTAAACTATCGCTTGAGCGATGTAAAAGAGATTAAAGAAGATAGTTTAGATTCTCTATTAAGAAAGTTAAAAGGAAAGCCAAAGTCACAGCTAGCAGCTGCCAGTGTATTGGTAACACGTAACTTGCGAGATTGCCTTGTTGAGATTAAAGATTATTTATCTAAAGATCCATGTCCTGAGGCAGCTGCGTTATTGATTGAAGGTCTTGCTGAACAAGAAATTTCTGATGAGTTTACACTGATTAAGAATGGCATTGAATATACATTCTGGTCAGATGATATTGTTCCTGTACATAAGTCTGAAGGTTTCTTGAAGGCACAATCCTATCTAAAAGATTGGTTAGAGAATGATCATCCAGATTTCTATGAGATGGCTAGGACGTTATTAATTCATGAAGTATATGTATTTTTACCGCTGTCTTATGATGTGGACGAAGCAGAAGATTTAGCACTTGCAATGCTGAAACAAGTATCAGATATGATGGATGAAGGAGAAATCTATCAGAAAGTATCTAAACAACTTGCATATGCGAAAACATTGCATTGACTTTCATCCCTAAACTTTGTAGGATATTAGCAGGCATAGTGGCCGAGTGCTAAAATCGACCGTAATACAGTAAAAACATAGCCGAAATATTGTATCTT
>JABZLM010000013.1 GCA_015256775.1 Solobacterium sp. | reverse complement strand
TTCTTTGCTTTGGTTAGATTATACCATTGTATCCATCATTTTCAATAAGAAATAGCACAATGCTTACTTTTGATATAAACTGTTCACTTGATGTAAATGGAATAAAAATTGAATAAAACTTTCATCATACGGTATAAACTTCTTTGAACCAACCATATCTAAGATTTCTTCAAAGCATACCCATTTTACTGCCTGTACTTCTTCATACTGAAGTCTTAGCTTTGAAATATCTATCTCTTTTTCTAAAATATAAATATCATCAAAACCTTCACTAAAATACTTTGTAATAACAGGTGGTATATTTTCTAAATCAATCTTTAATCCAAGTTCTTCAGCGGCTTCTCGCGTTGCTGCCTGACGACTATTTTCACCAATCATAGCAGAACCGCCAACAGTCAGATCCCACATATTAGGCCATCCTTCTTTAAAGGACTGTCTTTGTTGAATCAACATTTGGTTCTTTGCATTAAAGATACATACATGAACAACTAAATGATACAAATCGTTTGGAATAGTATCTCCACGTGTTATTACTTGATTTGTCTTTTCGCGATCGAGAGTATATAAATCCCACTTTTCCATATGATTCTCCTATTATCAAAAAAATCCGTTTAAACGGATTATAAACGAATGATCGATTTTACAATTGGTAGTCGCATTACAAATGCCGTGATTCTACGATCAGCTTCAAAGAATAGAATATAGATAATTAATTTGAAATATGGATGTAAACCCAAGAATCCATTTACGATACTAAACAAGAATACAAAAACCATATATACAGCAATATATATCGCAAATGTCATCAAGAAGTAAGCAACCTGATTCATACGTAAATTTCGTTGTTCATCTCTTCTACTCATATAGGTATTTTATTCAAAACAAGAAATGATTTCAACCATCAAAAAAGGAAGATACATAACGTATCTTCCAAAATCTTAATAGTGAATGTATTCGAATCTTGATGGATTAGAGATAACACGTGAGTATGGTTGACCATTACGGTTTGCACCACATTCAGATGTAATAACAGAACCATCAGTTGTAATACCCTCTACGATTGCAACGTGACCATAGTAACCGTCGGAACCTTCTTGTCCAGCTGCGAATACCATAACGTCACCAACCATCGGTGTATTAGAAACAGAATATCCTAAACTACGAGCAGTATTTGCCCATTGATTACCATTACCCATCAAACTACCAGCTGTTAAGCCTAACTGATGACGACGGATATATACCCACCATGTACATTGGCTAAATGAGTAATTATTACCAGTATCACCAGTTTCATGATCCGTAATTAATCCCGCTTTTGCGTAAGCCTTCCAAGCTTCATCAGCATCCGCAAGCAATTGCGCAGAACTGATAAATGCACTCGAACTAGAACTATTTTCAAGTGCCTGTTTCGCAGCTTGAATCTTTTCATTTTCTTTCGCTTTACGCTCTTCTTCAATCTTGTTATCAATCACTTCCTGAGGCGTCTTTACTGTAACATTTAATTGCGCAAATGACTTATTACCAGTCGTATCAACAACAGTATATAAAACTGTATAGTTACCATCTGTTGACATATCTACATTACCAGTGATTGTTAATGCTGGTAAAATACCAGAATCATCATTGATATAAGAAATATAGTTAGATGCATTCCAAGTATCACCATTGTTAACCGTAACAGAATCAGACTTCAGTTTGATAACTGGAGCAGTACTTGTTACAACCTTAATCAATACCTTTTGGATAAAAGAATATCCTAGTGTCTTATCGTCAGTATCTTTATTGACTAAAGTTACACGCGCAGTTGCCTGTTGAATACCTGTAAGGTTACGATCAAAGCCTTCTAATATTAACTTTGTTTTACCCATATCGATATTCTTATAATCCATATCTGTTAGAGACTGACTTCTTTCCTGTAAGATAGAATGCTTAATTGTCTCTTGTGGATTTAAATCCGCAGAGCTAACTTCGATAACCGGTAAAACTTCTGTATCGATTGTTGGAGCCGCGTTATCCGCATATACATGTTGTACAGAAGCATATCCACCAAATAATACTGTAGCGATATATGCTGCCGCAACAAGACTTGTTTTCTTATTTTTCTTTTTAAACATATCATTATTTTATATGATTCATTGCATTCTTTGCAAGAAATCGGTAATTTTTCACATAAAATTCACGTATTTTCAAGGCTTTTTAAATAAAAAAGCACACATTTTAACCGTGTGCGCTTAAATATATTCTAAAATAATGTATCGGTATGTGTGATATGTAAATGCTCATAAGCCTTCTCAGTTACCACACGACCACGACTTGTACGATTCACAAAGCCAATCTGTATGAGATATGGTTCATACACATCTTCCAGTGTTGTTGTCTCTTCTGATATTGCATTTGCAAGAGATTCAAGACCTACTGGACCACCATGGAAACGTTCAATAATTCCACGTAAGTAACGAATATCGACTTCGTCTAATCCAAGGGAATCTACCTTCAAACGGTCTAGTGCAGTCTGAGCAATATCCCTAGAGATATGACCATCGTTAAGCACTTGTGCGAAATCACGAATACGACGTAACAAACGATTGGCAATACGTGGCGTTCCACGAGAACGACGTGCAATCTCATCCACTGCAGCAGTATGAATTGGTGCGTTCAATACACGTGCTGTACGACTAACGATAGAACATAACTGATCTTGATTATAGTACTCAAGTTTCGCTACGATACCAAAACGATCTCTTAGTGGCGCTGATAAATCGCCAGCACGAGTCGTTGCACCAACAAGAGTAAATGGAGGTAAATCCAAGCGTACACTTCTTCCGCCTGCTCCATTTTCACCACCAACCATAATATCTAATTCAAAGTCCTCCATCGCAGGATATAAAACTTCTTCTACCTGTTTTGGTAAACGATGAATTTCATCGATAAACAATACATCTCCTGGCTCAAGCACAGATAATATCGCTGCTAAATCACCAGCTTTTGTAATGGATGGACCAGAAGCTACTCTAACCTTAGAGTGCATCTCATTGGCTAGAATAAACGAAAGTGTAGTCTTACCCAAACCTGGAGGCCCATACAAAAGAACATGATCCAAAGATTCATTTCTCTGCAAAGCCGCCTGAATATAGATACGTAAGTTTTCTTTTAACGTATCTTGACCTATATATTCATCAAGTGTTTGCGGACGAAGACTTTCTTCATCATCACCCATTTCTGCATTTGCAGATAACAAACGATCACTCTCTTCCATATGCCTCCTTTACTTCTGTTTAACTAAGAATTGTAATCCGAGTTTCAAATACTTCTTGGTTGTTAATCCAGGGTTTTCACTCATCATATTTGCGACTGCAGATAATTCTCCCTGTTTATAGCCTAAATTCTTTAAGCCTTCTAATGCTTCACGAATTTCCGCAGGATAAGAAACTGTATCTTGTTTTGGTGAAGATGTAGGTACAGCAACTAACTTACCCTTTAAATCTAATACAATCTGACTTGCAGACTTTGCCCCAATACCAGGCATCTTCTTTAATAGAGTTACATCACCAGATTCAATCGCAGAAACGATAGACTGATAACCACACTTGCTTAGCATACCCATCGCAGTCTTAGGTCCTAGTCCCTTAACAGAGATAAGCTTTAAGAATAATGCTTTTTCATCTTGGCTTTCAAAACCAAATAAACTCATATCATTTTCCGTAATATGAAGATATGTATAGATAAATACTTCATCATTCAGATGTAAGTTTTCAGGATGTGGATATGCCATCTGATAGCCAATATCATGACAATCAATCACAACCCAATCAGCACCATATGATGCCACTTTTCCTTTTACAAACGCTATCATATCACTCACTCTTTATAATCCATTATAAAGGTATTTACGATAACTTGATCACCATCACGTGCACCAGCTTCATAAAGAGCCTTATCAACACCCATCTTCTGCAATGTCATCGCAAACTGATATGTTTCTTCTTCCTTATCAAAGTCAACTGTATCAAATAATCTATCGATCTTTTCAGAATCAACCTTAAATCTACCTGGACCAAGTTTAACAATCTTAAAGTCTGGTTTCTTAGGTTCATAACGATATACAACAGTCTCTTCTGTACTTTCAGGAGTTTCCATTTCAACCTCGCGAGCTTTATCAATTTCCGCAAGTGCCGCATAGAGAACCTCATCTAAACCTTTATGTTCTAATGTACTTGTTTCATAGACTTTAATATCTGGATACTTCTTTTTAAACTCCTCCAAATACATGTGTGCATATTCGTCATCCATCTTATTTGCGACCACAATCTGAGGACGCTTTTCTAGCGCTAAATCATAGGTAGCTAACTCCTTGTTGATGATTTCATAATCTTCAACAGGATTACGCTCCGCACCAGACATATCAATGACGTGAATCAATACACGACAGCGCTTAATATGACGTAAGAACTCATGTCCTAAACCCTTGCCTTCACCAGCACCTTCAATTAAGCCTGGCATATCCGCAAGTACAAAACTACGACCGTTTGGCATCTGTACAACACCAATATTTGGTTCCAGTGTTGTAAAAGGATATGCGGCAATCTGAGGATTCGCTCTTGTTACAACGGATAAGAATGTTGACTTACCAACGGATGGAAAACCAATTAGCCCAGCATCTGCCAAAAGACGTAATTCTACTTGAATATCTAAGCTTTCACCAACTTCACCTGGTTGCGCATATTCAGGGGCATCATTTCTCGAAGTTGCAAAATGCATATTACCTAGACCACCCTTACCACCACGAGCAATCAATACCTTTTGTCCTGGTTTTGTAAGGTCAGCTAAAAGATCACCATTAGCCGCATTACGAATCATCGTTCCCAGTGGAACAGGCACAATGATATCATCCCCTGATTTACCATGCATTTTTTTGATTAATCCTGGCATACCGTTACCAGCCTTAATCTTACGTGTAAACTTTAGCTTCATTAATGTTGTTTCGTTAGTATCAACGGCGAACCAAATATCGCCACCTTTACCTCCATCACCACCAAAAGGTCCACCATTAGCGTAGAACTTCTCATGGCGCCAAGCAACACAACCTCTGCCACCGTCACCTGCTTTTACATGTAGTTTTACCAAGTCAATCATCAAGGAATCTCCTTTCCTTTAAAAAAGCTCCTGAACCTGTCAGGAGCATTCCATTACTGTTTAAATTAAGCTTCTTGAGGATAAACAGAAACCTGCTTCTTATCCTTGCCAAGACGCTCATACTTAACGATACCTGCAGCTGTTGCAAACAATGTATCATCTCCACCGCGCATAACATTCTTGCCTGGGTAGATCTTTGTGCCTCTCTGACGATAGATGATAGAGCCAGCATTTGTATACTGACCATCAGCCTTCTTAGCACCTAATCTTCTGCCGGCAGAATCACGGCCGTTCTTTGTGGAAGATACACCCTTCTTACTTGCAAAGAACTGAATATCCAGTGTGAACTTCATAGTATTTACACCTCCATTTTTTTAATTTTAATAAAACGTTGATTCTGTTGTTGAACCGTCTTTAATTGAATAATCCCTGCAGATAGTAACAAATCACTTTCTGATGTAGGATTATCAACTTTAACTTGAATCAGATTATCACCAACTGTAATATTCTTTATATCAGTTAATTCATCTAATGCATTCAACAACCCGAATGTAATACCGCTAACTGCTGCACATACCAAATCTTTACCACTTTCTGCAGAACCAGCGTGACCGCTAATTTCTAATGAAGTAATGTGATTATTATGCTGCGTATAACGGATATCAATCATGAGACTTAAGCCTCGATAGCTTCAACTGTCAACTTTGTATATGGTTGACGGTGACCCTGCTTACGACGAGTAGAGCCCTTCTTAGCCTTATACTTGAAGATATGGATCTTCTTTTCCTTGCCTTGCTTTACAACCTTGCAAGTAACCTTAGCACCCTCTACATATGGAGTACCAATCTTTGTAGCTGCGTCACTAACAAGAACTACCTTGTCGATAACGACTGTGCTTTCTGGTTCAACATCTAACTTTTCAACGAAGATAGACTGACCTACTTCAACCTTAAGTTGCTTTCCGCCTGTTTCGATAATTGCGTACAATTTGAACACCTCCTGACATTTATCATAAGACGCGCCATCAAGGGGACTTACGTACTTAACCCTTTCCTGAGCGGTTACAGACCTCGACAAGAGGGCTGATAACATAGATATACTACATGTAAAGTCCCTTTACGTCAATGATTTCTACTAAAATTGCACATAAAATCACTGTATGAGCACTGTCCTCTCCCAATTTCATATTTTTAGAGATTTTGTATACATATAATGATAAATTTGATTCAAATTTCATAAATTCATTCAATAGATTAATACTTTTATTATGAACACTACTCCCAGTGCATCTTCAGCAATATCACTTATCATTTATAATATTGATTTTACCCTTCAGTCCTTCGGTATATGCAATATTAAATGATTTGGTGTGATATATATTCCCTGTTTCAAAATTCATATCTTTGTTCGCCACCCATATCACTTCTAAAAAGTCATTATCATGATCCTTCTTGTATTGTTCTATTACTTTTAAACCATCTTCATAGTCCAAACAAAATAACGCAGTAGATAAGCAATCTGCTACACCTGCATCTGTTGTAATGATTGTCACAGATCGATACCTATCGGCAGGATATGTAGTATCTGGGTCAATAATGTGACTATATGATTTGCCATCTTTTGCGATGAAGGCTCTTTCGTAATCACCACTAGTGACCGCTGACTTATCTCCTGAATATTGTACTGTAAGCAAGGAATCATCTGGACTTAGAGATGGATTGTTAGGATTTCGAATTCCAGTAATCCATTCTTTTCCGTTATATTTTCCAGATAATGCTTTTAAATTCCCACCTGCATCAATTACAGCATTTTTAACATTTTCATTCACTAAATATTCAGCTACTCTTTGCGTCGCATACCCTTTTGCAACCGAACCAACATCAAGTGATACATATGGATCAGTTATAAAAACTGTATTATTTTCATCATCAATGATTATTTTATCCCAGCCCTTATGCTTAATTGATTCTTCTAATTCTTCGCCGTTTGGGATATCTCCATATTCTCCATTTGTGTTCAATTCCATACCTATTTCTCTAGCATCATGCCATAGAGAAATCATCTTCCCAGCAGTAACATCAATCTTCCCATAGGAAATATCATAGAAATATTTTGCTTCTAATAACATATCAATAACTTCTTGGTTTACCAATACAGCCTTGATACCAGCATTATCATTAATTGTTTTTATATTATTGATATTTTCATAATCATGAAAGCTATCAAACAACCTATTGTAATATGAAAACTTTTCAAAAGTTTTATTCGCATTTTCTCGATACTGTGTATCTCCTTCTTCAACCCACTCAATGTAGGTAATAACTGTATCGAAACCAGAATCAAAAGAATACATTTGTTTTTGCGTATAATTTATGGATG
The DNA here is from genome assembly GCA_015256775.1 of Solobacterium sp. Classification (GTDB taxonomy): domain Bacteria; phylum Bacillota_I; class Bacilli_A; order Erysipelotrichales; family Erysipelotrichaceae; genus Bulleidia. The sequence continues at coordinate 25,173 of JABZLM010000013.1, read as the reverse complement.
TTTTACACCCCATGCACAGTACTAATAATAACGTTAAAAATTTTTTCATATTCCCTCTAGACTTTCTAGAACTAAATCCTTGCACTTTTATCACGTGATATTATTTTTCTTACTTAAAATCTTAACCGATAAAAGCTGCATTACAATAAGAAATACCGTATATATTACTATCCAAATCGCAAAGCGCATCCAACCATTCGAAAGGATGAAAATAGGTAATACATCAAGTGGGATATCATAAACGTAAAATATATACTTCTTTTTCCAAATACGATACAGTTTAGGCAAAATTACCCATAAGATAATTAGGATCATATTGCTAAAATTAGTAATATCAATATCTCTCATATCTTTTCCTCATTATAGATAAAGTCTTTTGTAAGTTAATTATACCAAAAGAAAATAGGTACTTCATTACAGAAATACCTATCAATCATCATTTATTTTAAAGCTGCGTATATACGCTTCACGTATTTCATACGCTCATTTTCTGCACAGTTAAAGAGTGAAGTGAATAATGCAAAAATCTTTAACTTCGCTTTTGTGTTATATGTATCATCTTTTTCAACTTTGACGATTGTTACGTTTGCGATATCCAATAGTTCTTGTTCATCCATTGTCGCACAATGTTGCATCTTTTCATTGAATTCATTGCGAATATCTTGATTATGCTTTGCCATAGTTTCACCTCTTTATAAGAAATCTTCTTCTTTTTTCACAGCTTGTACATTTACAGTTTCTAGTGTATCTACCGCCTGTTGTAGTAGTGTTTCATAATCAAATTTTGATTCATAGTAAACACTCTTATCTACAGATGGTTTTGTGACTGGGTTCTTTGGATCAAAGATTGTACAGCAATCCTCAAACGGTAAGATAGATGTTTCATATGTGCCAATCTTACGTGCCAATTCAATAATTTCAATCTTGTCATAGCATACAAGCGGTCTTAGAATAGGCATATTTGTAACTGTATTAATGCAGTTGATACTCTCTAGCGTCTGGCTAGCTACCTGTCCTACGCTTTCTCCTGTGCCAATGGCTAGACATCCATACTTCTTAGAAATCATATCTGCTAAGCGGAACATCATACGACGCATTAATGTAACTGCATATGGGTCTCCTGCATGTTTATAGATTTCAAGTTGTAATTGCGTAAAGTTAACAACATGTACTTTCATGTGACCTTGGTATTCACTCACTTGTGAAGCAAGCTCTAACACCTTATTCTTTGCATTTTCACTTGTATATGGAGGAGATGCAAAGTGTACAGCTTCCACATGTAATCCACGCTTCATCAACTGATATGCCGCTACTGGTGAATCAATACCACCAGATAACATTAACAATACCTTGCCATTGATACCCGCTGGATATCCACCAGCACCAGGAATCTTACTAGATGTGATGTAGGTTTCGTTACTGTGTATTTCAACATGTATTGCTAATTCAGGTTCATGTACATCAACCTTTAATTCCGTATTACGTAGAATCTCTCCAGCAACCTCACGATTTACACCATCACTCTTGAGTGGGAAACTCTTATCGTGACGTTTCGTAATCATCTTAAATGTCTTCTTATCACTTTCCTTAGCGATACGAACACAGGCTTGCTTGATATCTTCTAAATTACTATTCACCTTTTCTGTAAAGGAGAATGAACTAATCCCAAACACCTTCTTTAATTTAGTTTCAATTTCTGCTGGGTCTTCATCCGTTAATTTAATGTAAATACGATCGTATGTTTTACGATATGTTAGCGCAGGATAATCCCGCAACATATATTTAATATTTGTGAAGAGTCTAGTAATAAAATCTCTTCTATTTTTACCCTTTGTGCTTAATTCACCATAGCGAATTAAGACTGTATCATACTTAACCATATTGCGAAATAATCTCCTTTAATGAATCTATAAATGAAGCAACCTCTTCTTCTGTATTATGATACGTTAAACTAATACGAATACAAGAGCTTGCACGCCTGGAAGAATAACCCATAGCACTTAATACATAACTTGGATCATCGGATTTAGATGCACAAGTACTTCTTGCGCTCACCATAAACCCTTTTTTATTTAATGCGTTCTGCATCACTTCACTTGGAATCTTCTCGTATGAGAAGTTAATAACACTATTAACTGCATCACTTGGTTGATTGATTAGAACACCAGGTATTGTAGATAAACCTTTCAATAATGAATGTTGTAAGGTTGTAATATAATCATGATACTTCTTACCATTTTCTAGTGCGAAGCGTAAAGTCTTAGCAAATACCATGTTTACACAAGCATTCGAAGTACCACCACGAATACCATATTCTTGTTCACCACCATTGATGAGTGGCACAAATGGTACATGTACCTTCTTAACAAGAACACCACTACCCTTTAAGCCTTCCAGTTTATGTGCAGAGATAGATGCTAGATCAATGTTTTTAAAATCTACATCAACTTTACCAATTGCCTGTGTCATATCAACATGCATATAAGCATGTGTATGTTTTTTAACATAATTTGCAATCTCATCAATCGGATTGATGGAACCCACTTCATTATTTACTGCCATGATACTAACAATTGCCGTATCGTCAGATACTGCATCTTTCACTTGTTGTAAGGAAACCTTTCCACTAGCATCAACCGGTAAATATGTAACACGATAACCAAATACCTGTTCCATTTGCAAACAAGCATTCAAGATAGATGAATGTTCTACATTCGTTGTGACGATATGTTTCTTGCCAGGTTGGGCAAAACATACACCTTTGATTGCGGAAGAGTTTGCTTCCGAAGATCCTGAGGTAAAGATAATGTCTTCGCTATTTACACCCAAAAGCCCGGCAATTGCACTCCGGGCCTTTTCCATCATTCGACTGATTTCGCTGCCTTCATCATACAGAGACTCACTATTGACGTAGTATTTATCCAATAAAGACTTATAGGTTTGTAATACATCTGGGTGAATCGCTGTTGTAGAAGCACCATCAAAATACACTCTATGCTGCACTCTTTGCATTCTCCTTAATCATAGATTCGTAGTTACCTGGATGAATCTTCTCTATCGTTGCGATTGCTGTTGTTAATGCTTGTGTATATTCACCATTACGGAAACTTAATTCACTACGTGTTAACTCAGAGTCAATATCTGCGTAAGTAGAACGATAACGGTTACCAAATACAATCGTATTTTCAACCATCATAACTGTACCAACAACGTTATTCACATTGTTATAAAGCTTATAGATAAAGTCTAACGCCTCTTGTAATGTTCCATTTAATAACTGCATATTTAATGGAACTTCTTCCATCAAGTTATCTAAACGATGAATATAGTCATTTGCACGACGCATATCATCCTCGTATGCTTCTGAAATATTTGGAAGCTTGTACTTACGAATCTTGACTTGCATCTGATTCATAACAATCTGTAACTTCACTAGTTGCTTCTTGCAACGTTCTTCATCACCAGAAGCAGCTTCAATACGTGTACGAATATTCTTGAACTCTGTATTGCACGCAATAATCTGTTCATTTAATTCCTTCAAGGAACCAACAACTGTACTAGCAGGTACTTGATAGTTACGTACACTATCCATTACTACAGGCATCTTAGCTTCAAGTTCTTGTAAGTGGGCCGTTTGCTCCGCAAGTTTTTCTTCTAAATCCGCAAAGCCAAAACGTGATGATGATTTCGCAAATGCTTCTTTTACATAAGCTGCATTCTTATCTGCTTCATCTGCAAGCGCTGTAGATTCCTTTGATAACTCTTGAATCGCATCAAAACTTTCACCCTCTTGTTTTACAGCCTGATCCATCTCACGAAGTTTTGCCTTCATTGTATCAAGTGTTTCACGAACACCTAATATAGACCCTGTCTTTAACTGCTTTAGAGATTCACGTAAAGACTCTGTCATCTGATTGAGGTTGTCTTCTACATTTAAGTGTTTCAAATACACACCACGATTACGATTATGAATATAATCCTTGTGAAGAACTTCTGCCATATTAGGAATAATACCTTTAGCATCTTCTAATAATGAAGGCATATTCTCAATCATTTCTTCTAGCTCTGCCATGACTGCTTTGATACTTACAAGTTCACGGTTTGCCTTATCAAAATCACTGGAGAACATCCATTCTTCAAAAGTTGCAAACATCTTCTCTGTATCGACAACCTTTTGTTCAACTAAAGGCCAAGCAAAGTATAACTTTGGCGCATTCTCCGCAGCTTGTGCCTTTAGGGCACGGAAACGATTCTTCAAAGCAGTTACTTCTTCACGTTGCGCTGTTTCTTTTGCAAGAATCGCATCCAACATATTTTCAAGTGTCTTTGCATCCGTTTCAGTAGTCGTCATGGATGTTTCAATATCCTTGATGGCATTACTAGCTTTTGATAAAGTACCCGCAGAAATATAACGTTCTAAGTCTGCTAACTTACTTGTTAAAGCAGAAATACATGACTGCACCTCATCAAACTTATTCTGTGCTGAATTAACACGATCAACTGTATCCTGATTCACTCTACTTACCGCAATTGCCTTATTCATCTTTAATGATAAAGGAATTTGCTTAATAGACTGATAGCGATTCTCTAATTCTATATACTCAGATTTATAACGACGTGCACGTACTGTAGTAACAATTAAAATGATTAACAGTAAAATAAAGATTGCACCTACGGCAATGATAAATCTGATATCTGATAATAATGTTAATATCTGATTCATATGTTTCCACCTTTCTTGTCATATCTTTTTTTATTTTACCACAGCATCTATATATTTGGGCATATGCCTTATCACTTTCACATATCTTTCCATAATTCTTTTTTGTGTTTCACAAATGATTGTTTCTGATAGAACTTGTGAAAACAATTGACGTTTATACACACTAATGGTATTATATCGAGTGCGTTAAATAATGGCAGCATGTAGAGTCATGCACAAGGCGTTATCAACAGTTAAACTTGTTCCTAAGTATCCTGCTGCAAAAGGTGAAAAGGCTCATGATAACACCCCGCATTGATGATCTGCACCTGTTATTGTTTCTCAGCCATATATAGGAGGAAACAAAACATGGCACGTTACACAGGACCTGTTTGGAAGAAAGCTAGACGCTTAAGCTTCTCCATCTTAGAAACAGGCGAAGAGCTTAAGAAAAGAACTTATGCTCCAGGTCAACATGGACCTACAAAGCGTATTAAGTTAGGTGGCTACGGTACACAGTTACGCGAAAAGCAAAGAATCCGTCACATGTACGGTTTAAATGAACGTCAGTTCTCTAACTTATTCAACAAGGCTTCCAAGATGGAAGGTATGGCAGGTGTTAACTTCTTAATCTTACTTGAAAGTAGATTAGATAACATCGTTTACCGTATGGGCTTAGCTAGAACACGTAAGGCTGCTCGTCAGTTAGTAAACCACGGTCATATCGAAGTAAATGGTAAGAAGTTAGACATCCCTTCAGCTTTAATCAAGCCAGGATCAACAATTGCTGTTCGTGAAAATGCACGTAACATCAAGGCAATCGCTGAATCATTAGAATCAGCTATCACAATCCCAGCTTTCGTTGAAGTTGATAAGGAAAACAAGAAAGGTACATTCGTACGTCTTCCAGAAAGAAGCGAATTGAACCAAGAAATCAACGAATCACTCGTTGTCGAATTCTACAACAGATAACAAGTGTAAAAAGTCAACGCAAGTTGGCTTTTTCTTTACCCAACTAAAAGCGCATCATAATAGATGCGTTTTTTTTATTTTACTCCCCTATACTTTTCTAACAGGATATTAGACTGAAACAAGTAAGCTCATTGATGCAAACATGCAAGCAATATCCATCCATAGCACAGAAGAGCTAGATAGATGCTATTGTCTCTAATACATATGTATTTACTATTCTCTTATAATTGCCTATCTTTAAAACATATAGCCTCTTCCAACAGGCGATATAAAATAATCCTTTTTAAGAAACAAAGATACAAAAATACCCACCAGAGTATTCACTACTTTAGTGGGTTTTCATTAACGATTTGTACAGTCAAAATGAACTACTTTTGTTTGACCATCTATAACATACTCAATTGTAATACCTTCATCTGTATTAACATCTGTTACTAGTGCAGATGCTAGTTTACGGTATTCCTGATACTTTCTAATCATATCATCCGTATAATTTGCAGGACTATCACTAGTTAGGAAAATACCGCCAAGTAAAGCTTGTATCCGTGCTAAATCATCCTTCTGCTTTTCCGTCAGATGTATATTCTCAGTACGGATAAAGAATACATCTGGATCGTTCATAAACGCACGTCCATTTAGCTGTCTACGATTTACAGTATTTACGATTGCATTCTTTGTAGAGATTCTTTCGCGATGCAATAAGCGCATATAGAAAACATCATCCCAATCCAAACCAACATCACATCCAATACGACTATATTCCACTAATCCAAAAGATGGCATTAACGGAACACCACAGGCAAGAATTTCTTTGCCAATAGAAATATCTCGCAACAACCGCAATGCCCGTTTCATTCTCTTAGCACGACTTTCAGATGCATTTCCAAATGGAGCTGCGCCATATAAGAAGTCTAGTTTAACTAAATCAAAGCCCCATACATCATAAACTTGATGAAATACTTTCTTGATATAGTCAATTACATCTGGATGATCAATATCTAACGAATAAAAGCCTGACCAATTAGCACCTAAACACCATGGTTTTCCATGATGGTGCAAGAACCAATCTGGATGATTTTGATAGAGTGAAGAATTTTTTTCTGCCACAAATGGCGCAAGCCACAAACCTGCTTTATATCCCTTTGCATGTATTTGATCCACAAGTACTTTTAACCCATTCGGAAATTTTACTGAATCTGTTTCTAACCAATCACCTACAAATGGTTCCCACCCGTCATCAATTTGAAATAGGTCATTTGGTTGAAATACTTTATCGCAGCCAGATAAATCATAACGTATCTTATCTTCACTAATATCTTGATAGTGATTATACCAACTAGAATATCCAAATAACTTCTTGGTTGTAAGTGGCTTCAAGTTCATTGCAGCAAACCATGCTTGAAAGACCTCCTCTTCACTACCTTCCGCATAGAATAAATCAAATGCATGAAAGATACCATTTGTCTGTACATTCTTACAATCTCTTTGAATTGTTAATTCAGCTTTGTTTGCATCATACCAAAATAACGTATATCCCGGATCTTCATCTAATGACGCAAACAAACGAAATTTCTTTCCATCACGGAAATAGCACCATGATTCACCATGGGTAATACCTTTCTTTTGTGGGTAGTCTACAAAATGATAATCCCCATAACGATCAAACCCATATTTCCGTAATAAACTTTTGGGCACTCTCTTTAGGCCATGTGTATGATCATATCTTGTAAGTTCTGGAGAATATGTCCATGTTTGATATCCATTCATGAAAATCTTCTCATCCTTTGCAATAGGTACAGAAAGTTTCGCCTCTACTTTACCTAGTACCATTTGGGCAGTTGTGACATGAATATGTAGTGCTTCGTCCTGCCAATTTTCATTGCCTTGTAATTTAATTTTCTGATCAGCACTTTCTATCAACCACGTTACCTGCATAATCACACCTTCTTTTCTTCTAACTGTTTTCGAATTTGTTCTGCTTTTTCATCCGTAAGAATAAACTTTCTTGTAAATAACACTAGAGCAAGCACTAATCCAATCATAGGTAAAATCGTCATCAGCAAACGCAATCCTAGTAATGGTGAAGAAAATGTTGGTATTCCTTCCCCTAGTCCATCTTTGCTTGTTAAACCAATCAGATCCAAACTAACACCAGTGATGAATACTGCTAAGCCACTAGCAGCCTTTACAACAAATGTCTGCATGCTAAAGATTACAGACTCTTCACGATGACCCGTCTTTACTTCACCATAATCAACAGTATTCGCAAGAAAGACAGTTGTTAAAACAGTTAGTATACCATTAGCCACAAAGATCATTACACCAGGTACCATTAACATTGTTAGAACAGATGAATATCCTAGTAAACATAATGCTAGTAAGAATGCATAGCCAAAAATTGCTAGCAATAAACATAACTTAAAGATTGTTGTATTAGATAATTTACTTCTAAGGATTGGATACACAACCATCATACCTAAGATCTGAGAAATCCCACCAACAGAAGTAAATAATGTATAAGCATCCTTCCAGGTTGTTCCCCCAATATCGTATTTAAAGAAGTAGATTAAAAGATTCGATGTAATATATAACGCAGAATTAATCAGTACAATTGTAACAACCGTTACGATTGCTTGATCATTGTTAAATAATGCTTTAAACATCTCTTTAACAGATGTTGTCTGCATGTTTTCCACTTTTTGTTCACGAATTGTAAAACATGTAAATAAAATAAATATAATAAACAAGATAGCTATAATAAGTGCAAATAAGCGAAATCCAGTACGCTCAATTCCACCGCCTAGTTTGGATACAGCCATGACTGTAAATACATTAATTAACGCATAACCAACACCTGCACAGGTACGTCCAACAACCGATAAATTCTCACGGTCTTTTATCGTAGAAGTAACTGCAGGTATCATTGACCAAAACGGAATATCCATCATGGTATATGTCACACCCCAAAGAATATACATCACCGCAAAATAGATCATCAATGCTTTACCTGATACTGCAGGTGCCGCAAACAATGCATATAAAACAAATGCATTTAAAATCGTACCCGTAAATAACCATGGACGAAACTTGCCCCATCTCGAATTTGTCTTTGCCACAACAACACCCATAAATGGATCGTTAGCTGCATCAAACACACGAGCAATCATCAAGATAAATCCAACAAAAGTCGCAGATAAGCCTAGGATATCTTGATAGTAATACATGATATAGGAAGCAGATAAGGCATATACCATATCCTTTCCAACCGCACCTAAACCATAGGCAGCGAATTGTTTTTTACCAAATTCTTTCATAATGTATGATTTCCCTTTGTAATTGTAAAATGAATTGTAATTGCACTGCAATCTGACGTAGAGATTGTTAGAATAGCCTCTCCCTCTTCACCAGTTGTTTTAATATATGTACCAGTCATACCGCCTTCTGTAACAACTGTATTAGGACCTACAATTTCGATTGGCCCAGTCGTAATAAGATTTAATGGTAGTTGTGCATAGGAAGCTAAATTATGATATTCATCCTTTACTTGAATACGAATCGCAGACATGTCGTAACAATCACCTTCAATGAGTGTTGTTCGAGAAACTTGATACGATAAATGCAATTTAGCAGATGGTCGTTTGATAATAGACTTTACAACCTCTCCATTTTTGATTGCATCAAATCTCCAAGTAATCGAATCCGAACCCCAACCCGATACATATTTCCCATAAAGAGCGACACCATCACTGTACTTCATCTTGTATTGAAACATCATCTTCGCATATAACAAACGATAGCGTAGTGGTAAGTTATTACCATACTTTTTACTTGCTAATAAGCATTTACGTATATCATCCGCCTGTTTTGAAGTAAAATTCTCGTTTTCTAAAAGTAGTTTTCCAATCGTATCATCGATACGAATAGGACCATGCTTTAAACCAGAATACTCAGATCTAGAAAACTCAGAAACAAACTGATCATTTTTGTATAAACGTACTTCATCCGCATTTGTAAATGCGTAGAAATCCGGTAGATTACCAGCATTGTAATCACCAATATCCATCGAAGTACTGATTTCTAAGATTGGTTCTTCATCTTGTTGTGAAGCATATACGCTAGCCGCAAGTTTTGGATTACGGAAACTATCCATCACTCCATGGTAACAAATCCTATCACCAGAACCAAAGTCTTTATGTGTTGCATAATCAAACATACACCATTGGAAAACTCCAGTATGTTGATGGTCAGCCATCGCATCACTAAACACACGAGCATGTCGTAATGCATGTTCTTGTCGTCTTGCTTGTGTATCAAAACTCTTCGTTGGAAACATGTGCCCATTGGCTTCAGAGATGATAAGAGGATGATGCGTATCAACCATAACTTCAGTCTTGCTTAATGCACCTTTATTATCACCGTGATGTGAAAAATCATTGAATGTATAAATATCTTCTAATAGATGACTCTTTGTTAGATATCGCACACCTGCTGTGGGTCTAGTAGGATCTAAGTTTCTAGCAACTTCATTTGTTTTCGCATAGAGTTCATCATCATCTAATGATTCATTGATTCTTACACCCCACAGAATAATGGAAGGATGATTACGATACTGCAATACCATATCCTTCGTATTCTGTATTGCTTGTTGTTTCCAAGTTTCGTCCCCGATATGTTGCCAACCAGGAATCTCCGTAAATACATACAAACCATAGCGGTCACATGCATCGATAAATGACTGACTTTGCGGATAATGCGAAGTACGTACCGCATTCACATGTAACTCTTCCTTTAAGATACGTGCATCTTCCTCTTGTAAAGAATCAACAGCCGCATAACCAATATATGGATAGCATTGGTGACGATTCAAACCTCTCAAGAATACCTTTTGACCATTGATATATAAATTATTCTGATCAAAACGAATTGTACGGAATCCAAAGCTTGTTACAAAAGTATCATCTCCCAGTTCCACAATACAACGGTATAAAGTTGGTGATTTTGCAGACCATGCATGAATATTCTTTACAGGTATTTGTATTTGCCGCGTATTTATAGATACGGCCTGTTGTGCGATAATTTCACCCTTTGAGTCAAGAATCTTGACTTGATATGAATCAAAAGGAACCAACCCATCCGTTTGGATGGAAACCGAGACTGTATCTAGTGTATTCGTTGTCACAAATACATCTTTGATAAAGTATGCAGGCTTATCATAAAGCCATACATCACGATAGATGCCTCCATATGTAAGATAATCAATCACAAATCCAAATGGAGGTGTATTCAAACTCTCACGACTATCTACCTTTACAGTTAAAACATTCTCTTGATCAAACAGAATATTATCAGTTAGTTCAACGATAAATGCAGTATATCCGCACGAATGAACATACAATTCTTTGCCATTGAAATACACTGTAGTCTTATGAGCACTACCATCAAAGCGTATAAAATATCTTCTGTCTTTTAAAGATGAATCAAATGTTAATTTCTTACGATAACCAACAACCTTTTGATAGCTTTCTGAGTTAGCATAATGTAAAGGTAATTCTTGAACAGTATGTGGTAAGCGAACTACCTTGTCCGCACTGCCATCTATAATAAACGCATCACTCCATGGGTCGATATATTCCCAATTATTATTTATTTTATTCATTATCTATAACCATCCCTTTCATGATGATATTCATCATTTCTTTTAAAGCTTTAGCATACGTTAAATTTCTTTCTTGTAGTTCATCCGTAGATAAAAGTTGTTCAAAAGTTGCGGTTATAATCTGGCGAAGTATAAATGTGTTAATCTTACGAATTTCCTTTTTACGGATACCTTCATTGATTAGTTTGATAATAGGTTCCCAATCATTTTCTAAATGTTCATTTAGACGTATATACACTTGAGGATAGGTATCCTTTAAACTTGATAACACACGAAAGTCAATTTTGGCATACTGTTTTGGCATCGCAATCATGGCTTGTTCTAAACGTTTTGCAATACTATCATTACTAGATAAGATCTTTTGTTTCTCTTTTTGAATATTCTCAAAGCCATAATCCAATAATGCAATCAACAACTCTTCTTTCGATGAGAAGAAACGATAAATTGTCTTCTTTGCGATATGCATCGACTTTGCAATATCATTCATCGTAAAGTCTAGTCCTCTATCGTTGAATAATACCAAAGTTGCATTTAAGATATCCTGCTGTATATTTTCCATTGGAAACTATCCTCCATTTATTGGTTTCCATTATAAATGATCGAAAACGCTTACGCAAGCATATAAAAAAACTGCCAGTACAAACTGGCAGACAAATTAAATATTTGATTTCATATGACGCTTGATAATAACACGAATAATATCAGCTGCTAATTTCGCATCATCGTTACATACAACATATTTGTACATACCAATGAGTTCCATTTCACGTGCAGCTTTCGCCAAACGTTCCTGAACGATTTCTTCTGGTTCTGTATTACGTCCACGAATTCTCTTTTCTAATTCCGCCATACTTGGTGGAACAATAAAGATTGTTAAGGCATCCTTCACCTTTTCACGAACCTGCGTACATCCTTGCACTTCAATTTCTAAGATGACATTCTTGCCTTCATTACGCAATCTTTCTACTTCAGAGATTGGTGTTCCATAGTAGTTTCCAACAAATTCTGCAGACTCTAATAATTCACCATTCTTCTTTGCCTGTTCAAATTCTTCCTTCGTGACAAAGTGATAATTTATACCATCAACTTCACCTGGTCTCTGTTTACGCGTAGTCATAGAAACCGAGTATGCAAGTTTCAAATCCTTATCATGAATAAACTCTTTAAGAACCGTTCCTTTACCAACACCAGAAGGTCCGCTTAATACAATTAACAATCCCTTAGCCATAATTGTATCCTCCATCCTTACCTATTAGATTACTCATTATTTTTAACATAGTCAATCATGATATAATAAGAAAAATAAAGAGGTTTCCAAATGGCACTAGATGGTATTTTATTATCCAAACTGATTCCTGAAATTCAAGCAACACTTCCTTTCAGAATTCAAAAAATATATATGACTTCCCAAACAGAACTTTTACTACAAACACACGGTACTGCAGGTAAGAAACAATTATTGATTTCTACGCATTCCGTATATAATCGGATTCTATTTACGAATCGTAGTTACCCAACTCCAAATGAACCATCAAACTTTGTGATGGTGTTACGTAAATATTTAGAAGGTTCCATCGTAGAAAAAATCCAACAAGCAGAACTAGATCGTTGGATGGTTTTTGATATCCGTCATCATAATGAAATTGGTGATCTTGAATATCTCAAACTATATGTAGAACTTATGGGCAAATATGCCAATGTTATTTTAGTCAACGCACAAAATCGTATCATTGATGCGATGAAGCGTATTCCACCTTTCGAAAATAGTAGACGTACCATCCAAGCAGGTGCTGAGTTTAGCGAAACACCTTCACAAGATAAGAAAAATCCATTTATAGAACAAAATGTTGATATGAATATATCCCTTACAAAACAGTTCTCTGGTTTTTCCCCATTTCTTGCGAAAGAAGTTGAATACCGTATGTCAAAAGGACAATCCTTCCATAGTATTATGGAGGAAATCTCCAACAGTAAATCAATCTTTATCGCTAATAGTGATAATGAACCAGTATTTCACTGTATTGAGTTAACAAGTGTTGGGCCATGTAAGGAATATCCCCTTTTTGAAGGAATTGATATCCTCTACTTCCATCGTGAAGAAAAAGAAAGAATCAAACAACTTTCCGGTGATATTCAACACTTTATTACTCGTCAACTCAAACACCAATCCACAAAACTACCACGTTTGATTGAAGAATATGAAGCTGCAAAGGATTGTGATAAATGGCGTGAGTATGGAGATTTACTTTACGCATATCAAATCACTGATACAAAAGGACTCAAGGAGATTACTCTAAATAGTTTTGTGGATGACGCTCCTGTCCATATTCCACTAGATCCTAAATTAGATGGTAAAGGCAATGCTCGTAAAGTGTTCCAAAAGTACAATAAGCTAAAGAAAGGTCAAGTGTACTTGCAGGAACAAATTCAACTCTGCCAAATGGAAATCGATTATTTTAGCGGACTATCAGAACAGCTTAAATATGCTGATTTTGAAACTGCAATGGAAATTCGCGAAGAACTCGTCAAACAAGGATATCTTTTCGAGAAGGAAAAAGTCAAAAAGAAGAAAAAGAAAAAAGATGTATCACCTTCATATACTACGATTACGACAGAACAAGGTATCTCTATTTCCTTCGGTAAAAACAACTTACAAAATGATGCGCTTACTTGGCATACAAAAAAGAGCAATATTTGGTTCCATACCAAAGATTATCATGGATCACATGTTGTCGTACACGATGATAACCCAGATGAGTATACAATGCGACTTGCGGCAAATATTGCAGCATACTTCTCTGCTGGTCGTATGTCCTCTAGTGTTCCAGTTGCGTATTGCCCTATTAAAAACCTCAAAAAAATTCCAGGTGCGAAACCCGGAATGGTTGAACTAGGTAAATATAAGATGATTTATATTGATCCTGATGAAGAACAAATCAATCAATATATCAAGCTTTAGTCTTCACTGCCACGCTTTACCATCGCAAGCAACTTGCGAACTTCAAAACTACGTAATTTACGATATTGGCCTTGTCTTAGATTTCCTAAATCTAAGAAACCATAGCCAATACGATTCAGTCTTGTAACTTCACAATGGAAATATTCCATCATACGCCGTACTTCACGATTGCGTCCTTCTTGGATTGTAATGTGGAGTACGGTTTTATTTTTCTTCGTAGAACGTTCTAATAATACTACTTCGGCTGGTAATGTCTTACCATCAGATAGCATAATACCTTTTGCTAGGCGATTTAACATATCATCTGTTAGTACACCAGTTACCGCAACTTCATAAGTCTTTGGTAAATGTGAAGATGGATGCATCATCGCATTCGCAAAATCACCATCATTTGTTAAAAGTAAAATACCAGAAGTATCATAATCCAAACGTCCAACTGGATAGATGCGTTCTTTTACATCACTAAGATAGGCAAGAACTGTTTCTCTACCCTTTTCATCACTAACACTAGAAATAACTCTACGTGGTTTATTTAATAGGTAATAAACCTTTTCTTCCTTCTTTAATACAACACCATTTACACTAATATCATCCTCAGGAGATACTTGTGTTCCAAGCTCCGTTACAACAACGCCATTCACTTTGACTTTGCCATTAACAATGAGTTCTTCTGCTTTACGACGGCTGGCAATACCTGCCTTCGCTATTGTCTTCTGTAATCGTTCCATCTTCTCTCCTTTATTAGTGTTTATTCTGTGTATTACCCCAGAATGCACTCCCTGCCTTCGAATAATCATTCATAATCATCACAGGTATCATTTCAAACTTCTTATCCTGTAAAGATAAAATCTTACAAGCTGTTAATCGTTTATTTCCATCTACACACTCATAATAGTCATCGTGAGCGTTAACTTGTACCGCAATCGCAACGCCACGCTTTGAAATGGACTCTATCAAAGATTTAGACTCAATATGCGTGAAATGAATCTTTGAAATATGAACTTTCTTGTTTATCATAAATCCCTCTAATCGTCCTTTATTCTACCATACTGCTAGATGAAAATATACAATCGTACCAATACGAAAAAGCCCTAACAGCGTTAGGACTTAGTCAACATAGATTAATGAGGATAATGGGATAAAAGAATTCTCTGATAAAAATTCACTAGCTGTTGTGATATGGTTCTTCTTCCCATATACAGCATTGTAGAATTGGATTCTACCATCCTTTAATACTTCATACGCCACATAATGTGCATTAGTACGATGTATATACAATAGGATTCCAGACTTACTTGCGCACATCTTCTTAATAATCTTAGCGTTGGTTCCAACACTAATATGTGCGCTAAGACCTTGTTTTTTTAGCCAGAAGTATAGAGATATTTTCTCTTGGCCTAATAAATTGCCAATAAATGCAAAGCGTTTAAGTCCAGCAAGAACATCCTTCATCAACATTGTTTTTCCATTGAGTTTTAATAGATTATATGCAGCAATCCATCCACAACCTTTATCTCTAGTATTGAACCATCCGAATGGAATACTCTCCATCCTACCTTGGTTGATGATATAACCACGTTCATCGAACACGCTATTTTCCAACTGTAGACGATATTCTTCCACATCATAGATAAACTGGTGATTATCGCATCTTACCGCATTCGCTTGATACGCATGAACCAATTGGTCATCCACTGTGTGAAATACAATACGATTGCAATGATAACGACAAATATAAGCTTCTAATAAAACTGCAATTAAATCAATAGCATCTTGTGTAGATATCTTTTCCGTTAATGCAAAAGAAGAATCCACAACACCATCACGATGAAAATGTCCTTCAATACCAACAATCTTTTCATCATGACATAACAGATGATGAACTGAAGGTTGTACACCAAGGCCGACTAATTGCCCTTGATACTCTCTAAAATATGCATCGCTATCTGTATTATCGATACAGACTTGTAATGAAATCATTTTTAATACTCTTTCCAATCCCCTCTGAGTTTAATATGATCAATCGCCTTCTTTAATAATGCACGGTCTGAAGGATATGTAATGATTGCATGTGCCTCAATGCATGTTAACCAACGTACATCTGACACTTCAGATAACTGTGGTTTTTCATGTCCACCAATCGGTTCTGCTAAAAAGAAAATAACATCCTTTAGAGTATCCTCTTTCGGGGAATATGTGTTTACAACTCTAAATCCATCTTCAAAAGAAACTTCAATTCCAGTCTCTTCTAAGATTTCACGATAAGCTGTTTGTTGCTCACTCTCACCATCTTCTACATGTCCTTTAGGAAATGTCCAATGTCCCAATGTTTGATGTATTAACAAAAACTGAATAACACCTTCTTTTTTGCGGTATACGATCGCACCGCATGATTTTTCCTTTTTCATACACTACCTCCGCAAAAGATAGTATATATGTTTTTTTATTATTTGTGAAACAATTCTCTACAAACGCTTACATTTTTTTCTTATAGTAAAGATTGAATGCATGTTTCTAGTGAATGCATGTCATCTGTAGGTTCAAAACGTTTCACTACATTACCATTACGATCAATCACAAACTTTGTAAAGTTCCACTTAATATCAGGGTTATTCTTATAGTTAGCATCTTTCAGTTTGCACATTGCACGCATGGCAAGTCCCTTTACACTATTTCCAAAGCCTTTAAAACCCTGTTCATTCTTTAAAAATTCAAATAGAGGTAATGCATGTTCACCATTGACATCGCTCTTTTTGAATTGATCAAACTGTGTATTGTACTTTAATGTACAGAACTCATGTACCTCTTCATCAGTACCTGGTGTTTGGTCCGCAAACTGATTACATGGTACATCTATAATCTCTAATCCCTGTTCATGGTATTTCTCATACATATCTTCTAGGTCTTTGTACTGCGGTGTAAATCCACAGCCAGTAGCTGTATTGACTACAATTACTACCTTACCTTCATAATTACGCATCGATACTTCGTTGCCACTTCTGTCTGTTAAATAATAATCGTAAAATGTCATATATTTAATCTCCTATATTTATTACAATTATATTTTATACAATATTTATATTTTGTCAATTGGAGATACTTTCATATCTCCAATTTGATTACTTCTGTTGTAATTTGGCGAATGTTTCTTCCGCATCATCGAGTATTTTAGCAAACTTCTCTAGAGCGATATCGATTGGTTCTGGTGTTGTTAAATCAACACCTGCGTGCTTCAATTCATCAATTGGATATGCTGAGCTACCCATGGATAAGAATTCAAGATACTTTTGAACTCTATCTTGACCACCATGTAAAATACCTTCCGATAACGCAACTGCTGTACTATATCCTGTTGCATATACATATACATAGAACGGTCTATAGAAATGTGGAATTCTCGCCCATTCATACTGTACTTCATCATCAATCACTAAATCTTCACCAAAATATTTCTTTACAAGGTTTAGATATAACTGATTTAAGAATTCAGGTGTTAAGGATTCACCACGTTCTGAAGCGGCATGTGCCTCTTTTTCAAATTCCGCAAACATTGTCTGACGGTAGATTGTACCTTTGAAACCTTCCATGTATTGGTTTAGTAAAGCCATACGTTGTGCAGGATCTGTTTCCTTCTGTAACAACTGTTCAATTAGCAAGTTTTCATTTACTGTAGAGGCAACTTCCGCTACGAACATTGTGTAGTTAGCATAATGTACTGGCTGTGTATGGTTTGTACGATAGCTATGCATAGAGTGTCCCATCTCATGTGCTAATGTAGATACACTATCGAGTGTACCTGTATAGTTACATAAGATATATGGATTGGATGTATAGGTACCTGAAGAGTACGCTCCACCACGTTTGCCTTTGTTTGGATAGACATCTACCCAACGGTTCTCTAAACCTGCTTTTACAACATCTGTATATTCTGTACCAAGAGGCTTGACAGCTTCTAGAACCATTTCCTTAGCTTCTTCATAGGAGTAATCCTTTGCGCTGCCCTTTAAAAGAGGTGCGTATACATCATAATAATGTAGTTCATCTAGACCTAACATCTTCTTACGTAGTTTTACGTAACGATACATCGTTGGTAAGTGTTTATGTACAGTTTCAACTAAGTTATCATATACGCTAACTGGAATATTATCAGAGAACATCGCTGCTTGACGTGAAGATTGGTGATGTCTTACCTTCGCATCAATAGAAGCAGCTTTCACTGTTGTACTATAAGTAGATGCGAATGTATTAATATGTTGTTTATAACCCTTGTATAAAGATTGAAAAGAATTCTTACGAAGCTCACGGTCATCGCTACCTTGCAAAAGAATATAACTAGAGCCATTTACTGCATGATCATTACCTTCTGCATCCTTGATTGTATCAAATACCATATCCGCATCCATTAACGCTTCACTCGTTCTTCCTGGTGCAGAGAACACCTCGCCAAAGGCAGATAATAGTTTTTCTTCTGCAGCACTTAACGTATGTGCCTTATTACGTACAAGATTTTCTAATAAGAATGCAAAATCCTTTAAGGATGGATCTGCAATAAATCCCTTTAAGACTTCTTCATCATTTCCAAGAATCTCCGGTTGTGCAAATGAAGTAGCACTTACCACTTCAACATATTTTCCATACGCCTTGGAATACATACCCTGAGCATCGGTCGCTCTTGTATCTTCGCTATGACGCAACATTGCATATGTAAATACATTGTTTATCGCCTTATCTAATTCATCTGATACCTTAAAATACGCAAGTAAACTTTCAGTATTGTTTAACTTACCTTGAAAAGATGCAGCTTCTGAAATCAAAGCATCAAGCTTTGTGAGTGCTTCATTCCAAGCCTCATCATTTTCGAATAATGTTGAAAGGTCCCATTTGTATTGTTGTTCAATTTGATTACGTTCTTTTAATTCAGTCATAATATCACCTCAGTTTCTGTATTATATCATTAATGTTGGATACATTTTGCATATTTGATTGATTAATTCTTTTGGCATTGACCTTGCGCCACGAATATTGGTAAGACCATATTTAGAAACATACTTCTTTGTTAATTGATGATCATCAAAGAAATGAATCATTTGAAGACAGATATATGTTTCTTCATCACATCGTTTTCCTGATTTATCGTAGAATATAATATCCTTTTCAATGACTCTACAAAGATACCTAAGCTCTCCATATGGCATACCATAGTAGATAAATACATAATCATTAATCTGATAATTTAACTTCTGTTTCCAATACATCAACTCACTTTGTGCAAATGCGTTATCAATATCATAAACCGAAGGATTTGCTGGTATCACCCAATGATGATTGAGCGATAATTTCTTAGTCACCAAACTTCTACTCTTTAACAAAAGTTCTTTCAATGTTTCATCTTCAATCGTGCCATCCAATATTGCAGTTACCCAGTGCTTCTTATTCATATGATATGCAGGATAGAAACCTGGTAACTGTAGATAATCACTTACTTTAGATGGTTCAACCTTGATATTCATTGCATCGATATAACTTTCATCGCAACCTTTATCCAGCTTATGCTTATCAATTGAAAACATCAGCACATACATCTTGTCACTATCACTAGGTTTGTATGCCGTAAATTCATTATCTGTTGTTCGATTCCCATTATGTGATTTTGTAAATGGATGATTTGCGATATCATGCAATTCAGTTATCATCCATTCATGCATGGTATTCGCTTGAATGCTAGAATACATTACTTTATCAAAACAATTTTTTGCGATATCTTCCAAACAAGAAAGATATGCAGTTTTAACTTTTGTCGCAAAATCACCCTTTTTGCCTACGGTATGCACTGCTATATATTCTTCATTTGTTAAATCATCCAGTACTCTTCCACTGACACTGTTTTCTTCCACTGTGATAATCGCATACATCCCAGTATCTTCTAACTTCGTTTGATAACGATATATATCATCTTGTTTCTGAAATCCATATTGTATTAAATACTGTTCATTCGGTCGTAAACGACGAAATAATTCATCTTCTAAACGCATTATTTTTTCTCCATAAATAGTATAACAATTTCATAATTTATCCGCAAAAGAGGACACAAATTTGGTATACTCTTCGTTGGAGGAAAATCAGTTATGAAAAAACAAGCTTTTGATTCAGAATTATATTTAAATCTACAACGCGATAAAATCTTAAACCGTATCAGTCAATTTAGCGGTAAATTATACATGGAATTCGGTGGTAAGATGTTTGAAGATTATCACGCTGCTCGTGTCTTACCAGGTTATAATCCTAATAACAAGGTAAAACTTCTTACAGAATTACGTGACCAAGTAGAAATCTTGATCTGTATCAATGCGAATAACATTGAACACTCCAAAGCACGCGGTGACTCTGGTGTCTCTTATGACCAAGAGGTTTTCCGTCTCTTAGACGCTTTCCGCGATTTAGAAATTTTTGTTGGTTCTGTTGTTATCACTCAATATGAACACCAGCCTGCAGCTGATAACTTCCGTCATCAACTCAGCAAGAATGGAATCACTTCCTATATCCACTATCCAATCAAGGGATATCCAACAGATATCGATTATATTGTTTCTCCAGAAGGTCTTGGAAAAAACGAGTATGTTAAGACATCTCGTAACTTAATTGTCGTTACTGCACCAGGACCAGGTTCTGGAAAACTAGCAACATGTATCTCTCAGCTTTATCATGATCAACTTCATGGCGTAAAATCCGGTTATGCAAAGTTCGAAACTTTCCCAGTATGGAATCTTCCTCTACACCATCCTGTTAACCTTGCTTATGAAGCTGCAACAGCCGACCTTAATGACGTCAATATGATTGACCCATTCCATCTAGAGGCATATAACCAAACAGCTGTAAACTATAACCGTGATATTGAAGTATTCCCGGTATTAAATCGTACAATTGAACGTATTCTTACGAAATCTCCATACGCTTCCCCTACTGATATGGGCGTAAATATGGTAGGTTTCTGTATCACTGATATGGATGCGGCTAAGGAAGCAGCGAAAGAAGAAATTATCCGTCGATACTATCAAGCTCTCGTTGATTTTAAGGAAGAAAAGATTCCTGCTTCCGCAGTTAAAAAGATTGAATTATTAATGAATGATTGTGCCATTTCCCCATCTGACCGTAAGGTGGCTATCATCGCAAGAGAAAAAGCTGAAAAGACAGGTGCACCTGCACTTGCGTTAGAATTACCAAACGGTGAAATTGTAACTGGTAAGACATCATCTCTATTTGGTCCATCAGCAGCAGTGATCATCAACGCTATCAAGAAACTAAGTGGTATTTCAAAACCTACACACTTGATTGAGCCTGAATACGTTAAACCAATTCAAAACCTCAAAATCAATCACTTAGGTAACCACAATCCACGCTTGCATTCAGATGAATTATTGATTGCTCTTGCGATTACCGCAATGACAAACAAGGATGCTGATCTTGCGATGAAACAACTTGGTAATCTAAAAGGCAGTGAAGCTCACTCCACTGTTATCTTACCTGAAGAAGATAAGAACGTATTACGTAAACTTGGTATCAATGTCACATTTGATCCAGTTCATCAACACAAAAAGCTATACCACAAGAAATAACAAACCAGACAAAACAAGAGTTTCGACTCTTGTTTTCGTTTACCAAAATGTTATGATTTTTAAAGAACGGAGTATTTATGACAGTTTATCAACTTTTATATTATTTTGCGATATATGCCTTTCTAGGTTGGATATTAGAAGTTGCCTTCCATGGCGCCATCGTCGGAAAAGTTATTAACCGTGGATTCTTAAATGGACCATTTTGTCCAATCTATGGTGTCGGTATGATTGCGATGATCTATTTACTGACCACCGTAACGCATACAGAGATTCAACACATTCACTTCCTCATTATCTTTAATGTCGGTAGCATTGTCTGTACACTAATTGAATACTTTGGCGGATGGATTTTAGACCAAATCTTCCATGCACGTTGGTGGGATTATCGTGATATGCCATTTAACATTAACGGCTATGTTTGTTTGATTTTCTCTCTTGCATGGGGTATTGGTTGCGTTGTGGCGATCGGCTTTATTCATCCTATGATTATCGACTTTGTCAATTGGATTCCAAAGCAAATTGGTTGGTGGATCTTAGGTATTACCTATTTTGGTCTTACAATGGATATGATAATCTCCGTATCCGTCATGATTGGATTAAATGAAAAACTTGCACAGATTGATAAACTGCAAAAATCACTACGTATTATCAGTGATGAACTAACAGAGCGTATTGGTGGCGGTGCTATGGAAACTGCCCAAAAAGTCAGCGAAGCAGGTGTACAAGCTAGAATTGCAGGTTCAGAACTTAAAGAGAATATCGTTAATGTAAAAGATACTGCAGTACAGTTTAAAGATAATCAAGTCGCAGAATTACAACAAAAAATCAATAGCTTGAAAGAAACCCTTACTTCCGATAAATTTAATTTAACAAAACGTTTAATTGATGCTTTCCCTAGTCTTGATTCTCATTCCTATCATGATACTTTGGAAGATATCAAACGTATTATCACTTCACGAACAAAACGCAAGTAGTCGACATGACTACTTTTTTCATAGAAAAAGGAACTTTACGAAAAGTTCCTAATCAATGACAGTAATCTTTCTTTTTTGAATACTGCGTTTAAGCCAACTTCCCTGAAAGTAATAAATCACAAAGATTGAACTTGTAACTACCCATGTAATTGGGAAAATACGCAAGGATTCAAAGACTGTAGACGATGGTACAAATAAGATATATACAATACGTAGCACACCAATGCCCATCATCGTAATAATCATAGGATAAATAACATCACCACAAGCACGCGTAGCTGCTACATAAATCTCTAGGAACACAAATATAGGCCAGAATACACATAACTGACGTATCATTTGTACACAAATATCAATAACCTCTGCATCTTGCGTAAACAAGCCACAAATATAATCCCCATGGAAATATAACAATGCAGTAATCAGAAGCGAACCAACTGTATAGATACCAATCGCATTCCATACGCCTTGCTTCATACGCTTGATTTTACCAGCACCAAAGTTTTGCCCAATAAACGTTAATGTTGCAGTGCCTAGTGCACCAGAATAATTCCAAAATAGCGCATCAATCTTACCGAAAGCAGTATACGCAGCTACTGTATTTGTTCCATAACCATTTACAGTTGCCTGAATAAAGAGATTAGCGAAACTATATAATGCGCCTTGAATTCCATTTGGTAAACCAATCACCAAAATTTGCCTTAGAATATGCATATCGCAATGTAAATTACGAATATCAAAGTAATATGCACTATCTTCTGCCGATAAGATATATAGTGTTAATACACCACTAACAACCTGCGATAAAACTGTCGCAATCGCTACCCCTGCAACATCCCAATGGAAGAACACAACGAATACTACATCTAATACAATGTTTGTAATACATGCGGCCACCAAGAAATATAGTGGTCTTTTTGAATCACCAACTGCACGTAAGATACCAGCACCCGTATTATAAATCATCGTAGGAATCATACCTAGCATGTAGATACGCATATATAATACCGAATAATCCATAATATCCGCAGGAACATTCAACATGTTCATCGCCCATGGCGTAAAGATAATGCCAATAACCGTAAAAATAGCACCAATATATACACTAGAACTCATCGCAGTTTGTACTGCCTTCTTTACAGAAGAATAATCATTACTACCATACGCTTGCGCAATCACGACTGTCGCACCACTCGACAAACCTACAATTAAATTTACAAGCAATCCGATTACAACACCAGTTGATCCACCTACTGCCGCAAGTGCTTCCTTACCAACATAATTACCAACGACCATCGCATCAGCAGTATTGTAAAGCTGTTGAAAGATAGAACCGAACATAATCGGAATAAAAAACAATAAAATTTCTTTCCAAATAACACCATTCAACATGTCAGTTTGTCTTTGTTTAAACATCCTCAGTTCTCCTTTCGCAATGTAGAAAAGTATATCAGAAAATATAGAAAAAGTGATGAACAAATATCTCATTCATCACAAAATATTGAAATTTATAACGCATTTTGCAGAAATAGTGAGTTATTTCAAGCCTACTGGTTCTTCTCCATGTAGCTTTCCTTCTAAGAAATGCTTACGACAAAGGGCAATATACTCATCATTTGCGCCTAGTAATACCTGTGTCCCGACACGCACAATACCATGTTCATTATAGCGTGCATTACAAGTTGCTTTTTTACCACACCAACATACAGTCTTTACTTCATGTAGTTCATCCGCAATCGCAAGTAAACGCTCACTACCTTCAAATAAATTTAGCTGAAAATCCGAACGTAACCCATAGCATAATACTGGAACTTTTAAATAATCTACGATATGTGCTAAGAAGTCAATTTGTTCACGCTTAGCGAATTGAATTTCGTCTACAATAATCGCATCATAGGTACGTAACTCGTCTTCACTCATAGCGCAAACATCAGATAATAGAACACATTCTCTTTCCAAACCGATACGAGACCAAATGACATTCTTACCATCACGTGTATCGATATTTGTTTTCGCAAGAATGGTCTTCTGACCACGTTCACGATAGTTATAATCTGCCATTAAAGCATTCGCTGTCTTAGAGCTTCCCATCGCTCCGTAATAAAAATATAGTTTTGCCATACCTTCTCCTAAGAATGTGCTAATTGTTCTTCAATTTCTTGATTGATAAATGTGATACGTCCAAATAATTCTCTTGCGGACATACGCTTTGCACCATGCGCAAAGATTGCATTTTGAATCAAACTATCAG
The DNA here is from genome assembly GCA_015256775.1 of Solobacterium sp. GTDB lineage: Bacteria > Bacillota_I > Bacilli_A > Erysipelotrichales > Erysipelotrichaceae > Bulleidia. Next base: position 46 of record JABZLM010000013.1, on the reverse strand, counting down.
AACTTACGACTGTTAAATCATACTCTTTCTGATGATCTGCCACAAA
>JABZLM010000054.1 GCA_015256775.1 Solobacterium sp. | reverse complement strand
CGAACTTCCATAGTGTTATCAATTACTACATAAAAAATCGAGAAGTTTCTTACATTGATTCTATAGTAGGGATGATTCTTAATCTTTGATGATTGATAGGGGGCAAAACTAAGAGGCATTTCAAGCCTTTTAACAATTGCCAGTTCTATATCATCAATCAAACGTGAGCCGAATTGGGATTATGTAGCGTATTGGTTATATAAGCAGTGACTTCAAGTAAATCTTCTTCAAATAACGGAAGAAAAGTTAATTTATAGCTTCGCTTGTTCATCAACTCTGCTCCTTATTTTGTCAAATACATCAGATTTAGAAAGGCGGATAGAAGAGTTTGCTGCAAATGCATCTGCTTCATCGAGGTTTCTTTCAATATCATCTGTAAGTGCAGAGTATTGTTCAATGCTCATAAGTACCATTGTTCCATAACCATTTTTAGTAAGGAACACCGGAGTGTTGGAATCTATAACAGTTTTTTGAATTTCTGGGAATTTGTTTCTTAAGTCAGAAACTGGACGAATATTAATCATAGTATTTACCTCCTTTAAATATCAATATAATATCATAATTCTATCTTAATTATAATAGATAGGAGAGATGTGAATCTCTATGAATCATTCCTTGGAGAACGGAAAAGGGAATCTTATATAGAATAATATAGTTATATCCATCATTATCATACATAACAATGATGGATATTTTTTGAGTGCATCACCTTTTCTATGCTATTATGTATATACAAATTGTATTTACAAAGGAGTATTGGGATGGCTAGTACACAAGTAGTAAATTTTCGTGCAGATTTAATATCTTATCAGAAGACAAAAGAAATTTTAGCGATTGAGAAAATTACAGTTTCGGATGTGCTGAATGCAACGCTTAGAAAAATCGCAAATGGCACAGTTGATGCGAAGGAATTTGTTTCCAGCGATTTAAAAGACACACAGTATCAAGTGGTCTTTGAAGATCTAAAGAAAGAAATTTTAGCTGGACATCAAGAAATTAGTGAGGGAAAGGTAACTTCTCTAGCTGATGTGAGAAAGGAATTCAATCTTGACTAATTCAAAACGGTATTCTGTTTTCCTTGCGGATAGCGCAAAGAAAGACTTACGCGATATTCATAACTATATTGTTATTAATTTTTATAGTCAGCAATCTGCTGATGGAAAAGTAGATTTAATTTTAAGTGCTCTTGAAACTTTGGAAATGTTTCCAGAAGTCTGTCCTTTGGTTTCAAGTAGGGGATATGGTGAGATTACGAATGATGGTAAATTTTATCGATATATGCCCATAGAAAACTATTTAGCATTTTATTACATTGAGAATTACAAAGTATTTATAGCTCGTATCCTAAATGCAAAACAAGATTGGGCTAAGATTTTTTACAAATAAAATATTATTTTAAGATAATGGAACTGATGAAGTGTAAGAGTTATTAATGTAGGTGGTGGTATCGTGAAGGTTGAAATCAAAAAAGTAAATTCATATGATGATGAACATGCTGAGTTGAGTGTCGTTGAAGTAACGGATACAATTCAAAGTGCAATCGATACACTTGAGAATAACTGTCGTGTTATCGCTGCGCGATACAATGATCAGACTGTCATGTGTCAGATTGATAAAATCTACTATATTGAATCTGTGGATAAGAGAACTTATATCTATACGAAGGATAATACTCTTGAAGTTTCATATCGACTATATGAACTTGAAAGTGAATTAACTCGTAATTTCTTCAGAGCCGCAAAGGCAATGATTATTAATGTTCGAAAGATTAAATCTGTTAAGTCTGAGATTAATGGCAGAATGACAGCAGAACTATTAAATGGTGAGCAGGTAATCATCGCAAGAAGTTATGTAAAAGAACTAAAAGAAAGGCTGGGAATATAATATGAATAAAGCAAAAATTATCTTTAATCAGACGATAATGATTTCAACAGCCATTCTATTTGGACTTGGGATACAAATGATTATCCAACATTTTATTTCAGGCTCAGAGACACTAGTGTTAGGTTGGTATATTCCTATTTCTATTTGTTTAACTGGCTTTCTATGTTCATTACCTACTTATTTCCTTTTGGATATAGATACATTAGAGAAAAAGGTTATGTGGATGAGAATTGGGATTCACTTTGTATTAGTTGGTGGAATTGTAGTTCTATGCGGTTATCTTTTTGACTGGTATGGTGATTTATTTGATGTACGTAAGATTGTTGTTATGTACAGTATTATCTATGTATTTGTATGGATCATTACTGCATGGATTGCTAAGTCTGATGAGATAAAAATCAATGCGGCAATCAAAGAAATGCAAGATTCAGAATAAGAAATAAATAACGAAAAATAGATGTTTTCAAAGAAAATGTGCAACTCAGTAGCCTGTATATGCAGGTTGGTAGAGTAGCACTTTTTTTTATTCATTCATGATGATAAGATGCTTTTAGAAAGAAAAAGATTCAGGAGGAGTTATTACTATGAATGCAATTACAGTAAAAAACTTAACAAAGAAATATGACAAAAAGATTGCAGTGGATCATATCTCATTTGAGGTCAAAGAAGGAGAATTCTTTGCATTTCTAGGAGAGAATGGTGCAGGTAAATCTACAACGATAAATATGCTGTGTACAATCTTTGATAAAACAGAAGGTGATGTGGAAATATTTGATTATAAACTCGGAAAAGATGATGACAAGATACGAGAGAACATCGGTATTGTTTTTCAAAACTCTGTACTAGATGGAAAGTTAACAGTAAAAGAAAATCTTCTAACAAGGGCATCTTATTATGGTATTGGAAAAGATGAAATACTACAGCATTTGAATCCGTTAATGCAAGCATTTGAACTTGATAGTATCTGGAATCAAAAGTATGAGAGATTATCTGGAGGTCAGAGAAGAAGAGTTGATATTATTAGAGCTCTTTTACATAATCCAAAGATACTCTTTCTGGATGAACCAACAACTGGTCTTGATCCTATGTCTAGAAAAGTGGTGTGGGAGTATATTGACTATCTTCGTAAGGAAAAGCACATGACAATATTCCTTACAACACACTACATGGAAGAAGTAAGAGATGCTGATAGAGTAGTAATTCTAGATAAAGGACATATTGTGGCGAATGATACTCCAGCTGGTTTAAAGAATAAATATACAAATACAAAATTGATTTGGTACACGCAACAGGATTGTGAAAATGAGAAGTTAATCAGCGACTTTGAATATTCGTATGAGGTTGACCACTATATCGTGAATCTAGAATCACAAAAGGAATTTAACCTAACAGAATTCTTATATCTAAATCGTCATCAAATTACGGATTATGAAGTCGCAAAAGGAAGTATGGATGATGTATTCCTGAACTTAACAGGTAGAAAGCTTGGTGAATAACATGAGAGGATTTTTAGGACTAACAAAAAGAAATTTATTATTATTTTTTAAAGATAAGCAATCAATACTATTTTCATTACTAACATCAATGATTGTACTGGCATTATATTTATTATTCTTGAAAGATACATTTGTAAATGCGATGGATAGTGCAATCAACCAATTCCCAGGCTTATCTTCACTCATTGATAAAAATGATAAAGAGATGTTTGCAAATCTAATCTTGTTAACAGGTATTCTAGGTTCCGCAATGATAACTGTTCCTTATAACTGTTTGATTACTCTTGTAAAGGATAGAGAAAACAAGGTGGATTACGATATCCTTGCAACACCGCTGAAAAGAGGACAGATTATCTTCTCATACTTTATCTCTGCAGCGTTAGCTTCGGTGATTCTGACAAGTATCATACTTGCGATTGGACTTGGAGTAATTGGTATGCAAGGAGATATCTATCTTGGAATAGGTGATATTGTAAAGGCGTTTGGTGTTGTAGCACTTGGATCTATCTCTGCAACTTCAATCTTTATGATAGTAGTTTTATTTTTCAAATCTGTTAGTGCTAGCGGAGCCTTCTTTGGAATGTTATCTGCAGCTTCTGGATTTATTATTGGTGCATATATTCCTATTTCACAGTTTTCAGAAAGTGTACAAACAGTATGCAATATTTTTCCTGCAAGTCAGATTACAATTGTACTAAGGAATGTCCTAATCAATGGATTATTGGAACATATGAATACATCATTAGCAGGAGTAGATCATGGTATGTTTGCGACAATCATAAAGGAACTGTTCTCATTTAAAGCTAGAATATTTGGTGGATATTTAGATATGACACAAATGTTAGGATACATTACATTATCAATTCTTGTATGTATTGTTGTACAAATTATTGTTTATTCTAAAACATATAAGAAATCGTAATAGAGTAAAGATGACTTTTTCTCCTAATAAATTGTTTTATCCCTTAAAAAATAATATAATTTAAGGCATAAATTAATAATTAAGGGAGAAATAAAATGAGAAACTTTAATTATTCCAAAATAAAAGATATAAAATGGGACTCGGAAATCCTAAGTTTAGTTGCATCAATTTATCGCTACCAAGGAAAACAAGAATTATATCTAAAACAAAGACCGAATGAACTGGAAAAGTTGATTGACATTGCGAAGATACAAAGCACAGAGTCTTCAAATGAAATTGAAGGTATTGTTACTACAAGTGTAAGACTTAAGCAATTATTAGAAGAAAAGACAACACCGCGAAATCGAAACGAACAAGAGATTGTAGGATATCGAGATGTACTAGACATTATTCATGAAAATTTTGATGTGATACCAATCTCAAGAAACTATATTTTGCAGATGCATAAAATTTTGTATAGTCATATGAATAATCCGCTTGCGGGGAAAACAAAGAATGTACAGAATTACATTAGTGCAACGTATCCAGATGGTCATTCAGAAGTTTTATTTACACCTTTTAGTCCATTTGAAACACCAGGTGCTTTGGATCGTATTTGTGATGAATACAATCGTGTAATCGGTAATTCTGAAGTAGAACCTATCATTATGATTCCTATTTTTATTCATGATTTTTTGTGCATTCATCCATTCAATGATGGTAATGGTAGATTGAGTAGATTGTTAACAACCCTTTTGTTATATAAGAATGGTTTTTATGTAGGTAGATATATATCACTTGAATCATTGATTGCTAGGGATAAAGCTGCATATTATGAAGCGCTTAACAAGGCAGGAGTGAATTGGCACGATGGAAATGAAGATGTGGTTCCATTTATCAAATATCTTTTGAGAATTATACTTGCCGCATATAAAGCATTTGATGATCGATTTAGTATTGTGGAAAATAAGCTATCTGCTGTAGAAATGGTGAGAAAAGCAGCGTTACAAAAGCTTGGTCGGTTTACGAAACAAGATATTCGTGAACTATGTCCATCCTTAAGTATAAGTTCGATTGAAGGCTCACTAAGGAAACTAGTTGAAGAAGGTGAGCTTCGAAGAGAAGGGGTCGGACGTTCAACAAAGTATATCCGATTAAAATAGTATTACCTCAATTTATTTAAAGAATGAAAAATGGAGAATGAGTATGCCTTTTGAGATAATTAGAAATGATATTACAAAGATGAAGGTTGATGCAATTGTGAATGCCGCAAATAAATCTCTTTTAGGTGGCGGTGGTGTTGATGGTTGTATTCATCGTGCAGCAGGACCTGGATTACTTGCGGAGTGTAAGTTGCTGAATGGTTGTGAAATAGGAAGTGCTAAGATTACAAAAGGACATCAATTACCATGCATGTATGTAATTCATGCTGTTGGACCACGATGGATTGATGGTAATTATCATGAAAAAGAATTATTAGAGTCCTGCTATACAACTTCATTGCATTTGGCAAAGGACTATGGTTGTAAGTCTATTGCATTCCCTTTAATATCTTCTGGAATATACGGATATCCAAAAGCGCAAGCATTAAGGATTGCAGTTGAACAGATTAGAAAGTTTCTTTTAGATAATGAGATGATGGTATATCTTGTGATATTTGATCGTAAATCATATGAAATAGGGGATAAATTATATTCTGATATCGAATCATATATTGATGATCAATATGTAGATGAATATTCTGATTCTTTATCTTTGCAAAAGCCTAGATTCGTAGGGTTTGATAATACATGTTTAAGAGAAGGTTCAGCACCACTTAGTTCTGCTGAACAAAAATCAATAATGGATTGGCTTAGTGATATTGATGAAAGCTTTTCGGAAATGTTATTAAGAAAAATTGATGAGAGTGGGATGAGTGATGCCGAGTGTTACAAGAAAGCAAACATCGATAGAAAACTTTTTTCAAAGATTCGTTCTGATAAATTATATAAGCCATCAAAACCAACAGTTATTGCATTTGCTTTAGCACTAGAGTTATCGATAGAAGAAATGCAGGACATGCTTGCAAAGGCTGGATTTGCATTATCACATTCTAGTAAGTTTGATTTGATAATTGAATACTTTGTAAAACAGGGGAATTACAATGTACATGAAATTAATGCGGTATTGTTTGCGTTTGATCAAAGTTTGATTGGTGGATAAAAAATGTCGCTTTGTAAGCGACCATTACATCTTAATATATAGATACACTTAAGCCATACAAAAGGTAAACACCTTAGGAGGTAAGTGTATGAAAAAGAATTTAACAGAACTAGTATTTATTTTGGATCGTAGTGGTTCGATGCAAGGATTTGAAAAAGATACGATCGGTGGATTTAACTCCTTAATTGAAAAACAGAAGAAGGTTGAAGGAGATGCGTTAATCTCGACGGTATTATTCGCAAGTGAAAGTGAAGTGATTCATGATCGTATAGATGTGAAGGATGTCAAATCAATGACAGAAAACAATTATATAACTGGAGGATGTACAGCTCTATTAGATGCTATTGGAAATGCAATACATCATATTAGTAATATTCATAAGTATGCGCGTAAGGAGGATGTTCCTGAACATACTCTATTTGTTATCACAACGGATGGTATGGAAAATGCAAGTAAAACATATACATATCCAAAAGTGAAGAAGTTAATTGAGAATCAAAAAGAAAAGTATGGTTGGGAGTTTATGTTCTTGGGTGCGAATATTGATGCTGTTAATGTCGCAAGTTATATGGGTATCGATGAAAGCAGAGCGGTTAATTTCAATTGTGATAGTGAAGGTACTGAGTTAAATTACGAAGTTTTAAATGATGCAATTGGTGTTTTAAGAAAATGTAGTTATGTAAGTGCAGATTGGAAAAAGCGTATTGATAAAGATTTTAAAAAGCGTAGTAAATCTCATAATAAATAATGTTGATTAAGGGTAGAGTATAAGAACTCTGCCTTTTATTATGAAAAAAGAGTATATTATATTTAGATATATTTATTGGATTTATGGAATACAGTCAAATAGGAGGGTTATAAACATGGGTAATCTAATATTGCTGATTATAATGATTCCTTCAAGTCTTTTGTT
>JABZLM010000053.1 GCA_015256775.1 Solobacterium sp. | reverse complement strand
TTTCCTTGTGTGTCAAAATATCCTGTACAAGTAAATCATAGAAGAGTGACCAGTTATAAATAGGTGCTGCTAGACATTCTTCTTGCGATTCTGAGAATCGGTATAAACCTGGTTTATGTGTTGTGGAACGATTATCCATGATGATTGCATTTTGACATGGTTCTTTTAAGATATGTACTTTGGCGTCTGGAGAAGTCCAGGATACACCAAGTGAAAAGGCATTAAGTTCAATGACAGATACTTCATTATCATATGGTATATAGCCAATGATGTGTTGATCATGTATCATACCTGCTAAGATCCCCATTAAGAAGAATAACTCATAACTACGTAATGCGTAGGTGTTGATAATATGTGATACAAGAGGGGTGCAGTGATTCATAAACTTATGATCAGGATAGTCTGTAGCTGCCTTTAATGTATCTTTGAGTAAGAGTGGACTTGTGGTAATAATCCACTCATGTTCCTTACATGCTTGATGGATGATTTGTTCTGTTGTTTTTGTGTCAGAACAACCTGTATAGGCAGTGGTATTGAGGACACCTTCATAACGGTTATTTAGATAGGTTCTGCCACTTTCCATTACGGCTGTTTGTAAATTATTCAAATCGCTAGATGGATATAAGAAAGCAATCGTGAGTGGGTCGCGTTCAGAATAATATTGTTTACGGAAGTTAAGTAGAGAAAGGATTGATTGTGATTTTGCCTTTGCTTTATATTCAAGACTTACATTACTTTCACTACGATTGAATTCCTTTAAGATACGTTCGATACGATGACGTAGGATAATACGATTCTTATCTAGCAAACTATCAAATGTAAAAATTGATAGATAGATTAAGAAGGCATCTGAGATATTAAAGGATGGTTGATTTGATGTGATATCCTTTGTGACAAGTTCAAAACGATAGAAAGCACCTTGGAAGGTACGAATGAGATCCTGTGGCCATTTAGTTTCTAGGTTTTGTCCTAACATATCTGCAAGAAGTTGGTAACTTCCAGGGATTGTAAAGTATGGCGTATATAAATTGGTGACTTTTTGGAATCTTAGAAATTCTTCATACACCTGCATCTCTTGTGAATCGTTATGGACAGGCATGATACGAGTAATCTCTGCCATGATAGAAGGTGCTTGTAAGTATTTGAGTACAGATACGCGTTTATTTCCTTCTTTGACAAAGAATGCATGCATGTATTCATAAACTTGAATTGGCTCACGGATTCCTTCTTCAATCTGTGCATCATACAATCTAGACCACTTGGTAGCAAACTCTGTATCTTCATCTAGCGTTGGCATCCAACTTTTAGTAAAGGATGTTGCACGTGAGGAAGTGATGGTGCCTACCACAAGGTCTAAAGGAATTTCTAAGACACCTATATATACTTTTGGTAGTTCGCTGAAAATACTGTTGTTTAAAACTGCTAAAGTTTCCTCGTCGGCTTTTCCTTTTTTACGAGCTAATGTGTATTCAGAAAGTGACATAAATATCATCTCCTAGCGGTACTATTATACTTGAATATGTGTCTATGGTCTAATTGCGATGCCTTGATATATAATCACAACGAAGGGAAACAAACTATGGTTGAATTTGTTAAATATACATCTATATTAGGAAATATCACAATTGCAATAGAAGACGATACCCTCATCGGTTTATGGTTTGATGGTCAAAAATATGATAGAGCGAATATACAAGGAGAATTTTCTACTTCGATCTCTACGATGGCTAGAAAAACAATCGAATGGCTCGATGAATATTTTTCGGGTAAAAACCCAGATATGACTTTGAAGATTTCTCCTAGAGGAACTGTATTTCAACAAGCTGTATGGGAATGTTTATTAGCGATTCCTTATGGTCAAACAAGAACCTATGGTGATATCAAAGAACTGGTTTGCAACAAATTAGGAAAAGCTTCCATGTCAAACCAAGCAGTTGGAACAGCTGTTGGGCATAACCCAATATCAATTATTATTCCCTGTCACCGTGTGATTGGAAAAGATGGTAGTCTACATGGGTATGCAGGTGGTTTAGAGAAAAAGAGTTGGTTATTACAACATGAGAAATGACTAAATCATAATCAGAACGAATTTTAGAAATGGTGTTAGAATAACTACATTCGAGGTGAAAATATGAATCGTAATCAAGAGATTATACGCACAAGTGTATTAGGAATTATTGTGAATTCAATGTTGGCTGGATTTAAGGTTGTGGTTGGATTTTTATCTGGTTCTATCGCAATTATATTGGATGCTTTTTCATCTATTATTACTATTATTAGTACAAAGCTTGCTTCAAAAAAAACCCGATCATAAGTATCCGTATGGATATGGTAGAGTTGAATACTTAAGTGCACTTGTCATATCTTTGATAATTATATATGCGGGTATTACTTCTTTTGTGGAAGCTGTTAAGAGTATATTTAATCCGAGTATTCCAACGTATACAACAGTTGGACTAGTCATTATCTTTGTGGCGGTGCTTGCGAAGTTTTCAATGGGAATGTATGTAAAAAAGACTGGTGAGAGATTAAATTCTGGGTCACTTCTCGCCTCTGGGGAAGATAGCCGTATGGACTCTATAATTTCCGCAAGTACGATTTTGGCCGCATTATTGTTTATCTGGACGAATGTCGATATTAGTTCTTATCTTGCGGTCATTATCTCCATTATGATTATCAAAGCTGGCTATGAGATTGCGGCTTCTACGATATCTTCGATCTTGGGTGAACGTCCAGATAAGGAACTTACGAATCAAATAAAAAAGTTGGTTATGACTTTTCGTGAAGTACATGGTGTATATGATTTGTTTTTGAATAATTATGGACCGAATAAGAATGTGGCATCTTTACATATTGAAGTAGATGATACGATGACTGCTGATGAGATTGATGAATTACAGCGTAGAATCGAAGATAAGATTTATGATGAAACACATGTCTTCGTGACGGCAATTAGTGTGTATGCATACAACACAAAGGATGATGAGGCGAAGCATTTGTATAAAGAGATTCGAAAGATTGTTATGTCCGTAGAGCATGTCATCCAAATGCATGGATTCTTTGTACAGGGAAATGAAATACGTTTTGATATTGTCATTGACTTTAATTGTGATGATCGTGAAGCACTGTATCAACGCATTGTTCAGGATATACAGGAACGTTATCCAGATTACAAATTTACAACGACTTTAGATAGCGACATCAGTGATTGATGTCGTTATTTTTATGTTTGATACAAGTGAAAAAATTGTGAAATATCTGCATATCATTTGACGAAGCGAGAATTATCTTTTAAAATAGGGCACATTGTCGAAAGGAGTTAAATGATATGAAAAAGAAAATCAATACGATTGTAGGATCAATTGGTGCGTTTGTTGGAATCTTCGTTTTCATCACTTATATCCCACAGATTATCGCAAACTTAAATGGTATAAAGGGACAACCACACCAGCCACTAACTGCAGCTGTTTCTTGTTTAATTTGGGTAATTTATGGTTGGACGAAGGAGCCAAAGAAGGATTATATCTTAATTATTCCAAATGCTTTTGGCGTTGTATTAGGATTCTTAACGTTCATAACAGCACTATAAATTGTTATATCCATTGTATAAATTTTATACAGTGTTTGTAAAACGACATCAGTGATTGATGTCGTTTTTAAATGATCATGTGATATAGGGTGGTAGCCTAATTATTTTTTTCATATTACAATAGTAACGATAGATAGGTGGTAATTATGAAAATATTGAGTATTGCCGTACCATGTTATAACTCACAGGATTACATGGAGCACTGTGTAGAGACGTTATTAACTGGTGGTGAAAAAGTAGAAATTATTATTGTAGATGATGGTTCAAAAGATGGTACAGCAGAGATTGCTGATCGTCTAGCGGAAAAATATCCAACAATTATCAAAGCTGTTCATCAAGAAAATGGTGGACATGGTGAAGCAGTTAACACTGGTATTAAGAATGCGACTGGTGTATTCTTCAAAGTTGTCGATAGTGATGATTGGCTTGGTGAGGAAGCACTCGCAACTTTACTTGAGAAGTTAGAGATGTTTAGCAACAGTGGTGAAGATGCTGTAAATGTTCCTGACTTAGTACTATGTAACTATATCTATGACAAAGTAGGTGTAAAGAATAAGAAGGTAATTAACTATAAGGGTTACTTGCCACTCAATCGTACATTTACTTGGAAGGATGTTAGAAAGATGCCTCCAGGGAAGTATATGACCATGCATGCGTGTGTATATCGTACAGAGGTATTGCGTGAGAGCCAGTTGGTATTACCGAAGCATACATTCTATGTAGATAATATTTATGTATTCAAGCCTTTACCTTATGTGAAGAAGTTATACTACTTAGATATTAATCTTTACCATTACTTTATTGGTCGTGATGATCAATCTGTTAACGAAAAGGTTATGATCAAACGACTCGACCAACAGTTACGTGTCAATAAGATTATGATTGATACATTAAGTGCGTATGATAAATCTATTCCTAACTGTACGGAATATATGTATTCTTACTTAGAGATTATCTCCGCAATTACTTCGGTTCTAGCTACGTTATCTGGAACACCAGAACATCTTGCGATGAAGGAAGACTTATGGAAGTACATGCAGGAAACAGATGAAGAAATCTATCATAAAGTTCGTTATTCCTTTGTTGGTAGAGCTGTTAACTTACCTGGTAAGTTTGGCCAGAGTGCATTACTAACAATTTATAAACTTGCTCAAAAACTATATGGATTTAACTAAGCGGATGATTCCGCTTTTCTTTTGGGCAGTATACGTGCATGAGGGTGGAATCGGAGTATAATAAACCACAGTTTCATTTTTAAACAGATAGGAGTGTAATAAAAGATGGATAAGACAGCCAAAATGATTATTGAATTAGTACCTGATGAGGTTATGCATAAGATTCCTTTCTTTGTAAGAGGTCATGCGACAAAGGATACCGTTGCAAAGATTGCTAGGGAATATCCAGAACTATATGCCCAAGCGCAACAATGTGATGAGTTGCAGGGTGAACTAAAGGAACAACTTAGCAAAATCATCAACGATATCTTCGATCAGAAGATGAGAAAACATGGATATAAATAATATCTTAGGGGCTAATGCCCTTTTTTCTTTGATGGAGTACAATAGTGGCATAGATACATTAACAAACAAACCTGTGATAAAATAAAGGCGGTGATAATATGAAAAAAGTAATCGCAATCGTTGAAGACGAAAAAGATTTAAATGAATTAGTAAAAAGATATTTAGAAAAGGAAGAATATGAAGTGCGTTCTTATTTGGATTTTGATGAGGCTTATTCTCATACTTCTGATGAAGATGTACATCTATGGATTCTTGACATTATGCTAGGCGATAAGAGTGGATTTGACCTCATTGAAGCTATCCGTTCCTATCGCTCTGAGGTACCTGTTATCTTTATGTCTGCACGTGATAAAGAATTTGACCGTATCATTGGCTTGGAAAAGGGTAGTGATGACTATATTACAAAGCCATTCTCTCCAAAAGAACTTGTGTTACGTGTCAATAACTTGATTCGTCGAATTTATAAAGATGAAGCGGAACATATCAAAGTTGATGGATATGAAATTGATGAAGCACAGAGAATTGTCATCGAAGATGATAAGCAGATTGATTTAACAACGAAAGAGTTTGAACTCTTAATGATGTTTGTGAATAATCGCGGTACTGCCTTCCCACGTGAACAAATTCTATCTCAAGTTTGGGAAGAGAATTATTTTGGTAGTGACCGTGTCGTAGATGATACGTTACGTAGACTTAGAAAGAAAATGCCGAATTTAAGTATCCATACGATTTATGGATTCGGTTATAGGCTCGGATAATGAAGCGCATACGAATGTGGTTGCGTGAGCTGAGTTTGTCGCAACAATTACTCAGCATGGTCTTTCTTTTCATTATGATTTTTGCGATGTTCGTAATCATCTTTCTTTCGCCATCGATTGAACGTTTTACCGAAGCAGAAATGTATAATCGTTTGCACAGTGCACAGGAAAGTTTGATTTTATACGCTGATCAAAACCCAGGCCAGTCTTTGGACTTTGTACAAACAGATGGCGCAATCAGTGCATACTTATTTGATCATGAGAAGAATACTTTCACAGTTATCTATGGAAGTAAGATGGATCAGACTTTAAAAGAAAGACTGAAGTCAAATGCGAATGTTCCATATTCTGGTACGATGGATTCTTACTACACACCACAGGCACAGTTAGATGGAACAAATACGCCAGGAGATAATATTGTTTTATATTCCAAAACGCTATTAAATGATGGACGTGAACTAATTACAGTTATGTCAAACGCTGCTCAACAACGCTTACGTGATAGTTTGATTAATGGCGTTGTACTGTTAAACGTTAGCTTTGTCATTGGCTTTATGGTGATGCTTTTGATATGGGTGACAACTTTGATTTTACCGCTATCACAAATTAAGTACTATATCGCCAAAATTAAGAATGAAGAAGATGCGGAACTATTCGTGCAGCGTAATGATGAGATTGGTGAAGTTGCGGATGCACTTCGTGATATGAATGCACAGCTAAAGAAACAAAATCGTGAGAAAGAAGAAATGATTCAGAATATTTCGCATGACTTAAAGACACCAATCGCAACTATTAAGTCATATGGAGAATCTATTAAAGATGGTATTTATCCATACGAAACATTAGAAAAGTCTGTCGATGTTATTATCGAACATGCAAATCGTTTGGAAAAGAAAGTGAAGAGTTTGATCATCCTCAACAAGATGGATTATTTAAAGGATACTGTTGAGGAAGGAAATCATCTCAACATGAATAAAATTATTGATAAAGCATTACTATCACTTAAGGTTGTTCGCCCAGAAATTAGTTTTATCTGTGAGTTGGATGAAGAGGTTTTCTTCCATGGCGAAGAAGAACCTTGGCGGATCGTAGTGGAAAATCTGATTGATAATGCATTACGTTATGCCAAGAGTTATATCAAGGTGACATTACATGAAGATGAGTTATGTGTAATCAATGACGGTAAGAATATTTCGAAAGACCGTTTGAGTACATTATTCCATCGCTATGAAAAGGGATCAGATGGCCAATTTGGTTTAGGTTTATCCATTGTTCACCGTGTAGTGACGACATATGGTTACCGCGTAGTGGCAGAAAATCTCACCGAAGGTGTATGCTTTAGAATCTGGCATGATGCTAGGAAACAAAAGCCAAAGAAAACAAACGAAAATCATCAAACATAAACTTGTATAAATGGGTGAAAAATTCATCGATATCGATTAAAATAGAAAGACATATGAAAAAAACAGAACAGATTTACGGTGTAAAAACGACATATATCACAGAAGGCGAAGGACCAGATATGATCCTTCTGCATGGATGGGATCAAAATAAGGAAATGATGCAGGCAATCTTTGATCACTACAAAGATTGCTATCGTGTATTTGCGATTGATTTTCCTGGCTTTGGTGAGAGTGATAATCCACCAGTTGCCTGGGGTGTACCTGATTATGAAGCATTCTTAGAAGACTTCATTGCAGTAAATAAAATTCAAAATCCTATTCTTATTGGACATTCCTTTGGCTGTCGTGTAGCAATTCGCTACGCTGCAAAGAACCCAGAGAATGTAAAGAAGATGTGTCTGACAGGTGCTGCAGGTATACGTCCAAAGCAATCCCTTGAAAGTAAGATACGTGTTAAAGTGTTTAAGGTTGGTAAATGGTTTTTAAAGCTAACTGGTCAGACAAAGAAACTTGAAGAACTACAAAAGAATGCTGGTTCAGAAGA